>JBBRYH010000037.1:0-36541 GCA_038237845.1 Bacteroidia bacterium
GTAATGTAGAAAAGTTTATCGCTATTGAAAGTGATATTACGGAAAGTAAATCTCAGAAGGATCAACTTGAAAAACAGTTGAGAGAAGCTTTGAAAAAGTAAAATAGAACTAAAAAATTCTCCATTCATTTTCAAGAACTTCTTTTCTGATATTTGGTTTTTGTCTACCCTCTGTCAATTCACTAACAGATTTTTCTAAATAACTTTTTAGTTCACGCACAGTAACTTCGCCATCCTTATCGGTATCAGCCATTTTATTTTTCAATCCATTAATAAAACAATAGGTAAATACGCCGTTATTCCATTCTGGGCCTTCCAATGCATACCCATAGCCTGAAGAACCAGAAATAACAATAGTCCCTGTATTGCCTGAGAAATTAACAAACATTTCCCCAATCATTTGATAATTTCGTTGTTGATTTTCTTGTGCTGGTGTAATAACTTTTGTTGGACCTCTAAATGACTCTTGGGGAGTAATTTTCCCTTTTGTTCCCGCAAGATTTTGTGAATTTGGATTTAACAGGGCATAATAATCTTTATCTACAACTCCACTATGGCAAGCATCCATTAGCAAAAGTTTTTTTCTGGAAGGAATACTATCTAATAAACCTTCCAACATATCAAATGAAATTCCTTTATCATTTGGATGATTAAAATCGACATCATATGTTGCATAATAAAAATCCAGACTGTCATCCAGGAGACCATGACCAGAAACATATACAATTACAACATCATCCGGATTCGTCAGCATCATTTTCTGATGCAATGTCTTGATATTTTCCTTAGTTGCATTTTTGTCCAATAAAGTATCGACAATTACTTCTGAATAACATTTACTACCATATATTGATTTACAAATGTCTCGAACATCCTTTGTTGCATAACGTAGCGTGTAATTTGAATCCAGATAATTTGATACGCCAATTCCATAAAAATAAAGTTTAGGTTTTATAGGATCTGTAGGTACATAATTTACGAACACAACTTGTGATTGACCTTTAAACCCCAAAGTATCTAAAGCGGTAAACTGAATCTTATTCTTTCCTGGAATGAGTTCAATTATTTCGTCGAAATTTATTACTTTCTTTCCTTTTGCAATTTTCTTTCCATGATTGCCCCACAGTGGGACTCCATTGACAGTTACGGAATAACTTTCCAATAGAGAAATAGAATCTTTTATAATTCCATGAAATTCAAGGACACTGTCGTGAGTTAATGAATGTATTCCGCTTGCATTTTTTATTGTTATGGAAGGGCCGTAACCTGGAAAATATCCTCCTGTCAGATTTCCCTTCCTAGAGTATATAAACGGCCCCTTGTCAATTATACCGGCCTTTTTAATACGTTTTTCATAAGCCATTTTGTATGCTCCAATTAATAGGGTATCACTAAAATCCAAATGATTCTTTACAATATGATCTGGTCGATTAAAGTAATTGTCAAAATCCTCTACAGGAAAATAATTTCCTTGGTAACGAAAACTTAAAGCATTTAATTCATCTTTATCAGTATGATAATAACTACAAGGCATTATAAAATAAACTGCTTCGGTTGTGTTATAAATCCATCCTGCTGTACGCACGCCATTACTAGCAGCAATTGCCTGAAGCTCGATTGAAGATTCACTACTTTTTGTATAAACAAGTTGATGGTTCGCAACGGGGGAATTAAATTTCATATCATACCAACCTTTTGAGGCTTTTCTTCCCCCATCCAAATAAAATATATCCGAAGGTTTCCCCCATGAATTTTTGTATAATACGATCAGATAATTATCAGAACTATCTATAAACATCGTATCCACTTCATCATTTAAATCAATTTGCCAATAGGAGAATCCTTCAAACGATTTGCCATTAACGTTTTCTTTATATATTGGATATATTTTAAGACTGTGTTTGTATTTAAAATTATCGTCTGCATTATATTCATAATTGGAATTAATTTGATCCGATTCATCAATTACCAAATATTTTAAATTTCTGCTAAAACAAATTTTATTAATTTTCACCACAGCCGATTCATCATCAAAATAAAAAGAATCACCATCCTCATCATTAATTTTATCGGTGCCAGAAAAATGAAAGAAATCAATAGAAACACTTTCAATATTGAAATCACGGTAGGTAGTATACGCTCTTCTTTTTCCATTTATAATTGTGTCGATTGAAATCTTTTCCTGGTCCACTTTAAATGTTGCAGATACTGTTTGATCCTTAGAAGTAACTTGGTAGAGGGAATACCCATGACTATTTAAATGTGAATAACCTGTAAGACAACCTATATTTAATACTTGTATGCTATTATTACTTTGCTCATCCAAATTCAAATTCTCAATAAAAATAGGCTGGTCAATATATTTAGAAGCTAATTGCAAAGAATCTGGGATGCTCCGATTAAATTTCCCCTGTTGCAAAATGGAACCAATAGTGTAGGTACATAATTCCTTCCCATTATCTACAACAAACTTAGAACCATCATGACTAAGAAAAATATTTAATATCGGGGATCCACAAAATTTATATTCAGCCTCAATATCTAACAACTTAAAATTATAAATCCTGATCAACGTATCCCCACATACTAGAAATAATCGCTCTCTTGATTTTGAGACTGAAAAGAATTTAATTGAACAGGGTTGCACTCCAATTTTCCTCAAAATAATCCCTGATTTAGGATCATAAATTCCAATAGTGGTTCCATAGGAAATTGCTATAAAACGGTTATCATAGCTTCGATTCTGTAAAGAATTTCTTGGAAAATCTTTTTCCACACTTACCAGCCCCATCTCCGTATCAAACCAAACTATTCGACGAACATAAATCTCACTATTCTTTAATTTCTTTAACGAATATCCAACTTTATATCCACCATTCTCACAATAAGAATATGAACTTAAACCATGGGGCAATAACATACTATCTGAAATACTGTCAAATTGAATTTGAATAAAATAGTCATCATCTTCTTTCATTGGAGAGGAAACTACTATATTCTGTGCAGAAACCTCAACTTGATTGTAAAAGTTTCCCAAAACAAGAAAATTGTTCGATTTGTTTAAAGAATCCTTTCTTTGAAAAATATTCGAAATACCATACTTTGGTCCAATAAACAATTCATCACACATAGGAGTAAAATCATATCCAGAATAAAAAACAACAATTCCATTCTTCCTTTGGATAACCCTAGTTTTTCTTAATTCTTTAACATCTCCATATTCGTCACTCATAGGAAAATCAGTTATAAAGGAAGTAAGCAAATTCTGTATTCGAAGGTGGCTTGTAGCCCCATCACCAGTTAAACAAATTAAAAAATCATTGTCTAATGCCATTAATAGAATATGCTCATGCTTGAATGAAATTTTAGTTGCTTTACTTTTTCTTGTTTTAGTATTGTAAACATATAAATATTCATAATCTATTTGCTCTCCAATTTCATACTTTCTACCAAGAGAATTTACAGTAAATATTTTCAAATCATCAGCTGAAATGGAAAGCTCATTTCCTGATGATTCAAATTCCTGAGATCCGGAATTTACACTATATACATAAGAAGTAAGAAATTCTTGAACATCAAAAAGCGTTTTCGAATTGATCTTTACTTTTACAATAACCCAATGATCCATCGGCGAAAATTCAGCGGAATAAATTTTGCCCGTAGTATTTGTAATCGTAATTAGATTAGTCCCTGATTCAACATCCCAGATCTTTACCACGCCTGAAGAATCAAGCGTTAATAATTTATTTGATTGGTGACCAAATTGCTGGAAGATAATTGGTGAACTATGTCCAATATTCACTACAGGCATTGGAATATCCCATTCAATCTGAGAAATTGCCCCAAGAGGTAAAATGAAAAATAAAACAGTAATTAGTAAAATTCTTCGAAACATAAATAAGAAACTAGTAAGGCGAAATGTTTATCCTGTGAAGATAGTCAGATAAAATGAAAAATTGGAGTTTAGACATTTGACTTTAAACTTTCAAACCCCACCATTTTCTTCTTATCCTCATCCCATAATTTAAGGTCCAGCAAATCATACACCTTAAAAATGGAAATCGGCTTGAACTCTAGGGCAGTTCCTAAAGCAAGTTGCGCTTTTTCTAAATTGTAATTCGGTATGGAGGAAATGAGATGATGAATGTTATGATAAACGACATTTCCGGAAACCCAATTAAACCATCTAGGCGAAGTGAGATAAGTTGATCCTTTAAATGTTGCTTCTTCATAGGTCCA
The DNA here is from genome assembly GCA_038237845.1 of Bacteroidia bacterium. Taxonomy (GTDB): domain Bacteria; phylum Bacteroidota; class Bacteroidia; order Palsa-965; family Palsa-965. The sequence goes on from JBBRYH010000037.1 coordinate 4,239, forward strand.
TTGTTCCTGATTTTCCCAATAAGTATCTTCAAATTGATGTTGAGCATAGAATACGTAGGATGCAGTTGCTAAAAAAAGAAAAACAGGGAGTAAATAAACAATAGCCAATTTCAATAAGGTGATGTATTTGAAAAACAAAACAAACAGAAGAACATAAAGTAGATCATACACGATCACCGAAACATTTGCTTGAAAATCAAATTTCTTATTGGGAAAACGGAAAATAATCGCAAAGATCGCCCAAGGAGCAACTAGAAAACGAAAAAACTTAGAACGAAGAAAACGATAGGCAACTCGTTTCATAGTTGGTGCAGCTTTAAATTCTTTCACTGTCATCGTTAATACTTCTGGATTTAAATCTCGCTTGTCCAAATTACCAACATTCATATGATGACTGTTGTGAATATATTTCCACATGGAATAAGGAATTAAAATAGGAAAAGCTAAAATATTTCCAGCAATGGCATTCTGAACTTTAGTTCTGAAAAAACTTTGGTGACCGCAATCGTGTTCGATTACATAACTTCTACACATGAATATGGCTGTTACGGGAATCAAGGCTACACTAAGCCAAACGTTGATTTCATAAAGGAAATAGGACGAGATTAACAATCCCTGAACCATAATAAAAGTGAAGATGGCTTGGAATAATGCTCTCTTAATATTCTTTTTACAAAACGGTTTAAGGATATTCAGTGCCTGAATGTATTGTTCCTTCGTTGAATTTGCAGTAGTATCCATTTATTTCGTTAAATAAGTTGTGATCAGTTTATTTACCTCTTCGGGAGCTTCGTACATACATAGATGACCGTGCTCATGAATAATTTCAAATTGTTCGGATTGCAATAAATCGCGATGCATATACCCATGTTTTTTTAGCGGAGTCACTTTGTTTTCACTTCCCCAAACTAATAAGTGAGGAAAAGGCTTGAATTTTTTCAATAAGTCAGCCATCGTAAAAGTGTGAACAGAAAAAACCATATTCACTCTTGATTCAGTTTGTTTATCAAGTTTGAATTTTTCTACATATTTCTGAAAAAGAAAATCATCCTGCTTCACGTGTTTACCAAACAAAATGGAAGGGAATTTCCTTTTTACAAAAGTCTTTAGAAAAACAAACTGCATAATATTTCCAACCCACTTTTTCAAAATCGAAAAACGATTTAAGCGATAAAATAGTAATCGGGTAAACTTTATCGGATAAATATATTTGCCAGGACAAACATTGAAAATAATCAGTTTCTCAACCCGCATAGGGTTAAGACTTGCATATTGTAAAGCAGCAGAACCGCCAATGCAATTACCAATGAGAATTACCTTCTTTAAACCAAGTTGTTCTATGAATTCTTGTAATGTATCAGCCAGCAAATCAAGAGAAATTAAACCATCAGGATTAGAAGATTCACCAAAGCCTGGCCAATCAATTCCATAAACCTTATACTCTTTTGAAAAATATTCAATTTGTTTTTTCCAGGTTTGCCAGAAGCCACCACCATTATGCATAAAAATAACAGGTACTCCCTCCCCACTCTCCACATAATTGATGAGGTTGCCGTTTATGTTAATTTTATGTTCTACCAGTGTTAGCATTTTAATTACAATATTTTTTCATAAATGGTATACGTTCAAGAATTATTGCTGATTCTGTTTCGTTTAACCTCTGGTATTTGTTCTTGCTTTTATGAATTTCGTCTGATTTTTTTTCTACACTCTCCTTTTTAAAAACCGATTCAGGAATATCATACTGTTTGCATAAACTTGTAATTGTTTCCAATTCGCCGCTAATCAATTTCTTAAAATCTATTTCCATCACCTTTCCTTCAAAGTACTCCTTCGAATAATGATGCGCCATCATATACCATTGAATAAGTAATTCAATCGTTCTATTATTTAATTCGGAATATGTTTTATGACTTGTGAAGAAACTGTAAATATTTTCATTCAGTGAAATTGTTGAAGGAATTACTTCAGCAGGACATCTGTTAATCGTAAGAATAGTTGCATCTGAAAAAAACTGGTGTAGGGTTTTTACTTTGGACATCATAGATGGATTCTTGGAAAGAAAACGCCTTTGACCCTTCTGATTAAAAACAAAATTATGACGCTGAACACAACGGAAATAATAATTCATGACTCTCCTTTTTCTATATTCAGATAACTTATCATCAAAAAGAAAATAATCTTCAAAATATGTAGTATCAGGAAAAAAGAAGTTCAAGTATACTGTTGACATATTCCAAAACAAAATTGCCTCGTCTTCTTCAGGAAGGTCTAATCCCATTAAATGTATATGACGGAATTTATAAAGAATTATCCGTTCAAATGCCAAAATCAATCGTTGTAATGGGCGACCGATTAATTTATCCAAGGTGAAAAATCCAAAAACTAAATATTTTTGCAAAATAGAAGGCGCAAACATTATTTCCCAAAGACGAAAGGAAGTAAATTTTTCTTTTTGAGAAGAGAGTTTGTGAAAAAGAAAAGTGGTAGCACTTCGAGGTGCTGAAATAATAAATACCGGATCTTTAATTCTAGTTCGAATAAACCATGGGAAAAACAAATAATCCAGCAGAAGAAAAACTCTATTGATAATAAGAAGAAGTGTAAATGGTGGTAAAAGAAATAAAGAAACCATTACTCGCTTCCAATTGAACCAACGCATATTTTTGCGATTCAATGAAAAAAGACTGGAAAAAAGCTTTAGAGTAAGTAGCCAGTCCATTGCTAATATTTTATTAATACACCACCAATAGAAAAACCTGCAGAAGTTCCGGTCAACATACAAATATCGCCACGCTTTATTTCTCCAGAATCAATGAGATCATGCAAAACAAGTGGAATAGATGCCGAAATGCAATTCCCGTGATCCACAAGATTTCCTTTCACCACGTCTTCTCTCAAGGTATACAGGTTCGTGAAAATGATAAGTCCAGTTTTGGAAGCCTGATGCGGAATAATTATATCTACATCTTGAATCGTTGCATTTAAATCCTGGAAAAACCAATCCATAAATTCAGGAATTTTTTTCTTCGCGAGTTTCAATAATTTAATTCCGTTCATATGAAAAGAATGTAAATCCTGATTGTAGGGATGGTCTTTGAAAAAATATTTGTTTCCACCTCCCTTTATAATAGTATGTTCTACTCCCTCTGAATAGGTACGTAGTCCACCTTTTATCAAACCAGAGACTCCGCTTTCATCATATTGTAGAATAACTGCAACAGCAGCATCACCAAATAAAGTTGCCGTTTCTCTACTGTTAGGATTTAAACCTTTAGTTGAAACTTCTGAACAAACAATTATAATATTTTTATACTGCTTTCCGTCGAGCATTTTTGCAGCAACTTCGAATGCACTGACAAAAGACAAACAGGTAGTGTCAATATCTAAAGTAGCTACATGATAATCACCAGCGTCCTTTAATTCACTTTTAGTTACACTAGCTTGATTCGGTAATGGATAATCGTAAGTAGCCCCAGCAGAAATTAAGAGGTCAATATCTTTCATCTTCATTCCAGCTTTTTCAAGTGCCTTTTCAATCGCACGCGCACCCATATATGCATTCGATTCGAACGTTACCATGTGACGCGATTTTACTCCTGAGTTTTTTTCTGCCCATCCAATCGGAATATCATATTTCGCTTCAAGAATAGCAGAGTCTACCTTCTGAGGAAGATATTTACCAGCTGCAACAATTCTAACGGGGTTATTTACTTTCATTTTTTATTCTTCTTTTTTTTTCACCGAGGCGATGTGGGTTATGTTCTAATTTATTCAAGTGCACTGATTCAATATTGCGTTCTTTTAATAATTTACGAACGGCAATTTCAGCTGCTTCATAACACACATCCACTTCCCCATTTATATACATAACTAAATTATTAGCGTCTTTTTGTATTAATGCGTAATCATTTATTTTTTCATGCGCTAAAACAATCGCTTTACGGAAGGCATCAGGAAAGAACAAGACTTTATTTTTTGAATTATCTATAAAAGTTAAAATATCATCAGAACGTCCTTCTATTGATTCAATGCCCATCATTTTATTTCCGCAAGGACAATTAACTTTTTCCGTAATAATATCGTTGAGCTCGTATCGTACAACAGGTTGTGTAAATCGTAATAAATCAGTTATTACAGGATGAAATCTTTTTTGTTCTTCATCAATATATTTCTTTTCAATGATTAGAAAATCTTCGTTAAAATGAAGTGTCCCATGATTACAAGTTGCAGCAAGAAATCCTTCCGTACATTGGTAAACCTGATGAATAGTCTGCTCAAATATTTTGGATAAATAGGCACGGTCCTCTGGTTCTAAAACTTCTGCTACCGAAATAATTTTTTGTGGTCGGATTTTGAGTAATCCTTTTTCTTTTGCCTTTGCAATTAGACACAACATACTAGGCTGAGCTACTAAAATATCAGGATTTAATTGGTTCAATTTATCTAGGTTAACTTCCACAGGTTTGAGAATATCAAAGAACTCAAATTGAAGAACACTGGATTTTACGGCAGTATATAAAGTACTATTCGCTCTCAGAAAAAATGCAACTGATCTTTTCTTTATTGAAATACCAATTACGCGATCTAAAATAGCAGCCACCCATTTTGCACGATCATTTTCATCTGCTAAGAATACACCACGATTACCACTCGTGCCTGTAGATAATCCAACTGTAACCCCATCAATCATCGGATTAAAATTACGACTACGTTCTGCCACAATTGCAATTTTAGATGCTTCCACAAGAGAAATGTGTTTTGTATTAATCGTGCTGAAATTTTCCATGAAAGTTTGTTTATTCATTATTGGAAAATCCGCTGATGTATTTGTTGTCTTAATAAACGGAAGATAAAATGGTGATTTCTTCAATTGTCTAAGTAATTTCTGAAAGCGTCTTTTTTGAATTTGTTCAATAACGCTTCTGTCCGAAGCAACATTACTCCTCAGTTTCCTCATAAAATAAAGAATCTTCAGTTTAAAGAACATCAATATCAAATATTTTAGGAATGATTGCCTCGGTTGTTTTGGCGCAATGCGTAGGTATAATAATTACTTCAGGATTTCGTAGATGAAATTGATGAACTTTATTTAGTGAAACTTTAAAATCGTAACAAGAGTCAAAAAATAATTTCACAATCGAACTTGGTAAAATAAGTTCTTTATAGGATTGTTCCAACCAACAAGCATCTGCTATTAGAAAATATTTTTTCTTCTTTGTTTTTAATTCAATTCCAATTTGTCCTGCAGCATGTCCTGGCAAATCGTAAACGAAAATTGATTGATCATTAAACAAATCATATTTTATTCCGAAAATGTCATCTTGAACTGGATGGGATATTTCATCAATAAATTTTATCCTGGATTCCATGTCGGCAGGAATGAGTGATTTCAAAATCCCTTTGGAAAAGCCCAAGAATTTATTACAGTTTTTAGCTTGATAAAATGCTTTTTTTGAGCAATAGAATATAGCATTTTCAAAATCCTGCAATCCTCCTATATGATCAGCATGAAAATGCGAAACAATTAGGTGTTTAATATCTGAACAAGTTAAACCAAAATGTGAAAGTTGCGATTTAACTTCATCCTCTTTTTTGATTTCAACTTTTGTAGCTAATGCATATATTTTATTTGGAAAATATTTAGTTGCTTCAAAAAAACGGTCAGTATAGCCTGTGTCGAATAAGATCCAACCCATTGTCGGATGTTGAATTAATCCAAAAAGGGCACCAAATTTTATACTTTTATTTGAACCACCTTTAATGGCATGCCGTTCCTTTGCAATACAAAAGCCGGCATTATTGATATAAAGTTTAACCTCCTTCATTTCTGCAAATGCCATTTAGCAAATTCTTCCATCGCCTCCATTGTAGTAACGCGTGGTTCATACTTCAATAAGTTTCTTGCCTTTGTAATATCCATAGAAAAGGACTTACCTAACGTTCCGATTCCATATTTAGTTAATGGAGGCTCATTAAAATTTGAAATTTTAGATTTCCATTCCATCATTTGAGCAACTGCAATTGCTAATGGATAAGAAATTTTACCTGAGGGCATTTCTTTGCCGACCATTCTCAAAACCTTTTCAATACAATCCCATAATAAAACAGGATCTCCATTTGAAATATTGTAGGTCTGATTAATTCCGTTTTTATCAACTGTCATGCTCAGTAAAATTGCATCTGCAACATTCCCCACTGAAGTCATGTCCACTCTATTTAACCCATTACCTATGATTCTTAATTTCCCTTCATCTACTGCACGGATTAATCGAGGCATAATAACAGTATCGCCTCTACCAATTAATGCACGAGGTCGAAGAATTACATATTCCAAACCCGATTGTTCTAATATAATTTCAGCAGCACGTTTGGTTCTTGCATATGCATTAATAAATTTATCTGGTAAAGGATCAGATTCTTTAATCAGCAATCGATCTTTAGAAGTGAAATAAACACCGGGAGTAGAAATATATACAAAACGACTGATAGCATTTTGAATTGACGCCTTTAGCAGATTTTTTTGCGTGTTAACGTTTGCCCGAATGAATTCCTCCTCTTTTCCCCAAGGAGAGGACAAGGCAGCAGCGTTGATAATTATATCAGCATTAGTTGTTAGTTTCATTGCAAAAGTTTCATCCTCCAGATCACCTAGAATATATTTAACCTTTGGATGAATTACCTGATGCGAAACTTTCAGATTCCTTCCCGTAGCAATAACACTCGCCACATTTTCAGCCTCGACCAATTTTTCAAGTGTACGATAACCTAGGAATCCGGTGGCACCGGTCAATACAACTTTAAGTAGCATTTTCAGTTTCGTTTTTCAAAGTCAAATATAGTCGTTTTCAATCCAGGAATTTGGCCGAAGGATACAGTGAAATTAGCTTTTAAAACACTGATGAATGGCAACAAAAACGCTTAACTTCGCTATCCCAAATAAATCGATTTTCCAAGGAAATGCGGCCCAATAAAAAACTATTCCTTTTTTGCATGATCCTCTTTAGTGTTGCAAAAGTAAACGCGCAACAGTATCAGGAAAAATCCATCGGAGTCAATGTCGGAATCGTTCTTGCCCTTGGAAATCACTTTGACAGAATTGGCATAAATATTAATGCGTTCTTTACAGCCATTTTTTTTCAGACAAACGCAGATCTTAGAATTTATTATAATCTTAAAAACCTAGGCCCAAAGAAACATTATTTTGAAGCAGTTGCTTCTTTGGGTATGGTATTCGCATATGGAAAAACGTATAATGATACAAACCTATTCATTAGTTTGGTTAGTAATCAAACGAAATATAAAAACAGTTTTTCCTACGCATATAATTGCTACTTCAATAAAATCAAAACGACGCAACAAACAGGGATCTTCGGAATTCAAATTCAGAACTTCACTGTGCTGACTGAAAATGATATTTTTGCAAGACCAAGACTCGATCGTTTCCGGTCAGGCGCGATGTTGTTGCAATATCAAAATAAGAATTTTCAATTTGCGATTAATTCAACAATCTGGACAGGCCAAATGGGAAATCGCAATTATGGAGCCACTGATTATTATCCTAATGGCTATATGGATACAGTCGGTGCTGTATATCCAGAATGTTCTCATGGAATGTTGAGCTTGCAAGTCAAAACCATTTTGTCTTATTCGCAGACTGCGCAATTGAATCTCGGAGCAGATGCGGAACAGATTCGAAATTCAATCCAAAATAAATTATTGCACAACCAATTAAAAATTCAAAATGCTCCAATACCGATGCTGGATGAAAACGGGAATCAGTTTATGTTTCGTGAAGGGCAGAAAATTCGTCAGGCAAATTTTTATTATAATGTATTTCTAAATCCCAATATCTTCTATTAAGCATCAGAATAAGTCAAATAAATAATCTGTTTATTGTATATTTAACATAAGTGAAATTGTCATTGCTCCAGCTTTTTCGAATACAAATAATTGCTTTTCTTTTTTCTGGAATTGCATCCGTCTCGTATGCGCAAAATAACAAGTCTAACTTTTATGTTTCTGGAAACATTCATTACGGAAAAATTCTTGCGCATCATGATTACCTGGGCGGACTTTTTCAAGGGTCTACAAATGCATTTGAAATTGATGTTGCACACCCAACCGGCAACAATAAACCGTGGTATCGTATTTATCATTCACCTGAAGTTGGTCTTACTATTGTGGCTGTAAAATTTGCAAATCCAGATACTTTAGGAATGGGATTTTCAATTTATCCATTTATAAATTTTAATATTACGCATGGCGAGAAATTTACCCTGAAATTTAAGGTGGCAACCTCTTTGGGTTATATTACCAAGAAATACGATAGTATTTCGGACCCGCATAACATTGCGATTGGTTCCAATCTGAATGGATTTGTAAATCTGAGGTTAAATGCTCAATTCAGAATCAATAATAGGATGCGAATTGAAACGGGAATTGGACTTTCCCATTTTTCTAATGGAGCGATGGCGTTGCCTAATCTGGGATTAAATATTGCGACAGTAAATCTTGGAGTTGGTTATCAATTTGGAGTCAAACCCACCTGCAGTATTATTGATAGTTGTTCCTTCAAATTGATCAAATGGTATTTAGTGGGTTACACATCAGTTGGTCTTTCTGCGGTGGAGTATGCCAGCAAACAAAAATATCCTGCTTACGTAGCGTCGATTAATATTGAGCGCTTTAACAATTGCAAAAATAAATGGAATACGGGTATTGAGTTCGCCTATGACGGAGCACAATATTATCGGTATCAAAATGACACTTCAATTAATTTCACAAATAAAAATCAAAATATACAAATTGGCATAAAACTCGGATATGCACTTGTAGCAGGACGTTTGTCAATGCCTTTGGAATGGGGTTATTTCATTTATTCCAGAATTCCATATCACAATTTCCATCGTATTGGATTACGATATCAGATAAACGAGTATATGAGTGCTTCAATAACACTTAAAACACGTTTCTCCCATGCCGATTTTTTTGAGTTTGGGTTTGGTTACCGCATTCCTTTAGCAAAAAAGTAAAGGTGTTTTTCTAATTTTAAATAAAAGAAAAAATCATATTTATTCAGGCAAGGATAACATTAGAACGTGTGTATGAAAGACCATTTTCTTGGCAAAAAGAGCGTTTTAGGATAGCGTTATTTAGACAATTTAGAGATTGTTTTGCAATAAGCTAAATGTATCAATGCGGCATCGATAAAACAGGTATTTCAGAGGTAAAAATGACATTTATTAGGGATAGATTCATTACCTTTCTCCTTCAAAAATCAAACCTATGAGATTAAAATTACTTACTTCAGCATTAAGTCTATTAGTACTTACCTCCTACGCACAACAAAATAATAAGTGTTCGACACACGAACGTTATTTGACAAACCTTTCAGCAGATCCTTCTATTGCACAATCGCGCGCACAGTTGGAACAGTTTACATCAAATTATACCAATGCTCGATTAGCTAATCCAAACACAATACAAACGGTAATAACTGTGCCTGTTGTCATTCACGTTTTGTATCAAAATACTACTCAGAATATTTCTACGGCACAGGTAAATTCACAAATTACGGTGCTTAATCAGGATTATGGTCGCACAAATACTGATGCTGGCAATACTCCATCGGTTTTTCAGTCATTAGCTGTGAATACTGGAATTCAATTTTGTTTAGCCACTGTTGATCCACAAGGAAATCCAACAACAGGAATTGAGCGCCGTGCTGTAACAGTTTCACAAATTGGAAATGGTAACAACTATTATAACTTCGCAAATGGTGGCCTTGCTATTTGGGATCACAATAAATATCTGAACATTTGGGTTTGTGATATAGACGGTGGCAACACTCTTGGTTTTGCTTATTTGCCATTGACAACAGGTGCATCAGATGATGGTGTTGTCATTGATTATACTTGTTTCGGCACAACCGGAACTGCTTCGGCCCCTTTTGATCTTGGAAGAACTGCAACACATGAAGTGGGACATTGGTTTAATCTCGAACACATCTGGGCCGATGAGCCTTCATGTGCTGCTGATGATTTAGTAACTGATACTCCACAACAGAAAGCAGAGAATTATGGATGTCCAACTTACCCGCAAACATCACAATCAGGAGGAAGATGTAATACGACAGATCCAAGTTCTATGTATATGAATTATATGGATTATGTTGATGATGCTTGTATGAATATGTTTTCAAATGGACAGAAAACAAGAATGAACGCAGCAATCAATGGTGCAAGAGTCGGATTATTAACTTCAAACGGATGTGGACCTGCAGGAATCATTTCATACCCAAACAATTTTCTTTCAGTTTCCATTTTTCCAAATCCTTCGAATGGAAATATTCAATTGGTGTTTATGTCAAATCATAAAAATATTGAAGTGACAATTACCAATGCGATTGGAGAATTGGTTTTCAAAGGAAATTATGAAAACAAAGAAAGTCTTGATCTTGATTTAAGTAATCTTGGATCCGGAGTTTACATTGCAGAAATTGTATCTGAAAATGAACGTGCTACCAGGAAATTGATTATTCAATAGTTAAAAATAATTTCATGAGAAAAGGTGACGAAATTTCGTCACCTTTTCTTGTTTAATTTGATGCTTTATCTGTTATCCGGAAGAGAAAGTAAAGGAATATGGGTATGAAATGCCAACATCTTGCTTAAACTTTTGTGAAACAATCCTTCAAGCAATTTATAATGATGAGGTATGATGGCAACCATATCCGCCTGTTTCTCTCCTACAAAATCATTGATTGCTTCAACAACATTCTTCTTTTCGGGATTGTAATAATAGTGTTCAACATCACTCAATTTATTTTCCAATTTTTCCCTTAATTCCACAACTTGTAATGGAACATTTTCATGAGGCTCATGTGCATCTACTTTATAAATACTTAAATGACTTTCTAATTTTACCATCCTGTCGGTTTCAAAATGCACAATATCTTTTTTCTGTTTTACATTTATAATAAAAACTTCAGAATCAAAATTTTTCATAATGTCAAGGAGCATATCCAATCCGTGCAAATCCATACCTGGTTTATAATCGCAGGCCAAAACAATTCTCAAGGGCGACTGAAATCTTGCATTTTCAGGAATGATCAATACAGGCTTTTTCGATTTACGAATTGTTGATGTAACAATACTTCCAACTAACGTCTCCTTAATTTTTCCTGCGCCCTGAATTCCCATAACAATTAAATCCATTTCATTTGTCTTCTCACAAATATCGTCCACCGCAACACCAAGGACTGCCAAGTAGGCTACCGCAAATCCAGTTGTCTCCTTCAAATTAAGTACTTCTTTTTCCAACGCTGCCTCAGCATTCAAAGCAAGTTCCTCAGGAGACATAATCATCACTGGCACTTCACCAGAAGGAGGAATCGGAATATGGTAAACATGAAACAAGGTCACATTTGCGTTGATAGTCTTTGCTAAATCAATTGCATAAATACATGCATTTGATGCCGCCTTTGAAAAATCAATTGGCACAAGAATATTTTTCATATTAACAAGATAGATGAATAATTACTTTAACAAATCTGGCTCATTATAAAAATTAATCAAATGAGTGCGATCAAATTGAAGGATGATCTTCATCACCTTTTTAGTCTTAATAAATTGTCAAAGACTTAAATGAAAATATTCAGCTTTAAAAAACTGTCAATTATCATCTATCAATCTGCTAAATCTCATTATCTGTCTTTTTTGTTCTAAATATATTTGCTAGAGTAAAATATTACAAAATGTACATTAATCAACTTTATACAAATTGTCTGTCGCAAGCGACTTACTATATCGAATCTGATCGTGTAGTTGCAATTATAGATCCATTACGTGACCAACAGCATTATTTAGAATTAGCAAAAGCCCGTGGTGCTGTGATTAAATACATTTTTGAAACTCATTTTCATGCAGATTTTGCATCTGGACATTTGGACCTCGCTGAAATTACAAAAGCAGAAATCGTTTTCGGTCCTAATCCAAAACCGATTTACACAACACATATCGCTAAGGACGAGGAAATTTTCAAACTTTGCACTGGAGGCTATCCCTCTTTGAAAGCAACTTCAATATTAAAAGCTGAATGAATGGAAGAAGGATATAATGTATCAGGTGGAGTTAGTTTATTATTAAAAGAAAAACTAGAATTGATTTCCTCGATGCAGGAAAGTTCATTTTAATATCCAATATGCAATATGTATTTCATGCCAAATGAATCAAATATGAGTAAACCCGGTAGGGAGTTAAATGTTGAGAATTTCAAGAATTTGGGACGACACAACATTGCACAATTCTATAATGAAAGATTATTTCCAAGGTTTAATAATGAACTGGAAGATGCCTATAAACATTTGCAACTTTTTTCCGCTTCACACAAGGCACCTGAAGGTTATAATAAAGTCATTGAACTGGCACATCAGATAATTCAACAATTTTCAATTCATACCACAAAGGAAATTAAAATGCTGATGGTCTCAAGTATTCAGGACAAGGAGAAAATTGCAGCAGAAAAAAAAGAATTATTAAAAGAACATCGAATTATTCAATCACTTTTTGAAGAACTAAATAAACTTTCGATTTCACTACGGTCTATACCTGAAATGCCATCAACTTTCAGATTGGCAGATGCCCGTTTCAATAATCTGAGACAGGATTTCTCATTGCTATTTTTTCTTGAAGAGGAATATTTGTTTCCTCGACTTTTGCCTACAAACTAGGAATCTATTAAAATTTCCAAATAAAACTGAGGAAGATCATATTTCTGCTTGAGTATGGGCATGTTGAATAGTAAGTTTTGAATGCAATTTAGCAGTGTTAAAGCAATTCAAAAACAACATGAGTATATTTATTAATGATGCACTTTCCATAGGGGAAATCAAAAAACAATTTCGCGATCAATTTAATTATCTGAAGATTGAGTTTTTCAGTTCGAAAAAGACTATCCCCCTAACCCCACACAGAGAAATTTTAGAGGAAAATGTTATTCTGAAATCCATCAGCAAAGGAACAGAAAAGGTCCAGTTTTCCATAAACGCAACAAATTCTGTTGAAGATGTAGAACATTTATTCAAAGTTAATTTCGAAGCTGATGTTCAGATCATGCGCCATTCTGGTAATGCTTGGCTGATGACAACTAAGACCGATAAATATACCCTGCAACATCAAAATGAAATTGGAAAAGAAATGGCCGCGTTTTTGGAAAAGATTGAACCAGATGATATACACGAACAAGAATAGTAATTTATACCCAGCGCAACGATGCATCTATTTCTCGATTTCCGAATTGATTTTGCTTTTTTAATTGCAAGAATTATTCTTGGAATTCTTTTTTTTATGCAAGGATATGATAAGCTATTTCGATTAGGCTTGCAACGAACTGAACACGCAGTAGCTGATGCATTACACAATACAAAGCTGCCCGAATCCTTTATTAAACTAATTGTTGCACTATCCTCGTTAGTGGAACTAATCGGTGGGCTCATGCTGATTACAGGTTTTTTAATTTATCCAGCGCTTACCTTTCTTGGTATTGATTTACTTATTGTTGTTTTTGCAATGAGTTTAAGAGAGCCGTTGTGGGATATGCGTTTTATCTGGCCACGATTGATTTTAGTCCTTTTACTTTTAGTGTTACCTGCTGTACATGATAGAATTTCAATTGACCATATTTTGAATTGGTATGGAATCTGAAATTAAAACCAGTCCCGTAAAAGAAAATCTCATTTGTTATCATTGTGGTGACAAATGTCCGCCCGCTCCTGTCCTTGCTGGAAATCACGCCTTTTGTTGTGAGGGTTGTCGATTAGTTTATGAACTTTTAAGCGAGAATAATCTATGCACCTACTATGATTATAGCAAAACTCCTGGGCATGCAGCAGAAAACATTTCGGCTAACACTATCTATAGTTCACTTGATGACAAAGCAATCCGTTCGAAATTAATTCAATTTGAAAATGAAAACATGGCACGCATCATGTTTCATGTTCCTGGAATGCACTGTAGTTCCTGCATATGGCTTTTAGAACATCTTGGAAAACTAAAAAAAGGAATTATTTCTTCGACGGTAAATTTTCCAAGAAAGGAAGTAACAATCGATTTTGAAAAAGACAAAGTAACCATAAGTGAAATTGCCATTTTAATGGCTTCAACAGGTTATTCTCCTGCAATCAGTCTAGGAGATCTTTCAGAAAAAAAAGAACGAAAACGTTTTAACGTAAGAGCCTTAAAAATTGGCATTGCGGGATTTTGTTTCGGAAATATAATGATGCTTAGTTTCCCGGATTATTTTGCGGGCGGTGATTTTGGAGAACTTCCATTTCTCAAACATTTTTTTGGGTGGATTTCATTAGCATTATCGTTACCAGTTCTAATTTATTGCGCATCTGAATTTTTTATATCAGCTTGGAAAACCATCCGTTATAAATCGTTGAATATTGATGCGCCTATTGCTTTGGCAATTGCAGTAACCTTTTCAAGAAGTGCCTTTGAAATAGTATCAGGAAATGGATCAGGGTATTTAGATTCAATGAGCGGAATTGTATTTTTTATGTTGATCGGTCGATACCTTCAGGAAAGAACTTATGATAATCTATCTTTTGAACGTGATTATAAATCATATTTCCCTATTGCAGTCGCAGTAAAAACAGAAACAGGTGAATCTGCTGTGCCTGTTACTAATTTGAAAGTCGGCGACAGAATGATAATAAGAAGTGGAGAATTAATTCCTGCTGATAGTATACTTACTGAAGGAGAAGCAGAAATTGATTACAGTTTTGTTACAGGAGAGATTCGCACAGTTAAACATGCGCTTGGAGATAAAATATTCGCTGGAGGAAAACAGACAACGGGTGTTCTTGAAATGATAGTTACAAAAGCTACATCCCAAAGTTACCTAACTCAATTGTGGAATAATGATTCGTTTATCAATAGAAAAGTTGAAAAAGAAAAAACGTATATCGACTCCATAAATAAATGGTTTTCCTCTGCAGTTATTCTTACCTCAATAATAGCCTTTGCCGCTTGGATGTTCATTGATAAGAATAGTGCATTAAATGTTTTTACGGCGGTTCTTATTGTTGCTTGTCCATGCACCTTATTATTAGCAGCCACCTTTACAAACGGAAGTGTACTTAGGTATTTGGGAACAAGTAAATTTTATCTAAAGAATGTAGGAATTATCAATAGAATTGCTGAAAGTGATACCATTGTATTTGATAAAACAGGAACTATTACCTGCGGCTCTGAGGCTACAATTACATTTGAAGGGGCTACTTTATCAGCAAAAGAAAATTCTGCTTTAAAAAAACTGACTTCTCAATCCGGTCATCCCATCAGTAGATGGATTTCAGCAAAAATAGGAATTCAGGATTTCTCGCCTATCATCAGTGATTTTCATGAAATAAAAGGAAAAGGAATCAGTGCAAAAATAGGAGACGAACTTTACATGTTGGGTTCGCCTAATTATGTAGGATCAATTGGTGATAGAGCAAACGCATCTGAAGCCTGGTTAGCAATTAATGGAAAACCTAGAGGGAAATTTATTATTCACAATAAATACAGAGATGGTTTTACAGAATTGGCCTCGGTTCTCAAAAGAAAATACCAAATTGAATTATTAAGTGGGGACAATGATGCTGAACGAGAAAAATTAGCACATGTATTTGGCACAAAAATGCGTTTCAATCAGTCGCCTCAGCAAAAATTGGATCGAATAAAAGCAATTCAAACTCAAGGCAAAAAAGTAATCATGCTTGGCGATGGATTGAATGATGCAGGAGCTTTGATGCAAGCCGATGCAGGAATTGTAGTTTCCGACAATCTAAATAATTACTTCCCCGCATGTGATGCAATTCTTGATGGTTCAAAATTCGCGAAACTTCCAGAATTAATAAGATTTACGAAAGTTGCTAAAAGAATAGTATTTGTAAGTTTTGGGGTTTCATTGCTTTATAATATTGTGGGAATTACCATTGCGTTACAGGGTATTTTATCTCCATTAATTGCTGCTATTCTAATGCCTGCAAGCTCTTTTAGTGTTATTATCTTAACCACAATTGCAGTGAGATTTTCAGCTACCAAACTAAAAATATGATCAGGATCAGTTTCGGTACTGCATAAAATCATGCCATTACTTGATTTGTGCGGGTAGTTTTGACCATCAAATTATATTAATCCAAATGAGTGCAATATATATCCTTATTGGTGCGAGTTTAATAGTAGCACTAGGGTTTTTGTTTGCATTCATACGCTCCGTAAAAAGCGGACAATTTGAGGATGATTATACCCCATCAGTTCGAATGTTATTTGATGATGAATTAATTAAAGAAGAAGAAAAAGATAAACCTTCAGAAAATTTATGACAAGCACACAACCAATTGAAAAATTCGCGTACGATAATAAAATCGTAAAATGGTTTTCATATGCTACTATCCTTTGGGGAATAATAGGTATGACAGTGGGACTCTGGGTCGCTCTTGATTTGGTTTTTCCTCAATTAAATCTTGGTTTAGGAATGACAACTTTCGGTCGAACTAGACCATTGCATACCAATGCGGTCATCTTCGCATTCGTTGGAAATGGAATTTTCATGGGCGTATATTATTCATTGCAACGCTTGTGCAAAGCCAGAATGTATAGCGATTTATTAAGTAAAATTCATTTCTGGGGATGGCAGTTAATTATCGTTTCTGCAGTTTTGACTATTCCGTTAGGATGCACGACTGGAAAAGAATACGCAGAATTAGAATGGCCAATTGATATTGCAATTACACTAATTTGGGTTGTATTTGGAATCAACATGTTTGGGACAATCATAAAACGTCGTGAGCGACATTTGTATGTTGCCATCTGGTTTTATATAGCAACTTTTATTACGGTTGCAATGCTTCATATTGTAAACTCTTTTGAGATTCCTGTTTCATTCTTGAAGAGCTACTCATGGTATGCAGGTGTGCAAGACGCATTGGTACAATGGTGGTATGGTCATAATGCTGTTGCATTTTTTCTCACCACTCCTTATCTCGGTTTGATGTATTACTTTATTCCAAAAGTTGCACAAAGACCAGTTTACTCTTATCGACTTTCAATAATTCACTTTTGGGCTTTGATTTTTTTATACATATGGGCAGGCCCGCACCATTTATTATATACTGCACTACCAGATTGGGCACAATCACTAGGCGTGGTTTTTTCTGTAATGTTAATTGCACCATCATGGGGAGGAATGATCAATGGATTATTAACCTTAAGAGGGGCTTGGGATAAAGTACGTGAAGATGTTGTGTTAAAATTTATGGTAGTTGCAATTACCGCGTATGGAATGGCAACATTTGAAGGGCCAATGCTTTCGCTTAAAAGCGTTAGCGCAATTAGTCATTATACCGATTGGATTATTGCCCACGTACACGTAGGTGCATTAGGATGGAATGGTTTCTTAACCTTCGGGATTTTGTATTGGTTGATACCAAAAATGTTCCGGACAAAATTATATTCACGAAAACTTGCAAACACACATTTCTGGTTAGGAACATTGGGTATTCTTTTTTATGCAGTTCCATTGTATTGGGCGGGTTTTACGCAAAGCTTAATGTGGAAAGAATTTAATCCCGATGGAACATTAGCAAATAAATTTCTTGACACCGTTACGCATATCGCACCGATGTATTATATGCGTTCTCTAGGTGGCGCATTATATCTTTCCGGAGTGATAATCATGACTTATAACATTATCAAAACAGTAAGAGCTGGATCATTTCTTGCAAATGAAGAAGCGGAAGCACCTGCACTTGCAAAAGCATATAGTATACATGGAAAAGAACATTGGCACCGTCGTATTGAGCGTCGTCCCATTCAATTATTGATTATTGCACTTATTGTTGTTGCAATTGGTGGTATAATAGAATTCATACCGACATTCCTTGTCAAATCAAATATTCCGACGATTGCAAGTGTCAAACCCTATACACCACTTGAATTGGAAGGTAGAGATATTTATATCCGAGAAGGTTGCTACACATGTCACTCTCAAATGATTCGACCATTTCGATCAGAAACTGCTCGCTATGGAGAATATTCAAAAGGAGGTGAATTTGTTTATGATCATCCTTTTCAATGGGGTTCAAAACGGACAGGACCGGATCTTGCGCGTATAGGTGGAAAATATGGAGATGTGTGGCATTACAACCATATGTATGATCCGCAGTCTATGTCACCGGGTACAATTATGCCTGCTTACCCATGGTTGTTTGAGGATAAAATTGATTTCACAATGACTCCGAAAAAAATCAGAGCAATGCAAACACTAGGAGTACCTTATCCTGTAGGTTACGACAACCAATGTGTTGCTGATGCAAAAAATCAGGCAAAAGGTATTGTAGACAATCTTAAAAAAGCAAAAGTGCAAGAAGTTGCTCCACTAAATCAGGATGATGAAATCGTTGCTTTAATTGCCTATCTGCAAAGAATGGGTACTGACATCAAAGCGAAAGGCAATACAACCGAAAACACTCCAAAAAAATAAAATATGAAATTCATCAATTATTTAACTTCCATTTCAGGTGTAGGAATCTTTCCATTGATTTCTCTTCTCATGTTTGTTGCATTTTTTGTTTTCCTCGGAATTTATGTTTTGAAAGCAGACAAAAATCGATTAGCATATATAGCATCATTGCCAATTGATGAAAATAATACAGAAAAAAATTCAGAAAAAGACGCCAACCTTTAAAATCAGGTATATGTCCATTTGCAAAAAAATCGTTTTTATTTTTACTGCTTTTACGTCATCAATTGTTTTAGCAGCTCAATCTACCACCCCCGTTGCTCAACAATCAAGTGACACTATATTTTCAAATGGTGTTTTTGATGTAATGCTCGCAATAATAATTCTATTGATCTTCGTTATTTATGGAATGGCAGAAGTGGTAAATGCAGGTGCTGCTTTTCAATTAAAAATTAAGAAAGATCAAACTAAAAGCAAACTTCCTCCAGCTGCAATGATCATTGTATTGCTTTGCATTTCATCAGAACTGTTTGGCCAAGAAGTGGTGACTACGTCTATTGCAAAAGAACCAGTATTTGATTATTGGGGAATGGGCGCTTTTACTTTTTTCACAATGTCAGGAATTATCTTCTTTGAAATATTAACCGCATTTTTATTATTTCGTTCTGGAATGTTAATGATAAGAGTTGAAAATGTCAAAAAGAAAAGTGCTTCACCAGAAGAGCCTTCCATTTTAGATAAACTAAATGATTCAATTGCAATCGAACATGAAGAGGCCATTTTGCTGGATCATGACTACGATGGAATTCAAGAATTAGACAATAATCTCCCTCCTTGGTGGAAATATGGATTTTATTTAACAATAGTTGTCAGCATCATTTACCTTTTCAATTTTCACATTTTACATACTGGCAAACTTTCAGGAGAAGAATATGCTCAGCAAATAAAAGATGGCGAGGAGCAGGTTGCAGCCTATAAAAAAAGCAATGCAAATCTAGTAGACGAATCAACAGTTACACTGCTAATCGATGAAGCCTCAATTGCTTCTGGTAAAACTATTTTTAAACAGAATTGTGTTGCATGCCATGGTGAATTTGGAGAAGGAAAGGAAGGTTTAGGTCCGAACTTTACAGATGACTATTGGTTGCATGGTGGTAGTGTTAACAGCATTTTTAAATCCATTAAATATGGATGGACAGATAAGGGAATGAAATCATGGGAACAGGATTTAAAACCATTGGAAATTCAAGAAGTGGTAAGCTTTATCAAATCCATTAGAGGTACAAATCCACCAAATGCAAAAGAAAAACAAGGTGACTTATATATTGAAGAAGGGCAGCAAGCAAAAACGGATAGCACTGTTAAAACTGATTCAACAAAAGTAATAGCACTAGATTCAATCCAAAAATAAATCGCCTCGTGGATAAGCTAGAGAATGGAAATGTGAAGGGGAAAACTACGGATGCTGAATCCTTTAGAGATTCAATTGCTACAATCAGCAAAACGGGAAAAAGAAATTGGATTTTCCCGAAAAAACCGAAGGGGAAATTATACAATAAGCGTACATTATTCAGTATCGTTTATCTGATTGTATTTTTTGTTTTGCCATTTATCAAAATAGATGGCTCTCCCCTATTTCTTTTTAATATCCTCCAAAGAAAATTTATTCTATTCGGGGTAATATTCTGGCCACAGGATTTTATCATTTTCGGCTTAGGAATGCTTGCGTTTATTCTCTTCGTAATACTTTTTACAGTTGTATTCGGAAGAGTTTTTTGTGGTTGGGCATGCCCCCAAACTATTTTTATGGAAATGGTTTTCCGAAAAATAGAATACTGGATTGATGGTGATGATCATGACCAAAGAAAACTTGATCAAATGCATTGGAATACAGAAAAAATAAAAAAACGAATTCTCAAATTCTGCATTTTTTATTTTATCTCATTTATAATTGCAAATTTTTTTCTGGCCTACATTCTTGGCATGGATGAAGTATTGAAAATCGTAAAATCACCTATTTCCGAAACCTACAGCACACTTATTTCACTTGGCATATTCTCTTTTATTTTCTTTGGAGTTTACGCCTGGTTCAGAGAACAGGTTTGCCTGATTGTATGCCCATATGGCCGACTTCAAGGTGTAATGCTTGATCGCAACTCAATTGTGGTTGCATATGATTATAGTCGTGGCGAACCAAGAGGACATTTGCAAAAAGAAAACAAGGAATTGCTGGGCGATTGCGTTGACTGCGCTCTTTGCGTAAGAGTCTGTCCAACCGGAATTGATATTCGTAATGGCACTCAATTGGAATGTGTCAATTGCACAGCTTGCATAGATGTCTGTGATGAAGTAATGGAAAAAACCCATCGTCCGACTGGTTTGATTCGTTATGCTTCTGAAAACAATATTGCCAACAAAGAACCACTACGATTTACAACAAGAATAAAAGCTTACTCTGTTGTATTAGGTCTTTTGATTGGCATTTTAGTATATCTTTTGGCCAGTCGAACAGACGTAGACGCAACCATTCTCAGAGCCGGTGGACAATTATTTCAGGAACAACCTGGAGATAAAATCAGCAATCTTTATACAGTTCGCGTATTGAATAAAACCAAAAATACAATTCCACTTACTTTTAAAATTGAATCTGGAGATGCAGAAATTCAAATGGTTGGAAAACCTTTGGTCGTTGAGCGAGAGGGAAAAGCTGAGACAGAATTTTTTGTAATTCTCGATAAAAATAAAATTCATAGCAGAAAAAGTAAAATTAGCATCGGTGTCTATTCTGGTGATAAAAAAATTCAAACTGTTTCTACCAATTTTCTGGGACCGATTCCTAACAAATAATGAATTCTAAATAACAAATTCAATTATGAAATGGAACACAAGAATTACGATTCTCTATCTGGGCTTCGTTGCTTTAATCGTTACGTTAGTAATTTTAGCAGTAAATAATCCTTCAGATCTGGTTGCAGAGGATTATTACAAGCAAGAATTGAATTATCAAAAGCAAATTGATAAAATGAATGAAAGCAAAACACTAAGCGAACAGCCTGCTGTTGTGGTTAAGACTGATTCAATCACCCTTCAATTTCCATCTGCGTGCAGCTCCAAAAAACTTACAGGAGAAGTAAAATTTTATCGACCATCCAACGATAAAGATGATTGGAGTACGAATGTCAATGCAGATCAAAATGGCAAACAACAATTCCCATGTAGTGGACTGAAAAAAGGATTATATACCATGCAATTGAATTGGTCGTCAGAAGGAAAGAATTACTATAATGAATTCTCTGTAAATGTTCCCTAATCTATTTCTATTTACTGCATTAGTATTAGGACTACTCGGCAGTTTGCATTGCGTTGGCATGTGTGGACCAATCGTTTTGGCACTTCCACTCAATCGACAAAATAAAAAAAGCATGACTGCTGGTGTTGCACTTTATCATGCAGGACGACTTTTTACTTATGCAATTCTTGGAATTCTTTCAGGCTTTGCAGGGAATGCAGTTCAATGGGCAACAGGACAACAGGCACTTTCAATTTTCGCTGGATCTTTTATTTTAATTGTACTTGGTTTAGGATTGCTTGGAAAAAAAATACCATATCCAACTTTCATTTCAAAATTTCTTTCTTTAATTAGAAATAACCTTGGACTTTTATTTAAGCAAAAAAAAACTGGAACGCTGGGCTTAATTGGAATGTTGAATGGGCTTTTACCTTGTGGGTTGGTATATGCAGGCCTAGCGGGTGCAGCGGCAACCGGTAATCCAATTAAAGGAGCATTATTTATGATTGCATTCGGGATTGGAACTATACCTGCACTTGCATTTCTATCAATTTTGGGTAACCGAATTTCAATCAAATTCAGAGAAAATCTAAGAAAAGCAGTTCCTATTTTTGTTGCGACAATGGCCCTTTTACTTGTACTTCGAGGTCTTGGTCTTGGAATACCTTACATCAGCCCAAGCTATTCTGAAGATAAACCGACTTGTTGTTGCCATGAAAAATAAAATTTTATGAGCAAGATCACATTTGTCAATGAATATTTCTCAGATTATTTATGAAAAGCTAAATCTATTTTTATGCTAGATTAGGATTAACATGATCGAGAAATTAGCAAGCAAATACGACGTACCCGCTCCAAGATATACAAGTTACCCAACTGTTCCACAATGGGATTCTTGGGATCCGAATGCATGGGCCGGAGCTGTTCAAAATGCATGGAGGACAGGAAACAAAACTATTGACCTGTACATTCATCTTCCGTTTTGTGAAAGTCTTTGTACGTATTGTGCCTGCAACACTAGGATTACAACAAATCATTCAGTAGAATCGCCATACGTTGCAAATCTTTTGAAAGAATGGTCAATGTACCTTGCAATAATTGGCGAAAAACCTGTTATAAGTTCCTTGCATTTAGGTGGAGGTACTCCAACATTTTTTAATCCTGAAAATCTCGCAACTTTAATAAAGGAAATTAAGTCCACATCTACATTTACTGCTGATGCTGTACTTAGTTTTGAAGCTCATCCTGCAAATACTACTGCCGAGCATCTTCAAGTACTTTCATCACTTGGTTTTAATCGACTTAGTCTTGGCGTGCAGGATTTCAATCCGGAAGTTCAACGATTAATTCATCGTCAACAAACACCATTTCAGGTAAAATCATTAACGATATTATCTCGTATTCTGCAATTTAATTCTATAAATTTTGATCTTATTTATGGATTGCCTGGCCAAACAAAGGACAGTATTTCAGAAACAATAAAATTAGTAACAGAAATCAGACCGGATCGAATTGCATTTTATTCCTATGCGCATGTTCCATGGATTCGTCCAGGTCAACGTGCATATACGGATGCAGATATTCCTGTAGGAGCTGCAAAAAGAGAATTATATGACACGGGGAGAAAAATACTTGAAGATTCAGGTTATATAGAAATAGGTTTGGATCATTTTGCTCTTCCTGGAGATGAGTTATTAGTAGCTTCAGAATCTGGGGAACTGCACAGAAATTTTATGGGATATACTACCAAAGAATCTACATTACTAATTGGACTTGGAGTTTCAGCCATAAGTGATGCGGGTACCATGTATGCCCAAAATGAAAAAACGCTCGAATTGTGGTCAGAAGCAATATCAAAAAATATAAAGCCCGTTTTCAGAGGTCATATTCTAACTCAAGAGGATAAAGTTTTGCGGAAACACATTATGAATATAATGTGCAAAGGGGAAACGGACTGGAAAAAAAAAGAAAATAAGACTGAATCAATTGGTGAGGCCTTATTTCATTTAAAACAACTGCAAGAGGACAATCTTGTTGAATTAACAGACACATCAGCTAAAGTTACAGCCGCAGGAAAACCATTTATGAGGAATGCTGGCTTGTGCTTTGATGTACGTCATCACCGATCGCAGGGAAAAAACTCAATTTACAGTACTACAGCTTAGTCTTCAAAAATAAATATTAGAATCTAATAGGTATATTTGTTTAGCAAATATAGTAGCTGATATGCAAAGAGAGATTGAAATGTTGGATGCGCTTTTTGAATATGCAACTGAAGGAATTATTGTTTCTGATTCTAAAGGGGTACTACGCATGGTAAATCCTAGTGCAGAACGAATATTTGGTTATTCAAATGACGAATTGAATGGAAAATCAATTGAAGTTCTTTTGCCTTCAAGATACAAGGACAAACATGTAGTTCACCGAGATAACTATATTGAGAAACCATCACCCAGATCAATGGGAATTGGGAGGGATCTCTATGGCAAAAGAAAAGATGGAACCGAAATATTAGTTGAAATCAGTTTGAGCCCGTTTACGACAAAGGATGGAAGTTTCATCATGAGTTTTATCGTTGATATTACTGAACGTAAAAGAAACGAATCGGAGTTAAGAATTGCACATGAAAGTCTTAAGCAGACTTCAGAGGCTTTATCCAGTTTAAACACAGAACTTGAAGAGAAAGTAAGGGAACGAACGGATGAACTTGCTGAAGCTATTCAAAAACTTGCTGAATCCAAACAAGAAGTAATGCGCGCCTTGGAAAAAGAGATTGAATTAAACGAACTCAAATCAAGATTTATTACTACCGCATCGCATGAATTTCGTACCCCACTTGGAACTATACTTTCGTCCGCTTCACTCCTGCTTCGTTATGAATTACCGGCTGACAAAGACAAAAGGAAAAAACATATTGATCGAATCAAATCCTCTGTAAATAATCTGACTGAAATTCTTAATGATTTTCTTTCCATTGAAAAATTGGAAGAAGGAATTGTTCGAGTTAAACCTCAGATATTCGACTTGAAGCAATTAACAAAAGAAATTACGGAGGATATGCAAACTATTTCCAAAAATGGCCAAACACTTGCGTGGAAATTTTCGGGGAATACTGAAATTTTATTGGATCCCCAGTTGATGAAAAATGCATTAATCAATTTAATTTCAAATGCAATTAAATATTCTCCTGAAAATAAAAACATCGACGTAAATATTGAAGTAAGCAAATCAAAGGTTGCTATCGAAATCATTGATCAGGGAATAGGAATTCCATCAGAAGATAAATTACATGTTTTTGAAAGATTTTACCGTGCTAAAAACTGTGGCAATGTTCAAGGAACCGGTTTAGGTTTAAACATTGTAAAAAAATATATTGAATTAATGAACGGAAAAATTTCGTTTAAGAGTGAATTTGGAATTGGCACAACTTTTTTTGTTGACATTCCATTATCCTAAAACTTAGTACGATGCAAAAGATCTTATTGATTGAAGACAATCTAGAAATGCGAGAAAATACTGCTGAGATTCTGGAAATGGCAAAATACAAGGTCTTTACTGCAGTAAATGGCAAAGAAGGAGTAAAACTCGCTCAATTTGAAAAACCCGATCTTATCATTTGTGACATCATGATGCCCGAACTTGATGGCTATGGAGTATTACATATGTTATCAAAAATTCCAGAGACTGCTGCAATACCTTTTATTTTTCTAACTGCAAAAGCAGAAAAAGCGGATTATCGTAAGGGAATGTCGATGGGCGCCGATGATTATCTAACAAAGCCATTTGATGATATGGAGTTGCTTGGAGCGGTGGAAATCCGACTCAAGAAAAGCGAACAAATGAAAACTAAGTTCGCAAGAACGATGGATGGCTTGGATGAATTCCTAAACGAAGCGGAAAATCTAACAGATCTTGTAAAACTTTCTTCTAATAGAAAAATAAAACTATTCAAAAAGAAAGATGTTATTTATCAAGAAGATTCATTTGCAGGTGGCGTTTTTTTTCTCAACAAAGGAAAAGTAAAGACCGGAAAAACAAATGATGATGGAAAGGAATTTATTACTTCTCTAATAAATGAAGGCGAATTCTTCGGGTATGCATCTTTACTTGAAGATGCTCCCTATAGCGATACTGCAGTAGCATTAGAGGATTGTGAAATCTGCGTAATTCCAAAAGAAGATTTCTTTGCATTACTTTTCAATAGCCGTGATATTGCTTCCGCTTTTATTCGAATGCTTTCCAATGACGTAAATGAAAAAGAGCAAAAACTATTACAACTTGCTTATAATTCTGTTCGAAAACGTGTGGCACAGGCCCTACTTCAATTAAGAGATAAGTATAAAGACGATAGACCCTTATTCAGTATGTCAATTTCAAGGGAAGATCTCGCTAATCTCGCAGGGACAGCCCCCGAAACTGTTATTCGCACACTTTCCGATTTTAAAGAAGAAAAGCTGGTAGAAATAAAGGCCAGTTTGATTACTATTTTGGAGCCGGAAAAACTTCTTCATATGAAGAATTAACAGATTTCATTCCAGAACCCAATTATTCATAATATTCATGAACTTTTGTTCTTTTTCGAAGGAGTAAGTTGCTATGTCACTACCTTTCCTGAAATTGAAATGCTTCCAATTAAGTAAATAATTTAACCATCCAAAAAATTGCCATTATGAAAATCCAAAGAAGAAATATATTTGAATATCTAGCTTACGTTTGCACCAAATTTACTGGGTCCACAGCTGCTTTTATTATTTCTCTTTCCATCATAATTATTTGGCTGACGACCGGCCCATTTTTTCATTTTTCTGATACGTGGCAATTGGTAATAAATACAGGAACTACTATCATCACTTTTCTAATGGTATTTCTCATTCAGCGAAATCAGAATAAAGATTCGCATGCTGTTCATTTAAAATTAAATGAATTAGTTGCTTCCTTACAAGGTCCAAGTAATCGATTGATTGATGTTGAAAATTTAACTGAAGGTGAACTTAATCAACTTTCAATTTATTATAAACGTCTAAGTGAAATGGCTAAAAATGAGCAAGATCTTTCTGCATCCCACTCTATTGAAGAGGCAGAAGAACTTCACAAGAAGAAATACAACTAACTGTGTAATTTCGTATTGCAAGTTCATCTCCTGAATTCATAAAAAGCATTAATTTGATGTTCCAAATAAACCCCTAATAAAATGATACAAATTAAAGTTGGAAGTGCCCCTTCCAATAACGTCGTGCTCAATCATCCATCTGTTTCTCCTTTTCATCTGGAGTTTGTACAGGATGACAATGGAAACTTCCTTCTGTCCGATCTTAATTCACAATATGGCACCACTGTAAATGGTTATCGAGTACAGGGAATGGTTCAATTGCGTCAAACCGATATTGTAAAAGCTGGTGAACTTGTTTTGCCTTGGACAAATTATTTCATTTATCAGAATCCGGTAAATCCTCCTGTGAGTACCCTTCCTCCGTTTGCTCATATGCCACAAAACACTCCTTACACTAACCCCATAAGTCAACCTCCAGTTCCTCCTAAACCAAAGAATAAAAAGAAGATTGCATTAATAATTGGAGGAAGTATCCTTGCAATAATTCTAGGAATTGTAGGACTAATCTATTTTTATACTCGTCCTTCATTTGAACATCTGAAATTAATTCCTTCCAATGCTCTTTTTGTTGCTTCCATTGATTTTAAAAGTATTGCATCTAAAATTGATCTGGAAAAAATGCAGCGATTAGAATTTTTTACGGATATGAAAGATAATGCCAAAGATAAAAACGATGCAGTTTCCAAAGTTATGGCTGATCCAATGAGTAGCGGCATTGATATTTTTTCGCAACCCTATGCCTTCATGATTGCAGAAAACCAAGAATACATGCGATTTACAGGCGGAGTTGTGTTTGCACTAAAAAACAAAAATGACTTTGAACGATTTATTGGAAAACTAAATCGAGAAAATACAATACAACATTCCGAAAATTTCCAATACCTGAATTTGAATGAGGGATCTTGTATTGTTTGGAATAACAAATCAGGAATAATTCTTTACTCTGACAAATCAGAGTCTAGAAGAGAAAATTATTTAAAAAACCTTTTTGATCAAGATGAAAAAGATTGTATTCTTTCAAATTCTACTTTTTCAACTTTTTCTAAAACCAAATTCGATATTGGAATCTTTGTCAACTATGATGCTCTTCATGTGATTCCAAATTTTGTGTTACCTGCTAGTCTAAGAGGAACATCAGCCATGGTAAACATTGATTTTAATGATGGAAAGTTATCGTATGCTAGTGAACTATTAACTTCAGGTACTATGGATGAACAAGGAATGTTTTTAGGAAAAAAAGGGGTTTCTAATGACTTGAAAAGTTCTATTCCTGGAAAATCTTTTGGAGTAGCAAGTATGAGTTTAAATATGAATGCCCTATACAACTATTTGGATAAAGACCCTAATATGTCAAGCGCATTGGATGAAATTGCTAGAAATTTAAAAATAGAACGAACAAAACTTTCTACAATACTTTCTGGTGAATTTTTTGCTTGCATGCCTGATTTCAAGCCGATGGTCATTTCAAAAATGCGTTATAATTATCTAGAAGAAACTGGAAATTATGAATATGTAGAACAAAGTGACACGACTTTAATGCCAACCTATTTAATTGGTGCAGCAGTAAAAGACATTGCCACAATTGAAAATGCATTTGGCAAAATGTATGCTATTGACACAATAAATGGAATTAGATATTGGACGACGTATAATCAAGGAAATAATTACCTTGCGCATAACGGAGTTAATTATTATTTCACAAATGATTTTACATTGGCAGAATCCGTTACAAATGGAAAAGCAACCGAACAGGTTTCCGGCAACATGGCAAATTTAATTTCTGCTGACCCGCTTTACAGTTACTTCAATTTGAATCTTTCCAAATACCCTGTTGCATTACCCGAATTTTTAGAAAATAATATGGGGCATTCAGACTTTAAAGATTTTAAAACATTTTTCGGTATGTTGGATTATGCAGAACTTTCAGGAGATGGTGTAAAACAAGTTATGGATATTAATTTTGTTGATAAAGGAAATTGTTTGAATACAATTCTTAAGACGGGAAATGAACTTTATCTAAATCATAACCATCATTAAATTTAATATGACTGTAAAAATGCGCGAATAATCATACGTGCTTTTTTGGGTTTAATATAAAATTGTTCATTAAATCGTTTTGCATTTTTCCAGATATACTTCTAGGACTTGGGTTTTATCCAAAGATGAAGAATCAATTATAATTTCTCTAGATAAAAGGTTTTCTTTAATTGATTTATTTAATTGAATTGCTTTGGACAAATCTTTAAAGCCTTCATTTCTATCCGATAAACGCTTTTCTAATATTGCGTCGGCAGCAAGTAAAGAAACAATTACAAAATTTTTCGTTTTTAATTTTTCAAGAAAATTATTTATTTTATCAGGCATAAACATATCCACAACAATAACAGGGAATGTCTCTGAATCAAGAAACGAATTGGCCAAAGAAGCCGCAGCGTCCAATGCAATTAAATGCTGTTTTTCGCTTTCCCAATTCACGATGTTCATCATCCCCCGAAGATTATCCATTTCAATCAATACACCTTCAGCAAAATATTTTTTTAACTTTCTTCCAAGAGAACTTTTTCCAGTTCCAGGAGCACCACGCACAATAATTAAATCGATTTGAGCATTCATTTTATTCTTCTCTAGTAAAAATCCAGGTTTCTGATTTGTATTTTGTTTTTACTTCATCCTGAATTGGGGACAATTCATTTTCCAAATTACTTTCAGCAATAGAAACATAAAACATTCCTTTTGAGGAAACAATAATGGAAGCGTGCATACCTCTATTTATCCACAAATTCTTAAAATTAGTAGCATTCTCTTTAGAGCGAAAAACGCCTGCTATCAGATGAAAATTTGCATTAGCAGGTTGAGACTCAATCACAACATGATTTTCAACTTTAGGAATAACTTTTTCCTTTATTGGTTCAACTTTATTATTTACAACAAGCGCGTCAACTTTTTGCTGATCAGCTATTCTTTTTTTTGCGCTTGGAATTAATAAAGTAACGTATGATTTATTAATTTTTGAATTGTTCGGAATTTCCTCTTTTGGTTTTACGGCTTCAACCGGTTTTATATTTTTTACAACCTCCGTTTTGGGCTGAACAACTTTAACGAAAGGTTCATCTACAATGGTATGACTTGTATCACCAAGACAATAGAGAAATCCATCACGAGAGGCAATATAAATTCTACCCTGATCGGAAGATGGACTCGCTTCAAAATTTCCTGGAAATGTATTGAGTAATTTAAAATTGCCGTCGTTAGAAAATGAAAATAGATTCACCCCAACGTAACCCGCAGCAACTAATTTGTTTTTTGAAAACACAGGTGTTGAAATGGAAGGACCGATGTGATGTCTGAATTTCAAAACAGGAACTGGATATTTAGTAATTCCATCAGGACCAACAACACTGGAGTCTTTACGAATGGCGTCGTATTGCACCACATTCAAAACACCATCAATTCCTGTAAAAGCCGCTAGATGCAAATAAGAACCATCATTATAAAAATCATTCACACAAACACTTCCAATAACTCCTCCATCCCAGCCGGAAAAATGAAAATCAGGAGTTGGAAAATACCATTCCACACACTCTTTTACATCCTTTCTTGGATTTAATTTAAAAACTCCACCATTACCATTTATGTATTGTTTCTCAACTTCAACTAATAAGCAGGAATCAGAAGTTACCACAGGAGTTCCATCCAAATCAGATCCAATAACAAAATCCCAATCAATTGCTTTTGTACCTAGATTATAGCCATACACATGTCCAGATCCAGCCGTAATATAAATATGATTTCCAATTTTAGCAGGAGAACTTTCAGTAACAAGATTTCCGCCATGATGCGCATTATCTTCTGCATTATACAAAGGATGTTCGCTGAAAATTACTGGATGATTGGTGGAATCATCATGAACAATATTTTTTCCCGGATCAAAAGAAATAAATTTTCCATTTTCTAAACCAACATAAGCGGTGTCAGAAAATATTAAAGCAGATGCATCAACATCACGGCTATAACTTGCCGTTTGTTTTACATTATACCTCCAAATTTCTTTTCCAGTAAAAAATTAAACGGCTCGGTAGCTGGCACATACGGGACTCGCCATAGAATTCTGAACACCCTTGCGACTTCCTTGAAGAATTACAATTCTATTTAATGGATCTTTTGCACTATCATTTACCCAAATGGTTCCAGTACCTTTTAAAATATCATCATATTCATAATTCCAAATCACTTCGCCAGTTGCAGCATCAATCTTTTTGAGATGATGATCAAAAGCACCTTGAATTAAATAAGTCTTTCCACTTTCCTTTACAATTAATGGTTCTCCTGTCCAACCTGCACCGAACCACTCCTCTACTCCTTTTGCAGCAGTTACAATAGTTGTTCCCCTCCCTAAAAAAGATTTCCAGATTAATTGAAGATTATTTCCAATACTATCACCATAATAATTCCGTGAACTATTTCCTAAAAAAGTACCTACTCTGATTTCTACAGAATCAATTGGTTTAATTTTTATATTTTTCTTTTCATTTACTAAGGGAATATGTACCACTCCATTCTTTCCTGAAACGTAAACACCAATTGCTTCCATGCCGACAATGATCATCAGAAATAAAAACAATCGAAAAAAATATGGAAGAGTGAACCGCATGGCCGACCTTTATTGCCTGAAAGCTAAAGGTTTATAAAGATACGCAAAACAATTAATTGCTAATACCTATAATCCGGTAAGCAAATATGTTTGTTCTATTTTGTTGGAATTAACAATTTCTGAATTCTCTTAATTGGTCCGCCACAAAATTGATGGTGACAGGAGATGCAAGCATTTATCATTGAATTATAAGCATTCACTCGATCTTCAGGTTTTGCTGTATACAAATACTCAACATTAGCAATATAAGATTGTGCGAAAGGAACAAAAATGTTTTTGTCAATATTTTCGTCTGTCTTTTTTGCACTAAGCATTGCAGCCAAATTTTCCGGCTTTGCTCTTGGTTCTTTTTGATTCAACAAGTCAGTTTTAACTGAATCCGAATAAGCTGCAAACTCACGCATAAGTATTGAAAGTTCACTATCTCCATTTGGATTCAATGACTTATTAGAACAGGAATTTGCCGAATCTTTTTTTTCAAGCTCAGGATTCTCTGAACAAGCATTAATTCCAAAAACAATAATTAAAACAGTCAGAATTTTCTTCACGAAAATTATTTTTTGATAATTACTCCACTAGCCTCAAATACAACACCAATTTCAGGTGTTGTAATTTTTTCAATTTCCTCTTTTGGAAAAAGTGTAAAATATTTTAAATACGTTTTTGCATCTTCATCACTTGCGTTTAACCAGAATTGCAAAAATTTATAGGGCGACGTTTTTGTTCTATCTAACCAAATA
>JBBRYH010000038.1:0-36104 GCA_038237845.1 Bacteroidia bacterium
GTTTAACGTATTCATTGCATACCCCGCAATGATAAATCCTCCTCCATTTACAGCTTCAATATCCTTAAAATAATTATCGGAATTCCATTTAGAGTATGTTCGCCCCCATATACTATCGCCATTAGAACATACTTCCATGACATAACCCAATACGTGATTTGAAACAGTATCAACTTTTAATCCAACAGCAAGAAAATTACCATTGCTTAATTCAATAGCCTTACTATCGAACTCGTTATATGAAACTCCATAATAATTTTTTTGCCATATTAAGCTACCAGAAGCAGAAATTTTTGCGAGATAACAATTGCTGTTTGTATTGCTTGCATTTATTGAAATGACACCCGATACAAGATAACCACCATCAGCAGTTTGAATTATTCCTGCTGCAACGTCGCTATTCGCAAAACCAAGTGTTTTTTGCCACTGAAAATTTCCGGCGCTATCAGTTTTTACGACATAAGCATCGTAGGAGCCAGCACCGAATGAATTTGTGTAACCCGCAAGCACATAACCGCCATCAGTTGATTTCGCCAATGAGTAAGTAAGTTCCATTCCTGAACCACCATAATGTTTCTGCCATAATACATTACCAACACTATCGGTTTTTACCAACCACATATCACTGTTATTGCCCGAACTAAATGCTTCACTCCAACCTGCAAAGACAAAAGTCCCGTCCGAATTTTGAAGGCAATTTAAAAAAGCTTCCGTATATGAACTACTAATAGTCTTAGTCCATGAAGTATCTCCATTTGATTTTAATTTCATTATAAATCCGTGTGGTTGGTAAGTTGTCATTCCTGAAACTGCGCCACATAATACGAACCCGCTATCGAGAGTATTTATTAATGCCCCTGAAAATCCTGAAAAATATTCAATGCTATCTTTTTTATAAGCCTTTGTCCAAAGCGTGTCACCTAAAGTATTTGTTTTGGCAAAATAAAAACCTCTGAATAAAGTTGAGAAAAAATCTCCCGCCGCAAGATAATTGCTATCAGGTGTTATGAGAATATTAGAAAAGCCCTCAACGTGATTTTGATAATCATATACCTTGTTAAAATAGTTCTGCCCTATCACACCGATTGGAGGGACAAGAAAAAGGATTAAAACATATTTTATTATTCTTTTCATAAAGAAAAATGGGCGCAATAAGCGCCATCTATTTTTATTTAATTATAATAATTTTATCACTGTTTATCAATTCACCATTTGAAATGAAACGATAGAAATAAATTCCGTTGTTCAGATTTTCTTCATTGATAGGCATCGTTCCTTGTCCGGGCTGAATGATCCATGATTGAATTATTTTTCCAGTTAGATCATACATAATTAATTGCCCGATTTGTCCTGCTTCCAAATTATAATCGAACTGCATTGTTCCGTTGTTTGGATTTGGAAAAATATTAAACAGGGGTTTTTCATTTGAGATAAACAGTATGCCAGTAGGATTACATCCAGCGTATTCGCAGCCAGTGCTGTCCAATTTCAAAATCCATAAATCTTCAGTTCCTGTATCAGGACTTACTGGAACAACAAAACCACAAGCGACATATCCGCTGTCATTTGCAAGGTTTATGTCCATAAAATAATTATGACTTTGACCACCGGATAAATTTTTATAAGTTCTATAAAATAAGCTATCACCCAAAGAATTTATTTTAATAATTAAACCTTGTGGAAATCCATTTCCTATCGGTGTACTTCCAGTTGTATCCACTGATTGACATGCGGCAACATAGTTGTTCCCATCCTTAATTATTTTTATAACGGCACAAGAATAGCAAGCTGAACCATACGTCTTATCAAACACTGTATTTCCAACACTATCAAGTTCGATAATACGTGGTTTAGATTGATAAAGATTTGGCGGAAGTACAATGGAGGTTAATCCACATCCAACCATAATGTGATTGTCAGAAGTTACAAGGACGCTTGTACCTAAATCCTGAAATGGTCCACCGAAAATTCTCTGCCACTGAAAAACGCCATTACTGTCAACCTTAAATACCCAATCGTCAATATTTTGCCAACTTGTATTTGCGCGTTCTGCCCCAATAATAAAGCCACCATCTCGGCAGCAGTCAACATACCAACCTTCATCAATTTCTGTGCCTCCGTAATTGTGTTGCCATATCAGGCTTCCAAGACTATCCGTTCTAATTAGTAAAACGTTTTCATCTCCGGTAGTATCAGTAGCTCCAATAAGCAAGTAGCCATGATCCGATGTCTGAATACAATTATATAAAACAGAATTGTAATTGGCGGTCGCATCAAATTTCTTTATCCATAAAGAGTCCCCGAGAATATTCAACTTCATCAGCATCGGATGAATAATCCCCAGTGTAGAGCTTGATCCACAAAAGGCAAATTCATTGTCGGAAGTCTTTATCAATGATGCTGGACCCGGAAAATAATCCACTCCGCTGTCTCCATAAAATTTACTAAATAATACTATTCCATTTAAATCTACTTTAGTAAAGGCAATTTTTCCAATGTTGCAATTTATGTTTGATTTACCGATGGTGACGTACCCACTATCAATAGGTTGAATACTTAATGCACCATCACATCCATTCGAATAATCATAGCGTTTATTAAAATGAATCTGTTGTGCGGTAGTTTCACCACATAACAGATATGAGATTAAAAAAGAAATTATTATTCTCATATAATAATGACGAGCTTTCCATTCAACGCTTTTTCTTTGTCAATTATTGCCGAATAAAAATAAATGCCTTCTGGCAAATCTGAAACATCAATACTCATTATTCCATTCTCACCGGAGATCATAAAGGTTTTAACCATGGCACCAACGGAATTGTAAAGTGTAAAAGAAACTGTAGAAGATTCTTCAGAAAGGTTGTAGGAAATATTTACAGAGTTATTTGCCGGATTTGGATACACCGATAACTCATTTGCAGCTTGAGAGTCTGTTTCAGACTCGAAAGGACTTTGACTTCTCAAATTATTTCCCGGAATAGTTTCAATAGTGACAGGGAAATTTGTTCCAAATACAAGTGTCAATAATGCCTGCGCCTCTCTGCATCCACGTTCACTTGAATCAGCTGCAATGCTATCAATTTGCCCTTTGATGACAGGATTGGTTTTCATGGCTAAACAAGTTTGTCCAGCTTGTCCAAGTTGAATCAGAATTTGTTGGAGTTTACAGAAATTATCAAGGACTCCAGTTGGATGAGCACTATCAAGTGCTATTTGAGCAGCCGAATAAAGTCCTTGTCCAACAAGTGCGGCTACAATGTCGCATTTAGATCCCGAAAGATTTTGAGATTTCAGAATTGGTAAGATACTGTCCATCGGATTGACAATCGTTGTGTCATTTAAATAATAACGGATGAGGCTATTGACAGAAATATCTTTTTGACTGGTCCAGTAATTAACGCCCAACTCCGTTTCGGTTCTTGGGGAAGTTCCAATTTGAGCATTCATAATTTGATTCATAATTCCGGGAGGGAGCGAAGGAACGCGATTCTGTAATGCAGACAATACAGTTGCGCTCACTGGCGAATTTGGTATAATGATGTCTTTGAGTGTTCCTGCTGGAAGTGGAGATGGTTTTTCGTTTATTGCTGCTAATAATACCCTATCACTCAAGTAAGGTCCGACAGCGAGCAAAGTATTTTTCACCTGCCCAGATGCTTGATTGTTGTGTATGATATTTACCAAATTCTGAGCATCACCTGCGACCAGAAGAGCCTTCAGGGTATTGATCTGGTTATTCGCGGAAGAAATTTGCGATTGATAACAAGGAGGGTTACACGCTATAATCTGGCTTGGGCAAGAGGTTTGTTGATTGACAAATGAGATAAAAGTATTTACTGGACTTACATTTGCCGTAATGCAGGATGGAGTTTGAAGTAAATCGGTATGTCGATAATAAACAATTGGCGAAGCACTGTAAATATCACCATACGACGTATTGCAATCGTGACTGAAGGAATTTCCTGCTGGTTTTGTAGGATCATTAGTTGTGAAAAATCCTTGCGGATTTAATATTTGTCCTGATGTAACGGCAATATCTGAAGTACTTACAGGAGCAACATACTGGTTGCATTTTACTTGCAAACCGGAATTTACGCTTTGAGCTTGAGTCCCGACATACAGATTATTATACTGGTTGTTATTAATCTCATTGCCCATCGTCCCAGAATTATTTACGATAGTTCCATAACTTGGTTGTGCCAGGCTTGAATAATTATTCTCCTGTACGCTATATCCTGAACAAGCATCTAAGTATAAACCAACAGGATAACAATTTCCAAGACAAAGAGGTGGATTTGGAAGGAAAGTAGAAACAGAAAACGTATTCCAGTTTACTGTTGCACCATCAATACCCCGAAGAAGGATTGCCTGATAATTATTTACAAACTGGTTTTGATTTGTGGCAGAACCTCCTGCGATGTAAATATTATTGCTGGTAAATGGTCCTGAAGCCATTGAATTAATAGCAGTTGATAATCCAATGAATTGACAAGGTTGAGTTACATTAGGAACCACTCGATAACCCGCGTCAACTGAAACAATTCCTTGTCCTCTCAACTGAGGATTTGTTTGAGTGAAATATGTTCCTGCACATTCGAATTTTGTACCGATAAATTTCACCCCGTGATAATTCCACATCGAAGCAAAAGAATTGTTTCCAACTCGCACACCAATTCCTTGACCTAATCCATTATCAATAATAAAATCGGGATCAGACATTGCCGCATCGTTTCTGAAATTACATGCTTTAAAAAAACTTCTTGTCGAATTCGGATGTGTTGCAGAATATGGATAATTTGTAAAGTGTACGCTTCGACTACAATTTAGAAATTCCGTTCCTGTTGCCTGAATAATACCACCACCACCAGGAAAATCATCGGTTGTAGGATGACCCGCAGAATTAAAATCGCTTTCATTTGCTAAAACACCCATCAAAGCGTCCTGCACCACAGCATTTATAAATATGGCAGTGCCTTGAACTGTAGAGTAACCTTGATTATTTAATGTCAATGCATTAGCGAGCGGATTCCCCCAAACTTCAATCCCCTGCCACATATTTGAAGAACCGCAAGTTGATAATCCTTTCAATGTCGAATTTTTAACGATCAGTCTACCACCCGGCTTGACAATAATTTTGGTTGGTTGATTTGAAATTGTAAAAGTATTCTGGGACAAATAGTCAAAATCGTTAGTTTGCCTCGTATCGGCAAATTCAATTGTCATTCCTTGTATTGTAAAGGTCACGCCGGCATCAACAATAATTTCTCCTTTGACTCGATAGGTCGAAGTACCTAGATTAGTAGGGTCCCAAAGCGTTCCATCATTAGGATGATATCCAAGTTGAGGAGATTGAGGCAGACCTGTATAGGTTGCAATAAAGTCGTAAGGAGCATTTTGTTCGCAGTCGCCATAAAGTTTGATTGCGAGGTAATCTTCATCATTCAATTCATTATTTCCTCCAACAATAAAACCGCCGTCACTCGGACAGTAACCAAGTCCCCAATCACAATTTACCAAACCATCTCCCTGAAATTGTTTGTCCCATAATGTATTGCCGTTACCATCAAATTCGATTAAGTGATTTGTGACTCCGTATGTTGCCTGCGTGTTTGGATTTGATCCAACTATATATGCTTCATTTACTAAGACGGCGCAATTTCCCGCTGGGGTTGCAACCATAGGAGTTGCAAAATCAATTCCGGTTGCACGTGCCAAAGTAGTTGAAATATGACCGCTTAAAAGGTTGTCATTCGTATAGTCAACAGGAATTGCAACCAGATTAAATTCCTGATAACTGAATGCATGCCCGGCAGGAACGAAGCAATAAGGTGGATTATTTGAAGCAGGAGGTGTGAGAAAGCAAGCATTGTCATCATTCCCATTTATTTCATCACAATGCGCAAGAATCATGATTTCTGAAGAAGAAATTCTTTCACCTGTGAACCCATAGTCTGTAGAATTGCCAGTATTTAGAGGGCAACTTGGCATTGCGGCACTACAAAGCGCTTGATAATTTCCATTAATCGGAGTGTAACCCGAAAGAGATGATGAATTAAAAATATGTGACCAATCTACGCCTCCAACCTTGTTTACTTTTATTGTCAGGATATCTTCATTAGTTCCATTGTTCACCGATCCCACAAGAAGAAATGTTGGATCTCCGTTTGATTCAAACATCACCCTAGCATTTCTTCCTTGTGTATTTGATGAAACATTAAAATATTCCCAACCAGTAGAATTAAACGCCGTTACGAGATTTCCAAATTGATCAATGCGAATTAATAATGCAGCGGAAGTTCCATTACTAAAAAAAGCCGTCGCGCCAACAATAAACTTTGTGGACAATTGAGACGGGTTGTCAGCTTTAATAGAAGAATACGCACCTGCACTATTTCCACCTCCTATAATATTTGATCCGAAATTCTTTGAGAAAATAATGTTTCCCTCCTTATCGGTTTTGACTAT
This sequence comes from Bacteroidia bacterium, assembly GCA_038237845.1. GTDB lineage: Bacteria > Bacteroidota > Bacteroidia > Palsa-965 > Palsa-965. The sequence continues at coordinate 6,469 of JBBRYH010000038.1, forward strand.
GTATACACTTAACTCTTGATTAAGCCCTACTCTTTTGCTTCCTTCAAAAACGTATCCATCTGGCACTTCAACTACATCACTGAAATAACCTTCATTTCCAGGTTCGTTGTTATCAAAGAGTTTTTCCCAGAATACTACCTGCCCATTCTGATCCATTTTTACCGCAACGGGAGTTTCTATACCCTCAGCATCTGTTGGTTGTTGTAAAATTTCTGCGTACCCACATCTTAAATACCCGCCATCTGAAGTTTGAATGATATTATAAAACCAATTTTCTCCAAATGTCGACGGTTGAAATGTTGGCTGCTGGGTGCACGGTGCGGTGAATTGCCAATGTTTAGCTGGAGCTTGGTTTTGACAATAAAGGCTGATTTGAATAACCACAATAAGGCTTGCCAAAAATATTTTTGACAATAGAGAATGTGATTTCATGATTGATCGTTTAGGGGTTAAGGTTTTCTTTATGAAATGTACAAGATTTGAATTCAGAATGCAAATATTACTTCCGTATTTAATTACTATTGTTCGCGAATTGTCCTTGATTGTCGGAGATTGTTCGGTAATTATTTTTTGATTGTTCAGAAAATTTTAGTCGTTTAAAAATCCAACTTAAAGAGTTGCACTTAGTTGTGGCGTTTCCTGCAAAGTTGTAACAGGCTTTTTCCTTTTCGCTACTTCCCAAACACATTTAATTGCAAATAATTCCATGCAGTTCCATGCAATTTCATAGCGAAACCTGCCGAAAGTTACAGAAATCTCTCATTTCCTACGATAAGCTACGATTTCCTACAAAATCCGACAGTTTCCCTGCGAAATAGGAAAGTGCCAATTTTTTTTCATCAAATATTTGTCCAATCACCGAACAATTAAAAACGAGTGAAAAATGAATTTTGCCAAATAAAGTATGATCCGTATTATTATAACATATTGATAATCAATATATAGCACTAACACAAGTAGATGGAAAAATCAAACCGAATTTCTCATCCTCAAGGGACAGAGGGAAATTATAATTGCAATTGCCATGAACACAACAGAGGAAATAGAAGAGCTGAGGAAAAAAAGGAGAACTCACTTCTGAATCATTAAAAACATTTGAAGGTTTTGAAAACATCAGCGTGGAGCAGGCAACTGACATCATCAAATCGCTCGAACAGTTTGCTTACTTGTTATATCAATTACATCAACAACACAATAAAATAAAAGTACCATGCAGAAAAGCGGCTTAGACAGATTTTTTCGGTTCGTGAAAAGAAACGATGGAATTCAAAAAAAAATCCCCTCAACGGTAAATGCTGTCATCTACACGCGAGTTTCCACCAAAGAACAAGCGGAGAACAATTTGAGTTTGGCAACACAACTCAAGGCGTGTAAGATTTATGGAGAACAGAAAAAACGCAACGTGCTTGGTCTTTTCGGTGGAACTTATGAAAGCGCAAAATCGGATGAGCGCAAGGAGTTCAAACGTATGCTTGACTTTGTCAAAAAGAGTAAAGAAAAAATCTCCTACATCATCGTGTACAGCATGGATAGGTTCAGCCGTTCGGGAGCGAATGCAATTTTCATTGCTTCCTAATTGAAAAAACGTGGCATCGCAATTGAATCTGTTACACAACCTGCCGACACAAATACACCGGGCGGAAATCTTCAGCAGAACGTTCATTTTATTTTTAGCGAGTATGACAATCAGCTTCGCAGGGAAAAAGTCGTTGCGGGAATGAAAGAAAAATTAAATCAGGGAGTATGGATTACAGCCCGTCCACCGGGATATGATTCTGTAATAGTAAACGGAGAAAGAAAACTTGTTGTGAACGCACAGGGAAAACTTATCCGAAAAGCATTTGAATGGAAGTCGCGTGAGCGGATCACAAATGTCGAGATACAGAAAAGGATGAACGAGAGCGGTTATTTTATTCCGCTACAATCTCTTTCAAAAGTTTTGAGAAATCCTTTTTATTGCGGAATCATCATTCACAAAATGGTGGATGGCGGAATCGTTGACGGCAAGCATGAAAAAATTGTTGCGCGCGAAGTATTTTTGAAAGTTCAGGAAATTATTTCTGAGAAACATCACAATTACAAGCACGAGTTAGAAAGAGAAGCTCATCCGCTCAGAAGATTTGTCAAATGTGGCGTATGCGGAACCTCATTTGCAGGGTATGAAGTGAAGAAAAAAAATACACTATTATAAATGCGCCAAGAAAGGGTGTAAGTGTAACCGCAATGCAAATTATATGCACACATTATTTCAAAAATACATTTCAGCTTTTACGATAAACGGAAAATACCTGAAGCCGCTTAAATTAAAACTCATTAATATTTATGATGCGCTCACTCAATCAGAAGGCGATAATTTAAACGCGGTTAAAGGAAGGGTTACAGACCTGAACAACAAAATTGAAACGCTCGAAGAACGTTCTGCGCTCGGAGAGATTCCTCAAGATGTATTCCAAAAATATTCCTTCAAATACAAGAGTGAAAGAGCCGCTTTGGAGGATAAATTGCCGAAGTACCCAATCGAAACTTCGAACCTTGAAGAATACTTTCAGGAAGCCTGTGAATTTGCTTCTTCGCTCTCTGAAATATGGGCAGAAGGCACTTATCGAATTCGCGAAATACTCCAATATCTTGTATTTCCGGAGGGAGTTTTCTTTGACAGGGAAAAAGACACACTTCGAACCGAAAAAGTGAATGAAATTTTTGATCGAATCCACATTTTTACGAATGAAATTTGTGGAGGAGGAAAAAAATAAGCCGAAAAAAAATCGGCTTATCTCACTTAGCGGAGAGGGTGGGATTCGAACCCACGTTACATTGCTGTAAACACACTTTCCAGGCGTGCTCGTTCGGCCACTCTGACACCTCTCCGAATTATATTATTTTGTTTTCCTTAAGCCAAAGATAACCATCAACAGATTTAAAAAAATGTTCTCTTCGAAATGCTTCACTCCTTGTTTCAAAGGACTCTTGGTAGTGAAGAATAAAGGGCCTTCTACCTTTTGTAGCTCTAACTTCACCCTTATTATGGGCGATAAATCGCTTGGCAATATTGTTAGTGCTTCCATAATAGAAGCGGCCATCTTTTTCGCTTTTCAAAATATATGCAAAGAACGTCATCGCAAAAAAATCAAAATCAAACCCACGTTACGTTGCTGTAAACACACTTTCTCCGAAGGAGTCCTTTGGACCAGGCGTGCTCGTTCGGCCACTCTCCGAAGGGGTCCTTCGGACTGACACCTCTCCAAATCTTCAAAATCAATTACTGTTTTCCAAAGGATTTCAAAGATACAAAATATCTATTCTATTAAATTAATCCTGCCTTCTTCAGTTTCTCTATATCTTCCGGCGAATCAATTGAAATAGCTTCTGATTCTGTAAAAGCTGTTCTTATTTTATACCCGTTTTCCAACCATCGCAATTGTTCAAGTGATTCAATTAATTCAAGCTTACCTTGTGGAAGTAAGGTAAGTTCGTCTAAAACATCTGCACGATATCCATAGATTCCAATATGCTTGTAAAATAAATTTTTGTTTAGCCATTCTTTTTTTTCTGCACCTCGAACAAATGGAATGGGTGAGCGACTAAAATACATCCCGTTTCCATAAATATCCAAAACCACTTTCATAATATTGGGATTTTCAAGATCAAGAGGGTCAGATAATTTCTTCACTAATGTTCCTATTTCAACTTCAGGATTTTCAAAAATGGTGGCAAGCAAATCAATTTGTTCAGGAAGTATAAAGGGCTCGTCACCTTGAATATTGATTACAGCATCCCAGTTTCCCCAAACCTTTTTCATTGCCTCAGCACAACGATCTGTCCCACTTTGATGTTTTTCGGCTGTTAGTACAACATTTCCTCCAAATGATTTTACTTCAGTCTCTATTCTTTCATCATCTGTTGCAACAACAACTTCAGTAAGCATTGTTGATTTTTTGGCCTGTTCATAAACGCGACGAATCATTGTCTTCCCTCCAATGTCAGCAAGTGGCTTTCCCGGAAAGCGTGTAGAGGCAAATCGTGAAGGAATAATTCCTAAAATTTTCATAGCTATTTATAACGGTGAAGATAATAAATCAGGATGCTTTTTTCATTAAGCCATAAACGGCAACAATACACCATACCGCTTCCAGAACAATAAAAGGTACTGCATGAATTAAAACAGAACCGTAACAAGCAAGCCCTGCACCAATAAGATTAAGTAAATTATAGGTTACGTCCTGTTGCTTTGTTTTTCCCATCGTGAGAAGGATAAAAGCTAAAAGAATAAGACTGACGCCGCCTGTATTAATTAGATCTGAATAGTTCATTGTTGGAGATAAATAAAAAGGCATCCGCTTAACACGAATGCCCTCTATTAAAAACTTTGTTAATTATTTTTCGATTACAAAACGTTGTGTTAAAACAGAACCATCCTCCAAGGTAACTCGAAGAAAATAAATTCCTGAATCAACATTCAAACTAAAGTCGTTGGCAGAAATTCCATTCGTTGAAAGATGCTTTGCAAATACTTTTTCAGCAGTAACATTATAAATTTCCAATTCAGCACTTTGGCCAAGCTGATTAAATTGAGCGGTGAAATCTCCATTATTTGGATTTGGATAAAGGTTGAGCGGATTTGAAGATGATAATTCCCGAACACTTACATCGTTCATTACATAAGGTGATGAGAAGGCAGTACATCCGTTTGCATCTGTTATTACAACGTAATAACTTCCGTTTTGTGGTGGAGTATAATTTTGACTGGTTGCACCAACTATTAATACACTATTAAAATACCATTGATAAGTTACCGCCGCAGTCGAAGTTAACACCCCTATGTTTCTTGATATTACTGGAACACTTGGCGGAGGAAATAGATTGACCGAAACAGTATCAGTACTAGTACATCCATTTGCATCTGTTCCGATAACAACATAAGTTGTGTTTGAGGTTGGTCCTGCAGTTGGACAGGCAATAGTTGTATCACTTAATCCAAAAGGAGGGGACCATGCATAATTTAAACCACCCGTAGCACACAAAATAGTTGTTGTACTTTGGCATAACCCAACATCTGGCCCGGCATTGATTGTTGGATTTGGATTTTGAGTTACATTGATCGTACTAATTCCAGAACATCCTGCTGCATTTGTGATAGTAACAGAATAAGTTCCTTGCGCATTCACCGTAATAGCAGCTGTTGTTGCTGAAGTATTCCACAAATAGGAAACTGTTCCGTTTGTTGTATCTACCGCAGTTAACGTAACAGATCCGCCAATACAAAAGGAGGTTGGTCCGCTTGTTTGAATTTGAGGTCCAGGTAGCGGGAAAACGGTGACAACAGTTGTATCTAAATCCACACAACCATATTGGTTTCTCAAATGCAATACATAAGAAGTCGTAACAGTAGGTGTCGCGATCGGATTTGCAATATTGGATTGGCTTAATCCAATTGTAGGTGTCCACCAAATACTATCTACGGTTCCATAAGAACCACTTGCTGATAAATTGGCACTTGCACCTAAACAAATGGAAGTATCATTATTTGCAGTCGCAGTAAGCTGACAGTATTTTACCACAGTAAAATCTTCATTTGTTCCAATGCCTTTTGACATACCGCCAACATAAATTTCGGCTGTTGGTCCAAGTGCAATTGCATAAGATTGATCGGAATTATTAGCAGAACCATTGTATTTTACAATCCATGAAGTGTCACCATTAGCTTCATACTTAATAGTTACAAAATCATTATTAGAACTTCCTTTATAACTGTAACCCGTTACAAAAATGCGATTAGAACTATCGGCAGCCACTGCGTATCCTTCATCATAATTTACAACCCCACCATCATATCTTCTTACCCAAATAGCATTTCCATTTGGATCGTAAAGAATAGTTGCCATGTCTTCTGCTGTAGCCGCTGTTCCTAAAGAACGACCGGTTACAGCAAGGTTTCCAGCAGGAGTTATCGTAATTGAACTTGCTGCATCATATTCATTTCCTGGTCCGTCATATATTGAAGCCCATTGTTGAACTCCAGCAGGATTTATTTTTAAGGTAGCATAGCTATAGTTTGTTGTTCCAACTAAATCTCGAGCATAACCAGTAACAAAAACATCTCCTACACCATCCACAACAATATCACTTCCTGAATCGTAAACACTTCCTGGACCGTTATAACGGGAAACCCATTGTTGAACGCCGCTATTATTATATTTTACAGTTGCAATATCATTATCATTAGTAGCATTAGCATAACTACTTCCGGTTACATAAACATTTCCTGCTCCATCTAGATGAATTGCATAAGCAGTTTCAATTTGAGTTGCATTATTGGTATTACTGTAAGTTGTAGCCCATTGTTGAACTCCTAGGCTATTGTATTTTATAGTAATGAAATTTGCATTACTAGTAGTAGTAATAGTTCCACCAGTTACATAAACATTTCCAGATCCATCAACTGCAATGTCGTAGCCTTCGTCAAAACCGTTTGCAGTACCATTATAACGTGTTGCCCATTGTTGAACTCCTGCAGGATTATACTTTATTGTTACAACGTCATAATTTGCAGATAATCCTGCACTATAGCCTGTAACATATACATTTCCTGTAGCATCTGTAACAATGGTCCTTGCCTCATCATATCCATTGCCGGGACCATTATAATAGGTCACCCATTGTTGCACTCCATTTGCGTCCAATTTAAGAGTTGCAATATCAAAATTGGTTCCGTTCCATGAAGTTCCAACAACAAAACTATTTCCACCTGGGTCAACTATCATGGATTTTGCTCTGTCTATATTGTTTCCCGCAGAGGTATAACGTCCAACCCACTGCACATTAATTTGTGCTTGGGCTGTAAATAAAACAGTAATTCCGGCAATAATGCCAATGATCGATTTTTTTACCATGAGAGGGTTTGCCTGAGTTTGCACTCAAAGATAAAACGTTTAACGACAAGGTCAAGTGAAAAATCGTTGTCGTTCAGACTTGAAATGCCGATATTGCAAGCAATGCGAAAATCCTTTTTGCCAATTTTTATTGCTATAACGGTCCTTTTGGCAGCAGGAAGTTATGTTTCATGGATCCTTTTTTCAAAGGAACGCCAATTACAAAAAATTGAAATTCCAGAGTCTTACCTAGGGACTTCTGACACTTCCCGCTTCAGCGTAACGCCTGTAGTTTTGAATCGAGTATCCAAAGAGGATAGTATTCTGGTGTTTTTCCCAAAACAAAGAAGTCGTTCACAAGTATACATATATGATCAGGCAAATTATAATAGGATTCTCTATGGTGATCATCATGGTGTTCCTATATTTTTGGGCGATTTAGAGGGTTTGACTGCTATTTATGGTCGGCCCGTTATCAACCTTTCAGGATTTCCATCCGGGAAATATTATGTTCATATTACTGCCTGTGATTTTGGCGGTTTTTTGCAGCTTAACATTTCTGATTCGATACGTTGATCCGAAAATCACTTTAAAAACCATTTTTTGAATTGATTTTTCGGCATTTTCACTATGAAAATTGCTACTTCCGTGAATTGTAGTATCTTAGCCACGGCAGACACCATAAACACCCTGCATAATTTCATGAAAAGGTTTACCCTGTTATTCATGGCTTTGCTATGTTCATTCATCGCAAATGCTACCCATATTGTTGGTGGTTCTCTTACCTATGATCACCTTGGTGGCGCAACCTATCGCATTACATTGAAAATGTATAGAGATTGCAGACCAACCAGTGTATTTTTCCCAGGCAGTGTAACCATCGAAATTCGTGATGTAAATGGGAATGTTTTTGCCCCTGATAAAAGAGTGATTATTCCTTTTACAACTTCTACTTTTGTTAATCCATATGTCGACACTTGTGCCGTAAATCCGGGAATTTGTCTTGAAGAAGCTACATATACTGCAGTTGTAAATAACCTTCCTCCTCAAACTGGAGGTTATCAATTATATTATAATTATTGCTGCAGAAACAATTCTCTTACTAATGTAATTAATCCTACTTCTGTTGGTGAGGGTTGGTATACCCACATTCCTGACGAAGGATTATTAATTACTGATGACAGTCCGGTTTGGGTAAATCCACCTCCTGTATTTGTTTGTCAGGGAAATCCAATCAATTTCGATCACGGCGCTACAGACTCAGATGGCGATTCACTCTATTATTCATGGTATGCCCCTTCTGATCAAAATCCTCCTACTTTTCCTTCTGGAGTTGCAACATTTACACCTATTCCTTGGGTGGCTGGGTTTGGTCCGTTGAATCCTTGTGGCGGCGCCAATCTAGCAATGAATCCGAATACAGGATTTATTTCTGGTATTCCAACAATTATTGGTCAATTTGTTGCCGGCATTAGATGTGAAGAGTTTCGAAATGGGGTGAAAATTGGAGAAATTTTAAGAGATTTTCAATTTAACGTAATTTATTGCCCTCCGTTGGCGCAGGCTGTTCTCGGAACTCCACAAGGTGTTTGCGCAGGAAGCACAGTTCAATTTGTAAATAATAGTGATCCAGCGAATAGTTATTTTTGGAATTTTGGTGATGGTACTACCTTGGCCGACACGTCCAATTTGGTTAATCCAAGTTATACTTATCCTGGTTTAGGGCCCTATAATGTTTCACTTATTATTAATGGCGGAACTGGTTGTGCAGATACTGCAACCCAAGTTATTGAGTTGTCTTTTGTAACAACTGCATTAACTCCATCAAATGACAGTGCTTGTGTTGGTCAGCCAATAACATTTACGGATAATTCTGTACCATCTCCTAATTCAACTATTTCAAGTTATTGGTGGGATTTCGGTGATTTCACAACTTCCAATGCTCAGAATCCGACCCACGTTTATAACGCAAGTGGAGTTTATACGATATTCCATTCAGCAACAAATTCTTTAGGTTGTGATGATACAATTTCACAAACAGTAACAGTTATTCCGCCTCCAATTGCGCTTGCAGGAAATGACACCTTTGCTTGTACAAACAATGCAAATTTTGGATTAGGTGGAAATGTTTTAAATGCAAGTGGTGGATATTGGACTGGGCCAGGAACATTTACTCCTGACTCTACGATTTTGAATGCAACCTATACGCCAACACCAGCTGAAATTACTGCGGGATTTACGTATCTAACCCTTACAACTACTGGTATTACCTTGTGTTCTCAAAATACAGATTCGGTAAGAATTGATTTTACGCCTGGGCCAACTATGGATGTCGGACCGGATATTGTAGTATGTAGAGATACGCCTTCAGTGAATGTTTGTGCTGCTATAACTTTAGCTTCAGGAGGCGTTTGGTCAACCTCTGGTTGTGGAACTTTTGCTAGCCCTTCTAGTTTATGTACGTCATATGCTCCTTGTCTGGCAGATCAAGCTGCAGGTCAGGTATACTTGTATTGTAGTACAACTGGAAATGGATCTTGTAATTCAGAAGTGGATACGTTGATTTTATTCTTGACACCCCCACCAAATGTCACAGCAAGTGGTCCTGATACTGCATGTAGTAATCTACCTTTTACAGTAACGGCTTCAACTGCAACTGGGCAGGGTTATTGGACCACAACAGGAGATGGAACTTTCCCTAGTGGAAGCAATGGACTTTCTGTAAATTATTTACCAGGTACAGGTGATCTAGCAACAGGCAATGTTTCAATTATTTTCAATTCTTTAAATAATGGCGGATGCCAACAACAGCGCGACACCCTATTTGTAACAATTCTTCCCGCACCGAATGCATTATTCAGTTGGGTAAGTGGTTGTCCAGGAGTACAAATTCAATTTACAGATTTGTCAACATCTGTAACAACAATTACAGCTTGGAGTTGGGATTTTGGAAACCCTCCATTAAATAATACTTCCAGCTTGCAGAATCCAAGTCATGCTTTTACCACAGGAGGTTATTTTAACGTGACGCTAGTTGTTACTTCAATAAATGGTTGCCCTGATTCAATTGTAATTCCTGCGCAAGTATATCCAAACCCTGTTTCAAATTTTGTTACTTCAGGTTTTTGTTTGAATGATGGAACAACATTTATTGATAGTTCTTCAATATCGTTTGGTAGCATCACTTCAATTCAATGGAATTTTGGAGACAATACTACAGCAACCGGCACGCCAGTATTTCATACCTATGCCTCCTCTGCAAACTGGAACGTAACACTTGTAACAACCTCAAATTTCGGTTGTACAGATACTTTAACTGTGCCTGTTACTATTTATCCGTCGCCAACTGCTGCATTTACCGCATCTCCGCCGACGGTTGCAAATGCACAGCAAAATGTTCAATTTACAGATCAATCTTACTTTAATGTGAACGCATGGTGGTGGAATTTCGGTGATACTAGTACGATTGTAACACAACAAAATCCGACTCACTCTTGGATTTATTCTGGAACTTATCCTATTACTCTTGTTGTTGCAGATACGAATGGCTGTACAGATACACTTGTTCAAGATTATATTATTACGGCACCTCCAGTTGTTCCATCCGCATTTTCGCCGAATGATGACGGGCAAAATGATTTCTTTTGGGTACGCGGTGGACCATTTACAGATTTAGAATTGCGGATTTATAATAATTGGGGTGAATTAATTTATGTGGGAACAAACCAATCTCCGGGTTGGGATGGAAAACGTGATGGAATTCCGCAACCAATAGGTGTTTATGTTTATACTGTATATGCGAAAACACCTGATTTAAAAGAGCATCATCTTTCTGGTGATGTAACCCTTCTCCGATAAAATTGATGAAAAATAATCCCATAAAAATGATCCGACGGATTCTTCTTTCAGGTTGCCTTGTCTTACTGATGTTGTCAGTAAAAGCACAGGATTTTCACTTGACGCATTACGATGCGGCGAAAATTTATTTAAACCCAGCAATGACTGGAATGTTTGATGGTTATTATCGCATTCATGCAAACTATCGAAATCAATGGTCGGCTGTTGCTACAAAACCTTTTCAAACCGCTGCATTGGCATTTGATATGCCGATTAAACGTTATGGTGTAGGTTTTCAATTAATGGATAATCGCGCAGGTTTTGGAAATTTTAATGTTTTACAAATAAATCTTTCCGGTGCTTACGATTTGCAGATTGATAAAAATAATAATCATCATGTTGCATTCGGATTGGAAACAGGAGTCATGCAAAAAAGTGTTGACTTTGGAAGATTGTCCTATGATAATCAGTATACGCTTGCAGATGGCGGTGGATTTGATGTTTCTATGCCAAGTGGCGAAACGAATTCGAGTGAGAAACAATATTTACTAGATATTAGTACTGGTGCGCTTTATTATTTTTCTAAAGAAACGAGTAGAGTAAATCCTTTTGTTGGTTTTTCTGCTTTCCATTTAAATCAACCTAAAGAATCGTTTTACGGTTATGATAATAAATTACCAATCCATTATATCATTCATGCGGGTGCGCGTGTAGGAATTAATGAGCGATTACAATTACAGCCTCGTTTCCTTTATATGTGGCAAACAAATGATCATGAAATGGTGATTGGTTTACAAGCAAATATTTTTCTTCCTAATTCAGAATCGTATTTAATTGTCGGACCAACTTTCCGTTCCAAAGATGCTGCTATTATGGAAATAGGTTTGAAGCAAGGAGCATTTACATATAGAATGAGTTATGATGTGAATACATCTACATTAAAACCAGCATCCAATAATCGTGGAGGAATAGAATTCTCTGTGATTTATATTGCAAAGAGAAAAACTCCAATTGTTGCACCCAATTGCCCGAGATTATGAGGCGTATACTTCTTTCCGTTTTATTTTTATTTATTGCTTCACTTTCTGTTTATGGCCAAAGTCGCCGTGAGTGGTTGGAATTTGGCGATAAAGCATATGATGATAAAAATTACAAATTAGCACTTTCCTGTTACGAGCATGTTATCACGTTCGCAGACGGTTCTGATCGTGATTTGGTAACACCCTACGAGTGTCGACCTTATGTTAATGTAAAAAAAGTAGTTGATACATCTTCCTTAGTTGCGGCAGCAGCAGATACTACTTCGCTGAAGAATCCGAATCTTGTAAAAGGAAATGATCCGAAAACGCGTTATGTTGTAAATAAGGTAGCTGATTGTTATCGTCTTTTGCATGACTATGAAAATGCAGAGTTATGGTACAGGCAGTCATTGTTTCTGCCGGATAAAAGATTTCCTGATGTGAGATTTTATTATGGCTTGGCTTTAATGAACAATGCAAAATATGAAGCAGCAGTAAAGCAATTTGATATGTACACGGATAGTGTAGATGTAACTTCACAACAATTCAAACGTGCAACAAGAAGCAGTGCAGGATGTCGATTTGCAATGAGTACGAGTAATGTAAAGCATGAGGTTGTCATTACAAGAATGGATAGTGTTATTAATACTGGTACTGCCATTTTTGCAACCAATTATTATGGTGATGCAAATCATTTGATTCTTACGGCAGCAAAACCAGGAAACGTTTCATCACCTGAGTTTGTAAAACTTGGATTAGATGCCTACAGCACTGATATTTTTACAACGCAGAAAATGAATGCGACTTGGGCAAAACCACAGCCTTTGACAAGTGCAATTTCAGCATTGAATACTTCTGAAAATGAAGGTGCGGCCATGGTTTCTTTCGGGAAAGAAAATTTATTTTTTACAAGATGGAGTGCCGATGGAAAAGAATGTTCCATTTTTATGTGCAATAATGTCAATGACAATTGGCTTGCTCCGAAAAAATTGGACCCAAATGTAAATGAAACAGGATGTAGAAATATGATGCCATTTCTTTCGAATGATGGATCAACACTTTATTTTGTTTCTGATCGTGCAGGTGGACAAGGAGGCTTGGATATTTGGATGACATCTATTGATGATGATGGAAATACATCACCGGCAAGAAATCTTGGACCCATCATAAATACAGCAGATGATGAGGTAACTCCTTTTTTCCATTTTACCACAAGTACCTTATTTTACAGTTCAAATGGCATGGGTGGTTTTGGCGGTTTTGATATTGTGAAATCTTCTTTTAATGCTGATGATTCATCATGGGCAAAAGTCAAAAATTTGGAAGCGCCATTTAATTCATCTAGAGATGACGCTTATTTTGTTCTTGATCGATTACAACAACATGGTTATTTTTCTTCTGATCGAGAGCCATGCAGCAGCTGCGGCCCTGGAAGTGGATTCTGTTACAGAGCATACGAATATTCCAATGAACCGATTGTATTATCCATTCATGGACATGTTTATAATGCTGAGACAAAAGATCCAATCTCCTCAGCGTTCTTAACATTTAAAGATATTCGTGGAAATGTTGAATCCGATTTTAAAATTACGGATGATGATGGTTATTATGAAATGCAATTGGTTGTAGGTGAGGAATTATATATAAAAGCTCAGAAAAATAAATTCTTCGGAGACGCTACCAATCTTTCGACAGTAGGAATTACGGAAGACACGGTTTTTGTACATGATTTTTATCTCACTCCTATTCCTGCGGGTGAGATTGTCATTCCTGGAATTGAGTATGATTTTGATAAAGCCACACTTAGACCTGAGTCTCAAAAAATACTTGATGACTTAGTTGCATTCCTCGAACTGAACGATAATATAAGTGTTGAGATTGCTTCTAATACCGATACACGCGGAAGTGATTCATATAATATGACACTTTCTCAGGCACGTGCTAAAAGTTGTGTTGATTATCTTATTTCCAAGGGAATTACTGCAGAAAGATTACAAGCAAAAGGTTACGGAGAAACAAAACCACTCATTTCTGATAAAGAAATTGCAGCTATGGCAACAAAAGAAGAGACAGAGGCGGCCCATCAAAAAAACCGTCGTACATCTTTCCGACCAATTAAAGAGGGCGTGATTAAGGATAAATGGGAAGGTAAAATTCCTGAGAACTCCAGACTTCGAGCTCCTGTAAATGGAGAAGCACCACAAGAAGTTCCGCAGCCCCATTAAAAATTAGTAGCATCGCTTTTGACCATGATACAGAAGACGCTTGCAGTTTTTTTGCTCTCGTTTTTTTCAATCAGCCTTTTTTCACAAGGCAAGGTAGAAGGCGGATTTTATGCAGAATATTTTCAGCTTGGCGATCGCTCCTTTAACGATTTTGGGGGAATGCTCCATATTCCAATTGGAGATGTTGGTACCATAAATTATCATTTAGGAATTGGGACTTCATTGAACGGTGGAATTTTTGTTCATGCGCCTGGTGGTATGGTGGCCGGTTTTTGGATTCTTAATAAACTTGGTGGATCTGGATTGAGAGTTGGATACATTTCATTTTTACTTTGTCTTGTTCCTGAAGGCGCAGGAATTTATCTGCCTACAAAAGGAAAAATTGCAACGCATATATCTGTTAATCCACTTGGGGTGGAATATTTTTACAATGGAAATACAGGAGAAGAATGGGGAAAGCTAGGATGTGATGTGGTGGCAAGATTTAAAATTCATAGCTCGCTCAAATGGCCAATTTATTTTGCACCACAAGTTGCAACCACAGTGATTTATACTCCAGGACAAACAACGAGTAAATTTGGGTTTAAGGCCGGAATAACTATTGGCTTTGAAAGTCAAGATTAAGGCTTAGTTTCAATCACCAACTTTTCCGAAGATTTCTTCGAGTTGCATTAGGGAATTTACTTTCTTATTCTTCATAGTTATTCTGATTTGAGATGAACTTTGAATTCCTGTTTGAAGGGGTTCTGAAATTAAAATGTTGTCAAGATTTTCTGTGAAATATGGTTCTTCCAAATTTAAACCGGGAATAAAAAAGGATGCCCAAGTATTAATTTCCGGAAGAATTACTTTGCCAATAGGAATCGACATGTTTAATCCGGCCCACGATTCTGGTACTTCTCTTTGTTTCCCATCTACCTGTTGATAGTTTGAATATGTCAAAAGGTTGTCATTCAATATTAAAAAGTGCGGCGAACCAGAATCTGTAAAAGTCCAAGTATTTCCATTCAATGGAATACTATCTTCTTTCATCCATTGAACTAATAATTCATTCAATTTGATTTTGTCTTTCACTTCGAACGAGGTGGTTAGTCCGCGCAAAGTTGCTCTTTTTGTCCCGCTAATCGGAATACGATTGAAATTGTTATCATAATCATATGTAATATAATTCATCGAATTACTAAAAGTGTCGTGAATAAAAATGGTAAAATTTCCATTTAATGTTTTGGCAATTAATCGAGAACGGTCATCATTAAAAGGGAGTAAATTTAGAGGAGGGGCATCAATGAAATTATCCAATAGTTCATCATTTGAAATATTCAAATTTGCATGATAGAAACCCATGACCAGTTTCGGATCGCAAGGAAGTTTTAATTCGGATTGAGAATTTGAAGCGACCTCTAAATTCTTTGCTGTAATTAATCGGCGAATAACCAATTCCCCATCTTGGAAATCCAAGTCTAGAGAAAGATATTTTATATTATTAAAAACAGTTTTAAAAAGGTCACCGCCACCAGTAAATTCCAAAAATTTTTCGGGTTGCATCCAAATGCCTGCATCAAATGAAGCCAATTCATGATCCTTAAAATTTTCGATGGAAAGCACAGATGCATTTTCATTCTCAGATAAAAGTTTAGTGCATTGTATTGCTGTAGCCTCGGCATTTTGATTTCCAATTGGAAATAGAAAAAGTGCAACCTCATCTTTCCAAGCCAAAATTGCCGAAGTTGTATCAAATTGAACCATTGACATTTCTTTTGCTAAAAGTGGATAAATGGAAAGTTGTTTAGAAATATTTTGCCGAATTAAATTGCCGAATTTTGAAGAATCTTTTAGCACTGCCACTACACCTAAAAATGCGGCATCCCCTTCTCTATAAATGAAAGCAAGTACATCAGCACTTTCTTTTATTCCCGCACCTTCGTTTTTTTCAATTGCCTTAATAAACGGATCAAGCGTCTTACTTACAGATTTATTATTGGCACTTTCGGGAAAGAGATGTTCGTTCCCTATATGATCTATTGCCAACTCACGTAAATTGAGGGTAACTACTAGGATGGCATTTTTGGGAATGTATTGCGCCTGTTGAGGCACTTGTCTTCGCATCATGAAAAACCAAATCAGACTTCCAATACCAGCAATAAAAAGAATCGAAATAATGCCAATAGTAATTCCTTTTTTCATTGTAATTAATTGTATTACCCTCAACAATTTCAAAACATCAATTCAAGAAGATTATTCAAAAAGAAAAGAATTGTAGTTACCATAAATTAGCAACTAAATTGCTTCTTCTCAAAGGTAATCAATCGAAGCAATTCCACTTTCAATACGTACCTTTGAATATGCTTCGAAAGGACCCATTTGGACATAAATTTTTTATCAAGCGATTTCTTATCAGTACGATTGGATTTCTTACCTGGCGACGTTATGCTAGAAGAAATAGAATGGTAATTAAAGGAATGGAACATCTTAAAAATCTGCCAAAAGAGAACGTACTTTTTGTTTCGAATCACCAAACTTATTTTGGAGAAGTAATTGCGTTGTTGCATGTTTTCTCCGCATCAAAGCGAGGCTATATGAATTCAATTAGTAAGCCTTGGTATTTGTTGCGTCCCAAAATCAATAACTATTTTGTAGCGGCTGAGGAAACAATGAAAAAAGGAATTCTGCCAAGAATTTTTGCATATGTCGGATCTGTTTCTATTCAACGAACATGGCGTGAGGGTGCGAATGACGTAAATAGAAAAGTTCGATTGGAAGATTTGAGTAATATCGGTTTAGCTTTAAGTGATGGATGGGTTATTAATTTTCCTCAGGGAACAACCAAACAAGGTGCAAAAGGACGAAGAGGAATTACCGTTTTGGTTAAGAAATATAATCCTATTGTTATTCCGGTTGTGATAGAAGGATTTAGAAAGGCTTTTGATAAAAAAGGCCTCGCCATGAAAAAGAAAAAGGGAGTAAAGTTATCCATTCATATTAAAGAACCTTTACGCTTTCTTGAAGGTGAATCTGGAGATGCCATGTTGGAAAAAATAATGGATGCCATCGAACAGAGTGAAACATTTTTTCCTGTTCAAAAAAATGAAAATGTGCAGGTGAATTAATTTGTATTTGAGCTTTTTAATTTTCAGAAATAATTATTTTATCAATGAAAAAATATTCGCTTTTATTTTTTGCACTTTTATTGATGGTTTCTTGTACGAATGAAGGAAACAAAATCGGAACTAACGATACTACAGGCGGGCCTCCTTCGTTGGAAGCCCCTTTGCCACCTGCATCTATAAAGCGTGATTCTTTTTCCATCAATCTGAAAGAAAGTTCTTTTGCATGTACCCGTTCAAAAACTGCAAAAAATGTGGACAAACAGATTAAGATCGGAAATTCTACCATGAATTTAAAGATGGATAACGCTTCTTTTACGGCAAGCACTGTAATCAAAATAAAAAGTGGGAAATGGTTTTCTTTGGACTCAATTTTGCTTGGCGGAATAATTGTGCTTGATATGAAATCCGTTTCTGCTTTGCAGATTGGTGATGACGAAAGAATTGAGTCAGGGAGCCCAGAATATCTTGAAGTTTCTAAATATCCTATCTCGACACTTTCAATTTTGCATTTCGATTCTATTCCTTCGAATCCTAAAAAGATGAATGTTGTTTGTCGACTTCAACTAAAAGATACCACTGGTGAAGTAATTTTTCCTGCGAAAGTAGAATTTAAAAATTTGAACAATCCTAAAATCCCTACAAACTTAGTTGGCGATTTTCATATTGATGGAATGAAATGGGGGCTTAATTCTAAAAACGCTAAAGTCATAAAAGACGATTTGTTATTTCATATCGTTCTTATAAATGAATAGTAAAAAATCATTTATTAAATCATCAAAAAAAAACCCTCGAATATTCGAAGGTTTTTTTGTTTGATAGCTATGCTTAGTGTGCGATATCTTTTCGGGTTTGAATTTCTTCTCTTTGATGAAGATAATGAGCGTATTGCTCTGGTGTCATAATCTGTGAAAATTCTATGTCACGTGAAGTTTTTAGCGCTTCTGAGGCAGCCATCTTAGTAGCAGCATCTTTACTTGCATCCGCATGAATAACATCCAGTTCATTAAGTTTTGAAAGAATTACAGCTTCAATCTTAACTTGTTGCTCATCAGAAAGACTAACAATCTTCTTGATAACAAGAGCTTGACTGTGTGCTTTTTCCTGATTAGTTGGTGTTTGTTCTGCCTTAAGCTGAACTGAAACCATAGAGAAAATAACTGCGAAAAGAAGGATGATACGTTTCATGGGTTTAGAATTTTTGTTTGCTGAGTAAATCTAATTCATTAGCACTGAAAAAGCAAGGATCGAGCCGAAAACGGGCGTTTTTTGACAAATTTGAATGCCTTTTAGTATTAATTAATAGGCTTTATGTCCCTTACGAAGAACCAAAATTGCCTATTCATTAGAGTCTGAAATTGGCCAATCAAAAGTTACACCGAGAACATTTATATTTAGATCATGAAAAAGATGATTCTTTATTTGGTGACAATGTTTTTACCGGTTTTATTTTTCGCGCAGCCGGCTTATGTCTACCATGAAAAGGGTAAAAAATTATTGACGGATGGAAAGTTTGTTGAATCTATCGTTCAGTTTGATCTCGCTATAAAAACTGACGCAACTTATTTTGAAGCGTATCTTGATAGAGGAAGGGCCAACGAATCATTAGGTAAAAATGACCTTGCAATGGCCGACTACGCTAAAACAACACAATTAAATTCCAAATATGAGCCCGGTTTTTTTTACAAAGCTCATTTAAATGCGCAATTAGGAAATGATCTCCTAGCTGTTAATGATTATACCACAGCCATTAAATTAAATCCTGATTTTTTGGACTCCTA
Source organism: Bacteroidia bacterium (assembly GCA_038237845.1). Lineage (GTDB taxonomy): Bacteria > Bacteroidota > Bacteroidia > Palsa-965 > Palsa-965. The sequence continues at coordinate 25,304 of JBBRYH010000038.1, forward strand.
TGTGAATCGTGGAATGTTATATGTAAAAACAAATCTATCCGAAAATGCTTTGGCTGATTTTAATAAAGCGATTTCTTTGGATGGAAAGAATGCTGAAGTTTTATTTCAACGTGGAGTATTGTTTCGCGACATGAAAAAACAAAATGAGGCATTGGCCGATTTTTCGAAATCCATTTCCATAAATCCGAATTTAGGAAAAGCATATTTTGAAGAAGGGAAAATTCACGCAATTCAAAATAAACATGAACAGGCAATTGCTGAATATTCCAAGGCAATTACATTGGGTGTTTCCTCTGAAGAATTATACAAAGCAAAAGGCGAGAGTAATATAGCATTAGGAAAAACTGACGAAGCGATTAAAGATTATAGTATGGTCATCGATCAGTTTCATTCAAAAGATGCAGCCTTATTACGAATTCGTGGGGAGTTATTTGCAAAACAAAAAATGTATCCAAATGCAATTAAGGATTTTAATAAAGCATTAGTTTTGAAAAAAGATGATGTGCCGACTTTGCTTGCTCGAGGGGATGCAAATATGGCGCAGGGTAAAACAAAATATATTCAAGCAGAAGTTGATTATAAAAAGGTACTAACACTTGAAACAACAAATATTCGAGCTTCACGTGCACTAGGAAAAATGTATTTCGATCAGGAGAAATGGCAATTTTCTATTGATAATTTTAATATTGCAATAAAAGCCGGTGCAATAGCAGAAGATTATGATTTACGAGGAAAAGCAAATTTCAAACTCAACAATAAAAAAGCCGCTTGTGAAGATTTGACAAAAGCAGAGCAGATGGGATTTCCTGAAGCATCGAAAGATAAGATGAGCGCAGGTTGTAAATAGTTTCTCCATGAAATTATGAATTTGGTTGCTAAACCTTCTATTATTACCTACCAATTCTATTAGATTTTGTATTTCAAATTGTGATTATTTTCCTATCTTAGTGTTACACACCTCCTCCCAAGGAGTCTTTTGACCTAATACACACAACATTGCAATCTCCTTTACGTTACGCTTACGGCGTGATTTTAGTTTTGTTTTCTCTTTTTTCAAACCTTGTTTTTGCAGGAGGAGATACCCTTTCACTTTGTCCTGCTTCAAGGGCGATGGCTGCCTCCATTCCAGAAATGAGTGAACCCGAATTAGTACTCGCTATCGATTCTCTTTTTGATTCAAATGTGAAGGATCCTGTTTTGTATGCAATGATTAAAACCAGAATTGAAGAATTTAAATCGGAACAACCCAAAAATCAATTTGAAGGTGGTTTTGCTTTTTATCCAGGATCACGTTTTTATGGTAGCTGGGATACGAAACATGTTTTTCCTTATACCGATTCACTTTATAAATGTGAAACGCAAACGAATATTGATTTATCCGTGGCAACAAGTGGTGAATTTACCTTCCCGATAATTGGACCTATTACATCTCCTTTCGGATGGAGAGATACCGCCTTTCATCGTGGAGTGGATATTGATTTGAATCGAGGAGATACTGTGCGTTGTGCTTTTTCAGGAATGGTTCGTTTCGCAGGGAAAGATGGTGGTTATGGCAATATGATTATTGTGCGGCATTACAACGGACTTGAAACGGTATATGCGCATTTATGGAAAATAAAAGTAAAGCCCGGTGATATTGTCAATAGCGGTCAATTACTCGGATTGGGTGGTTCAACCGGACATTCAACCGGAACTCATTTGCATTTTGAAACATGTTTCAGAGGAATTGCAATTGATCCATCTTATTTTGTGGATTACAATACACATTTATTAGTGGCTGAGCATATGTGTTTGGTTCGAACAAAACAGGGATATGCTGTACGACCTCTTGGCTCAGAATTTTATACGGTTGTTCGAGGAGATAATTACGTGAAAATTTCTCAGCACTATGGAATTTCAATAAAAGAACTGAAAGAATACAATGGATGGGAAGGTTATGTGCGATTGAAAGCGGGGATGAAAATACGCGTACAACCTGCAGAAATTACTACTGCAAGTTTTTAAAAAAAATAAACCGCTATTCTTTTTCTTGAGATACCTTTGCGGTAATGATTGATCTAATTCCTGATTACGAATCTTTTTTTTCAGCTTTACAAAAAAGACTTTCTGAAAAACTTCCAGGAGGCGATGCACATCATCCGATGACTTCGCGAGCACGAATTTCAACTGAAGAATATCTGATTAAAAATCCAAATCATAGAAAAAGTGCGGTTTTGCTTCCGCTGTTTCCATTAAATGGTACTATTTACACAGCTTTAATACGTCGCCCTGATTATAATGGATTTCACAGTGGGCAACTTGCTTTGCCAGGAGGGAAAGTAGAAGAGACAGATTTATCATTGGCGTATACTGCCTTGCGTGAAACGAAAGAGGAAGTAGGAGTATCAATTCCTGAAGAAAATATTTTGGGTGCATTAAGTCCTGTCTATATTCCAGTTAGTAATTTTTTGGTACAGCCCTATGCAGCACAATTAACAGAACGCCCACAATGGGTTCCTGATAAACACGAAGTGGATAGTGTAATTGAGTTTCCCATTCTGTCCTTACTTGATGATAAACTGAAAGAGCGAAGAAGAATTCAGATTGGAGAAAATCGGTTTATTGATGCTCCCTGCTATATAATCAACGGAGAGGTGTTGTGGGGCGCAACTGCAATGATGTTTTCGGAAATGGAAAGTTTGTTGCGTGGTAATTAAAAATCCACAGCATTAAATTAATAAGTTAAAAAAAAATAAAATGGAGGGTGGTGAAAATTACTTTCTCTTCACTTCAATTACCTGATTGTCGAAACACAGGTAATAACTTCCCTTAGAGAAATCGGTAAGATCGATTTTGGTGCCGAAACCTTTCAGTACAACATTTCCAAAACCATCATACATTTCGTATAACGACTCACCTGAAAATGTTACTTGTTTAGAGTCGGAAGATTGAAGCATTGATAAAACTGGCTTATTTGCAGGAGTAAAAAGAACTTCAGGAGTATAACGAACCTCTTTTCCAAAACCAACTTGCTTGACTCGGAATTTATTTTCTCCGGAATGAGCAGTTACCTGAAATGAATAAGTATGTTCATTTCCCATTCCTAAACCTTGAACTTCTCCTACATAAACCCACTTGTTCCAACGATACTGTTCAATAATAAAAGGCAATGCTCCAGATTCACCTTTCGTAGTCCATGTAATTAAACCTGCAGGATTAATTACAATTGATTTCGTTTCAAAAGTTGGACGTGGTTTAAGAGCTTCCGGATTTAAAACTTTCGGAGAACAACCGTCTTTGTGGAATATTTTAATTTCTACTTTATCACCTTGCTGTAAATTATAAGGACGTAAATCGATCTCAAAAGCAGAAGAAGCAACTTCGTCAGTTGATCTGATATCATTTACATAAACCTCATAGGCACAAAATCCAACTCCATTTTCGCTGAAAGAATTTTGAACATAAATATTCTTGTTCTGATATTTTCCTTCAACAAGAAGCGCATCGTTAGCAAAAAGATTTGCAGATGAAATGAAAATGGCAAAAAAGAGAATAATGTTCTTCATTTTTATAGGGGGGGTAATAGAATGATCAGACTGCGAATTTAATCAAGAAAAAGCGTGAAGTCAAGACATTTTTACAGAAATCAGTTGCTATTATTCGAAATTTAATCTTGCCTTAATCTCAGCTAATAGCTTCTTTGTAAAATACTGAAAATCAGTGCAAATGAATGTTTTTTAAAATATAAGAAAGGGTAGCCATAATGATAATAACGGTTATTAGAATCTTCCAACTCGCACCGAAGTTCTTTTTGTTCGTTTTATGGTCCTTTCTGTAGGCCCAAATAAGAGCTATGGTAAAGCCTGCGATAAAAACAAGTGCGAATGAAATTTGTCCGTGTGAAAATGGCATATTGTAAAGGTAGGGATTGCTTTCTTTATTTTGGATTTTTTGAGGGTGGTTTCTCGTAAATTTACTCCGATGTTGCGCAGAATCTTCGTTTTGATCTTTTCAATTTGTTTTTCATTCTTCCTTACTGCAGGTAGAATTGAAAATGGATTTGATGCATTGCACAGATATGATTATTTCAAAGCGAAGAAAATTTTCGAGACGACTTCCAAACATCATCCTGCTGCTTCTGGTTTTGGTTTAGCCATTATTTATTCACGTCATGACAATCCCTTCTATGATGTTACGAAAGCGCATGCTGCCATTTTAGTTTCACAATGGGGCTGGAATGGAATTTCTGAAAAGGAAAAAATCAGAATTAAAAAACTTGGTGTTGACGAAATCGGAATTAATTCACTCAAAAAAAAGAATTGATACACTTGCTTTTCAAATTGCAGCAACAAAAGAAACTACCTTAGCTTGGGAAGATTATTTGGATGTTTATTGTGGATCGGTATTGGAAAAAGAGGCAATGTTGAAACGTGATGAGCGAGCTTTTAAGGATGCAGAATTAGCTGGGACATGGCAAGGTTATAAAAATTTCTATGATCGTTATCCGAATGCCATTCAACAAAAGGAAGCGCTTGCAAAATACGAGCAATTACTTTTTGAAACAAAAACAAAGGATAATTCAATAGCTTCTTTTGAGAATTTTTTGAAAGATTTCCCTGAATCTCCATACGTTATAGCAGCAGAAGATGCAATTTTTCATTTGTCGACGCCTGCCAATAACATGATTCAGTTTTATACTTTTCTTAAAAAGTATCCTTTGAACAGAAATGTTTCTGAAGCGTGGAGAAATTTATATGCATTATATACAGCAGATGGAAAGTCTACGACCATTGCGCAATTCTGGATTGATTATCCAGAGTTTCCATTCAAAGAAACAATCAGCGAGGATCTGCGATTGTCATTGACAACTTTTTATCCGATTCAGGAAAATGAAAAGTGGGGCTTCTGCGATAGTTCCGGCGTAACAAGTATCACCTGTTCATTCGATTGGGTTGAATCTTTTTCAGAAGGAATCGCCGCTGCAGGAAAAGATACTAAATGCGGATTCATTTCAAAAAATGGAAAAGTTGCAATTCCATTCGGATTCGACGAAGTAGAATCTTTTAATAAAGGTTTTGCCCAAGTCAAAAAGAAAGAAAAGGTAGGTCTAACAGATCGTGCAGGACATTTGCTTGTTCCAGTTATTTATGACGAGATAAATGATTTTTATGATGCAAGAGCAGTTGTAGTTAGAGACGGGAAATATGGTTACATCGATATGTTCGGCAACGAAGTTATAGCTTGTAAATATGAAAAGGCTGGAGATTTTTCTGGAGGATACGCATATGTTGTAGACAGTTCAAAGTATGGTTTTATAGATCATTCAGGGAATGAATTTGTTCCTTGTAAATATGATTGGATCGAGAATTTTGAAAATGGTATTGCCCGTTTTTCGCTAAATGGGAAATTCGGATTGTTGTCAATTGATAAAAAAGAAATTATTCCTGCAACTTATTCTAAAATTTCGCCCTTTGTAAATGGAATTGCGATGGTAGTAATGGAAGATAAGTGTGGATATATTCATTCCGATGGAAGTTTTGTTGCTTCGTGTATTTATGAATATGATAAAAACCTTTCTGGAGAAAGTAATTTTCATAATGGAACTGTTCGTGTAAAAAATAAAGGTAAAATCGGGATGATAGATTCAACTGGAAAAGTTGTTGTTCCTTTTGAATTCGATGATGTACTTCCCTATGAAAATGGCTTGATTGCTGTCAGGAAAAAAGATGCATGGGGATTTATTGATTCAAAAATAAAACTTGTAATTCCTTATAATTATGATTGGGTGAGTTCATTTCAACATGGCCTTGCGATAGTAAGAAATGATGATTTGACAGGTGTGATAAATACTAAAGAAAAGGAAGTTGTTGAGCTCCGCTTTGAGAGTATTACTTTTTTGAATAATTATTTATTGGTGAATGATGGAAAAGGTTTTGGACTTCTCGATTTGAAAGGGAATTGGATTTTACCTTGTGAATATTCCTCCCTTGAATTCATGAGCAGTACTACCTTACGCGTTGAAAAGAATAATAAATTCGGATATTATAATATTGTTCGATGTGAATTTTTCTGGAAGTCACCGGAATGGTAGCGAAATAAAAATCCCAATGTTCAATTTATAAACATTGGGATTTTTATTTTAGGAATAAAAGCGTTTAACCTTGCGCATCTTTTTTCTTTTTCATTTTATCCATCAGCCATTTTACGAACAGCAATGGCAGTAAGAAGACCATTAAGGTCAGGAGAAAAGTAAGTTTCGGATAATAACTTCCATCCATCATGCGCGCCTGAATTTCTATAATTTGTGTGGTAGGCCAATGTTCTCCAAAGGAGCAGAAAAGTGTAATTCCGAGTGCTGCTAAGAATAGCAGAAGAAAGATGATGTCAACTTTCTTTGCAGGTGGTTTGTTTGATGGATTAGTTTCTGGTGTAGGGTTCATGCTTTTTATTTTTAGGTGTGGATTAAATATAACGCAATTTATTCTCAGAGCAAAAAAAAACCGATCTGGAAGATCGGTTTGAATAAAAAGGATTTTATTCTATTTGAGTTTTATTTTTTTGCCGACGTTTAGAATTGTAGTCTTCTTAATATTATTCAACGCGCATAATTTCTCGACGGTGGTATGATTCTTTAAGGCAATTCCATAAAGTGTATCACCTGATTTGACAGTGTAATAAGTTGCTGATCCAGCTGCGGAAATTGGTTGTCTAACTTGAGGTTTTGAAGCGTTAGCTTTTGTAGGTGGCGTTTTAACAGTTTGACTTTTTGGAACTGCCGCTGGTGTAGGTTTCTTTAAAGTAACGTTGCTGGAATTTGCAGGTTCCTTAGTTCCTACCTCAGTAGAAATAGAACAACTTGTTGCTGGCGTTCCTGGCATTGCCGGAAAAGGAACTCTAGACATTATAGATCTGGCCTCAGGAGTTGAATAATGAGCGCCGCCCGGGCAATAATAAGTGTACCAGGTTTTTTTACGTTTACGGGAATAGTGTCTGACTTTATATTGTTCAGTAAGATATTTGAAATCTGATTTAGTAAGATTATAAGTATCCGCTCGAACTGTTTGATTCTTAAAATCGATTAGGTAATTTGGGTTAATGGCAACTCCACGGAAACGCATTTCAAAATGTAAATGACTTCCAAAAGAATGCCCTGTATTGCCACCCAATCCTAAAACCATTCCAGCTTCAATATCAGAACCCGGTTTAACTAATAATTTGGAAAGGTGAGCATAATATGTTTCAAGTCCATTGTTGTGTCGAACTACAACTACGTATCCGTATGTTTTGCTTTTTTGCGCAATTCGAACTTTGCCATCAAAAGCACAACGAACGGTATCGCCCGTCTCTAAATTAATATCAACCCCGAAATGATAACGGTAACCTCTGAAAGCAAAACTCGAAGTTGTTGATCCATTGAAAGGATGAACATATTGACAATGGCCAGGATCTCTTAAGGGAATGCGCAGCGTATCATCGAAGGTAAGTGCGTCAAATTTTTCTGCATGTACACTGGTGGTATCCCACTCATCATAAATATCCCAAGCCGGAGTATCTTCTCTTCCTTCAATAAGTGCTGCTTTAGCGCCTGTAGCAACAGGATCGCCTTCTTCATCAGAAGAATCTGCTAAGATTCCTTCAACGAAAGGTTCCGGTTGAGAAGTGTCGGATACTAAGGTGAGGGAAGGATCGTAGGGTTGAGAAGTGTCAGGACCGGCAGTATACATCGCCTTTGGGGTGGCGTGCGCACGATTTCCGTTAACCCAGAACCCGTAAAGGGCAAGGGACAGAACTGCTATGTATCTGATTAATTTCATCCGGTGTTCTACTATAACTATCCATATTACTGACCAATTGGCTTTTTAAAGCCCCGCTAAAATACCCATTTATGCGTTTTATGCAAATTTTAATCATCCATATACGCATGTGTATAACTCTAGGCATATCCTATCATACGACCAGAATGCCCTATTGTTGCGGGTTACAGACGAATTATGTGAACAATTTAATGCCCGTTTTAAAATGTTAAAGAATTGGAATGGACATAAAAAAAGGACCGAAATCATTGATTTCAGCCCTTTTTGAAAGAGCTATTGGATTAATTTGTCTTCACCATTCGTTTGGTATCTGCAATTTGTCCATCAACAACTAAAGCGTAGGAGTAAATCCCGTTACTAAGATCATTGGCAAAAACATTGATCTGTCCGTTTCCTCGACCTGTAAGATCAACAGCTTTGATAAGTTTTCCGGTTGCGTCATAAAACAACAACTGTGCTTTTTTAACTGACTCGGGAAGATTGTATGTAATTGTTGTTTGTTCCGCAAAAGGATTTGGGACATTTTGATTTAATACAACCGATTCAACATTTGTAAGCGTGACATCAGTTTGATTGAAGTTTGGATTTTGAATTCTGGAATTTGATGCGCAACATGAATTCATTTGTGTCCGGAGAGAATCAATTTGTCGTTGTTGCTCCTGCATTCCTTTCATTAGAATGGCGATGAATGCGTTATAATTAAGCGTTTTAAATGTGAGTGCTGGAATAATTATATTATTCAATGAATCATATTCAGCGGGTTGAACTGCTGTTCCGACCAATTCGGGAAGAATGGGTTCAACATCCTGTGCAACAAAACCATATTGCTTTTCACGAGGCAAGGACATGTTGGAATGTGCAGTGGTGTCAAAGTAAAATGTTTTGGGATATAGTTGAGCAATAATTGATAAGGCACTTGAAATTGAATCAATGTTTTGTTTGAGGTTAGCATCTGAAGAAAAATTATCTGAACCAATTCGAACGACATTCCCATTAAAAAACCCAGCGTAATTAGTGGATGTTATTGGAACTGGAGCCGCAATTGCGTAGATTCCATAATTTATTCCTGCAGTTGAGGGTGCTGAAAATTTTCCACCATAATTTGTTGATGCTCCTATCGCACGGGCAGCTATCCCAAAATCCTGAATACCAATTGAATTTACATCAGCCTGTAATCCGGTATTTGTAGTTCCTCCATTTGCCGTAGTAACTATTCCGATATTTGACGTTGAACCACCTGTAGATTTGAAAACACCAGCGTTAGCCATTGTTCCATTCGCCGCTGTCGAAATAATACCGTTATTTGTTCCACTTCCTCCTGTTGAAGTAGACAATATTGCAGTGTGGGTAGTTCCTCCGCCCGTTACATTCAAAGTAATGCCATTTCCATCATTGTCTACATTTGTGATAAGTACAGCATTAGAACCGGATGAGGCAGCGTTTTGAAAAACATCTAGTTTGGCGTTCGGAGTATAGCTGCAATTATTTCCAATGACAACATTATTCTGAAGTGCATTTCCAGAACCATTTCCATCAAAATAAAAATTGTTTGTATTTAGATCATATCCTGCGCTGTTTCCTATGAGTTGTGTTAGTGTATTGCAATAACCAGCTCCCAATCCCCCGCCTCCTGAAGGAACCAAAATCACATCACCATTAGTATCCACTGTAAGCACAACACCATTTGCTGCAGAAGGCGTATTTCCCAAATGGAGATCGCGAAAACGTAGACCACTTGCCCCGGCTAAACCAGTGGGCTGAGCTGCTGTAAGATTTAATCCAGCATCAATTTCCAATTTGTTTGTTGGGCCATTCGCTGCGGTTATATCATTTGATAAACCAATTCCAACTTTAACAGAATTACTTCCCAGAATCATGGTATTGCTTGATCTTGCAATAGCATTCGAGCCAAAGCCGTTTGCATTATTAAGGTTTTGAAATAGAACGCCTGAAGGTACACCTGCGTAATTACCAATGAAAGTACAGCTGTCTCCATCTCTATTATAGCGATCTGCCAAATAACCTAGAAAAACATTATCGCCACCTGTTAAAGTGGAAAGTCCTGAGAATTTTCCATAAAAACAATTTCGGTTACCCTATTGCAATTGTTGCCTGCCCTATATCCAGAAAAAGTATTTCCGTCTCCGGATAAATCGTTTGGCCCACAGTAAGTTCCCAAAAATGTATTATCACTTCCTGTACCACCTAGAGCAGGCGACTGACCCGAATGGCCACCTACAAAAACATTATTGTCCCCTGACACCTGTCTGTAGCCAGCATGTTCACCCACGAAAGTATTTTCATTTCCTGTTACCAAATTCAGTCCGGCATCGCAACCAATAAAAGTGTTGAATCTGCCATTGACGTTTGCATAACCCGCAGCTCTTCCTATAAACGTATTGCGATCGCCGTTTATATTAGAGCCACCCGCTTGGAAACCGACAAATGTATTTTGGGCAAATGGTGTGAGAACGGTATTAACTCCAGCCCCTCTTCCCACAAATGTGTTCTCCACTCCGGGAGTTTGAAGAACGGTAAAGCCATTTATACGAAATCCATTTACGAATCCGGTTGTGTTTACGTTGATATTGTCTTGGACGTCGAGGCGGTAAGCAGGTGTTAAGAAGCCTACTCCGAAGAAACCGGTAGCTCCATTAAAAATAGCACGTTGAGTTCCTCCGGAATAAATGTTCAGGGGAACTCCTGCTGACATTGTACCTAACCTTTTAGTCGCAGGTGCTTCAGCAGCTGTATTGCCAGCGATACTCCAACGAGGGTTAGAGTTTTGCGCATATGCTGTTAGAGAAAAAAAGCATAAAAAAAGAAATAGGAGATTGTTTTTCATGTAGTTTAGGGATTTTTAAAATTAATAAAAATGAGAAGGTTGAGCTTAGAATTTAGTTCCGTTTTTTGCGATTTATCCATATAAGTTTCTGAAATATCCAAGTTTATTGAACCTATTGAAGTATAAATGCTGCTTGCTTTTCCACCAATTGAATAATAATTAA
>JBBRYH010000039.1:0-35649 GCA_038237845.1 Bacteroidia bacterium
ATAGGTCTTATGGTTATTGGCTTTTACGGCTTGATATGGTATTTAGTAGTATTAGGTTTATTACTCCTTCTTCTAGGTATTTTGCCTTATTTAGGTGTAATTTCTAATGTTGTTGGCGATAAGGCAACAGAGAAGAATGCAGATTATAGTGAAAAGAAATAATTTATTTTTTTCGGATAACCAAGAGCCCGTCCCTCACAGGAATTAAAACCTGTTCAGCATTTGGTTCAGCATATGCCTTTTTGGTAAATGCAATTAGACCTTTTGTTTCTTCATCATGTAAATTTTCTGATTCAATGACTTTTCCGCTCCACAAAACGTTATCAGCAATCATCAATCCGCCTGAACGGAGTTTTGGGAAAAGAATATCCCAATAAGTTTCATAGTTTTCTTTGTCAGCATCTATAAAAATGAGATCGATCTCTTGAATTATTTGCGGCAACATTTGAATTGCATTACCGGTTCTGATTTCAATTTTATTTTGAATGCCTGCTTTTTCAAAATGCTTTTGTGCAATAACTGCCACCTCATCTGATAATTCAAAAGTGATCAACTTCCCATTTTTAGTTAATCCTTCTGCGAGGCAGGTCGCAGAATAACCCGTGAAAGTTCCGACTTCAACGATCAGATTTGGTTGTATTAATTTGCTGAATAAACTTAATAATCGTCCCTGCAAATGACCGGAAAGCATCCTCGGCATGTATGTTTTCAGATTTGTTTCCCTTGTGAGATTTTTAAGTTCTTCCGGTTCTTCTGAACTTGCCTTCTCAGCATAATCCTCTATTTTGATATCGATAAAATTCATAGTGATAAATTTTAAGTTCAAAATCTATATTTTCTTACAATCGCATTTCTAGCTCAAATGTAGTCATCAACGGCTTTCGGATGATTTTTAGGTATTCAATTCGGGCTTGTTAACTTTCTGATGTTTAAAAGTACTGTTACAATTTTTAAATTGCAGGCTCTAATTTTATGATTTTAGCAGAATGATGCGAAGAGCACTACTCCTTCTTGTTGTTTTTTCTTTTGTTTCTGGCGGATTGATGGCTCAAAACAAAGGCAAGAAAAAAAATAAGCAGGAAGAAAAATGGCTTGAAAATGCGGAGTTTTATTTTTCTGAGAATAATTATCTCAGAGCTTTGCCGTATTATAAATCGCTAAGTCAGGCGCATGATGATAATCCTTATTTCCATTTACAATTAGGCATTTGTTACCTCAATAAAAATGATGAAAAGGAATTGGCAATTGTAGAATTAGAAAAGGCGAAGTTGCAAGCCCCTGACATTGAAAAAATCGATTTTTATCTAGGAAAAGCTTATCATTTAAATTATAAGTTTGATGCAGCGATTGATGAGTTTAATTTGTATTTAGCAAATGATAAATTAAACGATAAGGAAAAATTGGAAGTAAATCATTTTATTGAATATTGTGTTAACGGAAAAAAGATTTGTGCAGATAGCGCTCATGTAGAAATTAAAAATATCGGGGATCCAATAAATACTGCTAATGCAGAGTACGTACCCGTAATTACCATTGATGAAAGTACCTTGATTTTTACTTACAGAGGAGTTAGAAGTACAGGGGGCCTTTTAGATTTAAAATTTCAGCCCGATAGTACCGGAGATTATTATGAGGATATAATGGTTTCTCAGCGTGTTGGAGATACCTGGTTAAGTCCGGACCCCATTAGCGGAAATGTAAATACAAAAGGTCATGATGCTACAGTTGCACTTTCCAATGATGGCCAATTCCTTTTCATTTTTAAAAGTACTACGCAAGACGGTGGTGATATTTACATGAGTACACTCAAAGGTGAAACTTGGTCAGTACCAGAGCGACTAGGTCCTAATGTTAATACACCAAAAAATTGGGAAGGTTCCTGCTCACTTTCTGGTGATGGTCAAATATTATATTTTGCAAGTGACCGACCTGGCGGATTAGGAGGAAGAGATATTTATTATTCCAATAAAATGTCTGATGGAAGTTGGGGGCCTGCAGTGAATATGGGCCCTGGTATAAATACAATTTATAATGACGATTCTCCATTTATTCATCCAGATGGAATTAATTTATTTTTCAGCTCTGAAGGCCGAACAAGCATGGGTGGTTACGATTTGTTCTATACCACTTTTAAAAATGGTAAATGGAAAGAACCAGTTAATCTTGGGTATCCTGTTAATACAACTTCAAACGAACGTTTTTATACCTTAACTGCAGATGGAGGGACAGGATATTATTCTTCCGATCAAAAAGGTGGTTTTGGCCAACAGGATATTTATACAGTGTCACCTGGATTTCAAGGTGAACCTCCAATTCTGGCTCTTGTGGTGGGATTTGTAACCATGGATGGGATTCCTGTTGATGCAAAAATTAGTGTAACGGATTCTGCAAACGGAAATAGTTTCGGTAATTATCATTCAAATGCTTCATCAGGTAAATATCTTATTGCCCTTCGTCCTGGTAATACCTATAGAGTAGCAATTGAAGTAGAAGGTGCAGATGCTTATTTTGAATATGTTAATGTACAAGGTATTGATACCTACGTTCAAGTTGATAAGGATTACAACTTCACTTCTCAGAAATCCACGAATGCTGCAGGAGATACAATTAATAAAGTAATACCTCAGGTCGCTGATTCTAATGATGTTCTTCAGAAAAAGATTGATACCCAGTTGAAACAAATTAGAGCAGAACAGAATGATCAGGTCTATGAGCAACGAATGTATAAGCAGGTCCTAAAAAAATATGGGGACAAAAGTGATTCAACTTTACAATATGTAGTGGAATTAGGGACTTATGAAAACCCAAAGGATTTTGATTCTACCAAAGTTGCTAATATGGGAGTTATTAAACGAGAGGTGACACCAGAAGGAAATGTCAGATATTCCATCGGACCTTTCAAAAATATGCTGGATGCCGAATTGTTTCGATCGCAAGTTGCCTTGAGAGATTCAACGATTGCATCAAACTCGGAGGTAACTGTTTATAAAGATGGAAAACGAGAAACCATCCCTTCACTTTATCGCACAGAATACAAGAGAAAAAATTATATACCTAGAGAAGACACTCGAGTAGTTCAAAGCAGAAAAGGAACATTAATTACAACTATTGGAACTGATTATGGTTATGATAAAATTGTAAAAGACAATGGAAGTTTTCAAGCCGATGGTTTGACATACAAATTGGAAATTGCATCAGTCACCGACACGAATAATTTCCGTCTTGCCTATTTTTCAAAATATGGAAAGATTGAAAAGAAAGTCTATCCTGATGGAACAATTAGATATTACCTGGGTCCATGGAATACCTTGAATGAAGCAGAAGAGTTTAAAGCTAATTTGATTAAGCAGGATTCAAATGCAGTCAAATCGCTTGTGACTGTGTTTTATTTTGGTGTTAAAAAAACAGTTCCAGAATTCTTTGCTGATGTTCCGTGTAATAATAATTCACTTGATTTATCTGAATTCAAAAACAAATCGCTTAATGATGCCGCCGTTTACAAACAATTCCTCGCAGTGACCGGAAACCACTGCGCGGATGGCCTCATCTATACCGTTCAAATCGGTGCTTATCGTCATCCTGAAAATTTTAAATATCCACAACTAAAGGAATATGGTCCGGCAAAAATACTTCCATATCCCGATGGAATAACGCGTTTTACTTTACATGAATTTAAAACCATTCGTGAAGCAGAAGTTTTCCGTCAGCAATGCATAAACAAGGGAATTAAAGATGCATGGATTACTGCTACCTATAAAGGTGAACGAAAAACGCTTGAAGAATTAATTGCTAATAATTTTTACGGAAAAGCAATCCAATAATTCTTCTACCTCTTCTATTTTAAAATTCTACTATATTTCTTAAACTGAATTTTAATTTTTCAGCATGAGCTTTTTTAAAAAATTATTCGGAGGCAAAAAAGATGCATCTGAAAATTCCAAAATAGAATTAAATGTAGTGGATAATTCATTGGGTGGAAGTCCGAATGAAAGAAAGAAAATGACGCTTTCTGATCTAATGCGTGAATGTGTTATGGTTGTTAAAGAAAATCTTGAAAATGATAGGTATGTTGCCACCGAAATACGTGAGGATAGTGTTATAATGCCCCAATTAATTGTAGAAAAAGGGCAAGCAAAGTGTGCAGTATTCGTTTTGGTAAGTAATAAACCAGAAGAAATAAAAGATGTTTTAACTAATGATCAGATAAAAGAATACATGAAGATTGCGAGCGAACTTCAAGCCGATTGTTTGATTGGAATTGTTTGTGCTAAATCACCCGATGGTGGCGAGTTATATTATGGTGAGGCCAATTCCTATTCCATAAAATTTAAATTGTTTCCAAATCTTTTCTAGCAAAGTAGAATTATTTCGCTGCAGCTTTTGGAATGAGAACAAAATTCATTTTAGTGTGTTTCTCATCCATATTAATAATCAACCGCATTCCTTTTGCAGAACTATCAATATTGGTACAGTCTGATAGCTGTTTTCCTTTGCAACCAAGTTTCTTAAATGTCAATTGCAACTGCTTTAATGCTTTTTCCACCTCACTTTTACCAATGACATTAACAAAAACATAGGCGAGGTGTTTGTCACAAAATTCATATTGAATGGAAGAAGCCGTAAAGCCAATCAACTGCAAATTATCATCCTTACGAAAATAGGTAAGGCAACGATTATTTCTAATGTAAAGTGAAGTGTCTTTGTAAACAGAAGAAGAATCCATCACCACTACCTTATTATCTACTTCATTGGGACTCATATTGAAATGAATTCCTTTTAGTCCTAGAAAATCCAGTTTCTGAGCATTCAGAAAAAAGCCTGTAAAAAGAAGTAATAGCGTAAGACAATTCCTTTTCATAAAGTATAAAGATACGGAATTGAATTTCGATTTTAGGAGCGTAAAACTAAAATAGGATGAAGATTACCTATTTCTTTTCCAATCCGATTTGTTTCAAAAAGGCCATGTTATCAGGTTCGCGGCCAAGGAAATTCCTAACCAAATTGAGGGCGTCGTCACTTCCGCCTTTCCCTAAAACACAATTTCTATATTTCTTACCTGTTTCTGGATTTAATGGACTCGTCTTTTCAAATTCCGAAAACATATCTGCAGCATACACCAATGACCAAAGATATCCGTAATACTTTGAACCATATCCTGTCAAATGTCCGAATGTTCCTGGAAAATGTGTACCATCAACATAGGGATAAAATGTAATTGTGTTTTGAAGTTCTTTTGTTTTGTTATCAATTTCATTTGTATTATTCAGCACTAATCCATCATTGAGTGTAAAATCCAATGTTCCATAAAATACCTGCTGTAAAATATTCAATCCTGAATTCAGATTCCGTGCTCTTATCATATTATTTAAAAGTGAATCAGGAATAACTTCTCCGGTTTGATAATGTTTTGCAAAAAGGGAAAGAACTTCTTTGTTCCATACCCAGTTTTCCATGATCTGCGACGGAGCTTCTACAAAATCTGTTGCCACATTTGTGCCTGCAAAAGCGGCTAATTCGGTTTCACTAAGCATTACATGAATCAAATGACCGAACTCATGAAAGAAAGTACTAACCTGCGAATGGGGTAGAAGGGAAGGCTTATCGGCTGTGGGTGGCGGAAAATTACAAACAAGTGCAGCACATTTTAATTGTTTTTTTCCATTGCCATAATTCTTTGAACCTGTTAATCCAAAACATCCGAAATGATTGTATTTATCAGGCCGTGGAAATAAATCAAGATAAAAATATCCAATTCTTTCATTAGTAGAATTGTCAAACACAATATAAGCTTTAACATCACTTTGCCATTTTGATGGATTCTCATCCTCTACAAATCGGAGGTTATAAAGTTTTTGATAAACAGTAAAAATTCCTCCAATTACATTATCCATTTCAAAATACTCTTTCACTTTGTCATTGTCGACATTGTAATTTTCTTTAAGTAATTTGTTTGCATAATAAGGCGCATCATAAGGGAAAATCTGAACTTTAGCAGCCATTGCATCTTTGGCTTGCTCCTCAATTGGTTTTGGTTTCGCATTTGTCTTTACCCCAGCATTTTCTTTTGCTTTCATCAATATCATAGTCTGCAAATCTTGGGATGCTTTCGCTCGCAAATCTGTAGCAAGTCCTTTTTCGAATTTCCAAACATTAGCCGTATTCTGTGCCATGATATCCGAAGTTGCATATTCGGAATACGTTTTGAATCCCAATAATTGTGCTTTTTGAGTTCTTAATTTAATGATTTCAATAAGTAATTTTTCATTGGCAAGTCCGCCCACATTCATTTTAGCCAAGTACATTTTTTTTCGTGATTCTCCATTTTCACAATCGGACATAAATGCAATATAGGTTGGCGTAGATAAATTAAATCCATACGAACCATCATCATGTAAAAATCCTATTAAAAATTCTTTTGATAAACCTTTTAACTCTTCTTGTTTGAAATTGACAATCGTTTTATCGCTGGCGATATTTTTTCCGAAAGCTGCACTAAATTCATTTAGTTTTGAATTTAAAGATTTAAGTGTGTCTCGTTTCGAAATAGAAAGTGCCATTCCATTTAAACCGAATTCCAATAATAGATGTTTAACAAAATAGGAACGCTCACCAATTAGTTTTTTTGCATCGGCCGTTTCGGAATATGTTTTTATTGCCTTGAATAAGGATTCATTTTGAAGGAGTTCATCTGTCTTTGAATTAAACATGGCCATCATACTACTTGCAGTATCACGAATGGACTTGTCAGTTGAAGTTTCGGAAATTAATTCATAAACAGAGGATTGTTTTTGGAGAATATTATAAATCTCATCCAACGGTAACATCGTATTTTCGAAAGTCCTTTTCTTGTCTTCAACTCGAACAATTTCAGACAACAACAACGTGACTTTATTTGCAGAGTAGATTGAAGCAGTTAAAATAGATTGAACATTAACCTTGGCAAAATCATAGATTTGATCAGACTCTGGTAGCAAAGGATTCTGAGACGAAAGTTTTGGATTTTCATCTGTAATAGTTTTGACGGGAATGCCCGATGCTTCATTTTGCCTGAAAAGGAAAATAGAAGTGATCGAAACAAAAACGATAAGAATTTTGAGCGAATGTTTCATAAGGAAAGCTTTACTGCAAGTTAAGGAATTTACCCTATTTGCCTAGTTCCTTTTTTTCATAAATCCCCAGCTTCCCAATTTCCATCTGTCTTTCTGGAAACTTAGGAGAGGCAAATCCGAATTTAGAATAAAGTCCATGCGCATCTTTGGTCCCTAAAATGAAACGTCGTAAACCTTGCAGGTCAGGGTAGTCCATAATGATTTGCATCAATGTTTTTCCAATACCCTTATGTTGATGTTTTTCTGTCACTATTACATCACACAAATAGGCAAAGGTGGATTTATCTGTAATGACTCTTGCAAATCCGATTTGTTCTTTACCGATGAAAATATTAAAACAAATGGAATTTTCGAATGCTTTTTTTACGGTTTCAAAAGGGATTTCCTTAGCCCAGTAACTTTTCGAAAGTTCACGGTGCGCGAATTCTAAATCTGTTTCTGAAGTATGATCATTAATTCTTATTTCACCGACTATTTTTTCCATGGATTTTATTCTTCGTCTTCACTCAGGTGAAATTTATGCATAAAGCGATGTGCGATCGGAGCAATAATTACTCCAACAATACTAAGAAAAGCAATGCCACTGAAAATGGCATAGGCCGAAGCAAATATTTTTGCCCCATCAGTTTTAAGAATATCTACTGGACCCATTCCACCTAAAATCATCGAGGCATTCAACAAAGAATCGATCCATCCAATTCCATCTAGCTCATGATATCCGATAACGCCGATTCCCAAGGCAAAAATCAAGATGCAAAATGCAAATAAGATATTTTTGCTTAAGCGTCGTCTGAATTCTGCTACCGGCAAAAGCGGATCTGCTTTTTGTTCGTATAATTTCATAGTTGATTATCTACTAATGCAATATGTTTACCATCTGGACTCACCATCAGTCTGGTGATTTTTGTTAAGCCCTGCGGTGCAAAATCCCCAATCAATTTCCAATCTAGTGTTTGACCGATTGTCCACAAATAAAGTTTTGTACCGCTTGCCATAAAAACATGCCCAAGTTTGTCAACGGTGAAGTCTTGGCTTCCTTTCACAAATGGAATTGACATAAAATTTGAAACGTGGGCTCCTGTATTACTTAATGCCTGAATACAATAAGAGGAATCTGCTTTCATTTGCGAATACAAAAATAGATCACGATTTTTTTGATGATAAACACACATCGAACGATTTACATTCATCGCACATTTGGAAACGATTCCTGAATTCACATTGGCAACAAATAAATTCATGGGCTCGGGTAGAATGCAGAGAAAAACAATGCTGTCGTTGAACCAGCGAGAATAGGCTACGTTTTTTACTTCAGGAAATAGGATAGTTGCTTGTGGATACTCATAATCTAGGTGGTACGAATACTTCCATAGTCGTTGGGTAGAATCCTTTTCTACAACTACGTCAGTAAAGGAATTTTTGGTAGAGAAATATTCTGGTGAATATTCACTCTCACTTGATTTTGTAAACTGATTTAATTGTCCAAGTTTTATGTTATATTGAATTATATCTGTTTGACCGCTGTCTTGTTCCGAAGTGTACAGCATCCATAAACCATCTTTAGAAAAAAATGGTTGATTATCGTAACCAGGTTTATTGCTTACATTTTTTCCATACGTAAAAGAATAGATTCCTTGCTGAACCGAATAGGAAAACAGCCACACATCTGAATTAGGTAATTGCGCATTTAATGAAAAACTCAGCAGCAAGGTTAAACACAAGATGCTGAGCCGTTTAATGATCAATTTTTTCATACGTAAATTTACTATTAAAATGTAGCTCTACAAATTCTGTTATCTGATTTGAGCTTCGTATCTTTATAGAGATGAGAAACAAGTTCATTTTCCTGTTTGCGTTTGCGATTGCACTTTTTTCCTGCAAGAAAAGTGAAGATTCAGAATTGCCGGTTATTACAATTCAATCTCCTGTCAACCCTTTTTCTGCAAACGTCTATGATACCTTGCATATTCGAATTCATGTTTCTGATAATAAGAACCTTGAAACCATGCACGTCAATCTGGTGACGACAAATCTTATTCCGGTTTTGCCTTCGGTTTCTATTCCTGTGAGTGGGAATTCTCAAGATGTTGTTTTTGATTATGTCATCAGCAATTTCAGAATAGCTTCGGGTAATTATTATTTGTCAGTGGATGTTTCAGATGGAACAAATTTGGCAAGGGCATATTCAAATATTTATGTTACTGGAGTGCCACGTACATTGAAAGGATTTTTTGCGGCAACTATTCCTATTCCAGGTACTTTGAATATTTATAAAGGAGATACTTCCTGGACTTCATCTTTGTTTACTTCCTATTCAAGTGATTTTTCGGATATGGCTGTGAATAATTATTGGCAGCAACTGGTAACTGATGGAATTACTACAGGTCCTTTGAAAGCAACAAGCATAGATGGTCTCACCAATGGTTATTCTATTCAAGCTATTTCTGGACCTTCACCTTATTGGGGAGCTCTTTCGGTCAAAGATTCACGGACATGGGTTTCTTTTCATTCCTCTGCATTTTTAAAATCAATTGATGCAAATGGTGTTGCTGATTTTACAACTGCTGCAGATTTAAATTTTTTTCCATACCTCACGCTTCAGTCGGGACAATTACTTTTTACTGAACAAAGGGACATCAGCAATGCTAATCCGAAAATGGTAGTATATAGCTTAGCTGGTGGGGCTTTACATGAAACACCTATTTCATTTACTCCAATTGCAATGTTTGAAAGAACTACTGACGAAATATATGTGCTTGGAAATTCAGGAACACAGGGATATTTAATGATCTACGATAATCCTACTAATGGATTTTGGACTCCAATAGCTTTACCTAATTCAACTATTACCTGTGCTGCCCAAGTAAATGCAAATGAAATTAATTTAGGAATGAATAACGGAAATGTTTATCGTTTCACTTATAATCCGGTTGGACTATTAGTACTTGCTTCAGGCATTAATGCCACGGCAATCAAGTATGATGATATTAATGATGAAATTTATACTGCAGAAGGATCGAATGTAAATGTTTATAGTCATAGTCCATTTGTCCTGCAACATACTGTACCATTTCCAAACGTAATAAGTGATTTAGAACTTTGGTATAATAGGTAGTTATTAGTTATTAGATAATAGTTATTAGTTATTAGTTATTATTGACTTCTTTATTCTCCTGTTCGAACTAGCACATTTTTTTAAATAAAAAAGCTCTTCATTTCTGAAGAGCTTAATACTTAAATTATTTTCCAATTTATTCTGCTTCTAGGACAACACCCATTTTGCAGAATTTTTCAATTCGTTCATGCACTAATGCAGAAGTTTTTTTAGATTTTAATTCTTTGATATTTTCAAGAATTGTTTTCTTAACGGTTACGAAAATTTCATCCCAATTAGAATGTGCTCCGCCTACTGGTTCTTTGATAATGCCATCAATCAATCCCTGACCCAACATATCATCGCCAGTTAATTTCAATGCGTTTGCAGCTTCTTCTTTATGATCCCAGTTTCTCCATAGAATAGAAGAGCAGGATTCAGGAGAAATAACAGAGTACCAAGTATTCTCCAACATTAATACGCGATCACCTACACCAATTCCTAATGCGCCACCCGAAGCACCTTCACCAATGATGATACAAATTACTGGAACTTTTAATCGCGCCATTTCCAATAAATTTCTTGCAATAGCTTCCCCTTGTCCGCGCTCTTCTGCTTCCAATCCTGGAAATGCGCCAGGGGTATCAATTAAAGTAATTACCGGCTTATTGAATTTTTCTGCAAGTTTCATTAGGCGTAATGCTTTACGATAACCTTCAGGATTTGGCATTCCGAAATTATGGTACTGACGTAGTTTTGTGTTACGACCTTTTTGCTGACCTATAAACATTACAGATTGTCCATCGATCATGC
Organism: Bacteroidia bacterium; assembly: GCA_038237845.1. Taxonomy (GTDB): domain Bacteria; phylum Bacteroidota; class Bacteroidia; order Palsa-965; family Palsa-965. The sequence continues at coordinate 11,017 of JBBRYH010000039.1, forward strand.
CAAATCCGCCCAACATTGCTTTGTCGTCTTTTACGGTACGATCGCCATGTAATTCAATGAATGATTCTCCAGCAAGCGCATTAATATAATCAAGTGTGTATGGACGATCGGGGTGACGAGAAACTTGAACACGTTGCCATGGAGTTAGGTTTCCATAAATCTCTTTTTGCTTCGTTACAATTTTCTCTTCAATTTCTGTGAGAGATTTAGAAACATCAACGCCACTTTTTTCCGCAGTCTGAATCATCTTTTCACGGAGTTCAGTTAATTCCTGGATAGGTTTCTCGAATTCAAGGTAGTTCATGAGAATAGTTTAATGCAGGGCAAAGGTAACGAAAAAGAATTTTGAATTTTGAATTCTTAGTTTTGAATAGGTCTTCGATGGCCTTGATTTCTAGTTTAATACCGATTAAATCAAAATAATTCTGAATATTCAATTTTCAATCTCTAATTTTTCAATCTTTGTTCCATGATCATTTTTCCTAATGCGAAAATCAATCTGGGATTGCATGTAATTGAAAAACGGGCCGATGGATTTCACAACATCGAAACTGTTTTTTATCCTGTTGCGTGGGAAGATATGTTGGAAGTAATTCAGGATACTTCAAAACAAAGTGGTGTTACTTTTTCGTCCAGTGGAATTCCAATTCCCGGTGATTCGAATCAAAATCTTTGTGTAAAAGCATATGAATTGATTTCGAAAGATTATCCAATGCCTGCGGTGAAAGTACATTTGCATAAAATTATTCCGATTGGCGCAGGGCTGGGTGGAGGTTCTTCTGATGCAGCATTTTTTATTAAAGCCTTGAATGAACTTTTTGAATTAAATCTTGCATGGGGCGAATTGCATCATTATGCAAAACAACTGGGGTCCGATTGTTCTTTTTTCATTACAAATAAACCAGTACTTGCAGAAGGAAAAGGCGATCAATTGGAATCTATTAAAATTTCTTTGAAAGGTTTTCATGTTGCGATTATTTATCCGAATGTGCATGTGAATACCGCTGATGCCTATAGTGGAATCTCTCCTAAGAAGCCAGAAATTGCATTGGAGGAATTAATTGTAGCGACTCCAATCGAAAACTGGAAAAATGTAATTGTGAATGATTTTGAAAAAAATGTTTTTGAAAAATATCCGGAAATAAAAATAGTGAAAGATAAGCTGCTTGAATGCGGTGCTGTTTATGCCGCGATGAGTGGGAGTGGAAGTGCTGTGTTTGGAATATTTAAGGAAAAGCCTGAATTGAAAAATTCGTTTGCTGAGCATTTAATTTGGCAAACCATTCTGTAATTTGAAGTTCGAAGTTTATTTCGGCGCCTTTTTAAGCATATAAATTGCAACCAAAGAAAAGATTGCATTGGGAATCCAAACCGCCACAAATGCAGGCAATACTCCCGAAGCTGCATAGGAAATAAACCATTGCATAAAAAATATGAATATGAAGCTAAGAGAAATTCCAACTCCCAGACTTCTACCAGTTCCCCCTCGATTTTTCTTACTTGAAACTGAAACTCCAATAATTGTCAAAATAAACGTTGCAAAAGGAAAGGCAATTCTTTTGTTTTTTTCGATCTCATATAATTGAACATTATCTGAACCTTTCATTTTTTCATTCTCAATAAAATGATTGAGTTCAACATAAGTCATGCTTTCCATTCTATTTTCTGCTCGTCCGAAATCTTTCGGCGTCATATTAAACGTGGTGTCGATCTGTTTTCCAAATACAATCCGTTCTTTTTTACCGGAAATGTATCTGATGTTATAATCCAGAATTCTCCATTTGCTTTTTATACTATCCCATTTAATTTCCCTAGCAGATAATTTTAAGGTTAAGGAACGCCCACTTAATTTTTCAAGTGTAAATTTCGTGCCTCTGTTTTCATCTGTATTGTAACTTTCCAAATACACAAAAACACCCGGGGCAACTTGACGATGCACATCACGACCATTAAAAGCATATCCTCTGTCAATATGCTTGGACATAAAATCAAGTCGTGTTTTATTTGCAATCGGAATGAGATAATTATTTAGAAATAAGGATGTGCAGGCAATAAGTGTTGCACCGATCATATATGGACGCAAGAGTCTATTGAAACTTATTCCTGAACTTAAAAATGCTACTATTTCTGTACGTGATGCTAAGCGTGAGGTAAAAAAGATGACTGCAATAAATGTGAAAAGATGACTGAATAGATTTACGAAGTAGGGAAGGAAATTGATGTAATAATCAAAAATGATTTCATGAATGGTAATATCAGGTTTCAGAAAATCTTCAATCTTTTCGGAAATGTCAAAAACAATTACAATAAGAATGATCAGAAAAATAGACAAGAAGAATGTCCCAAGAAATTTTCTTAGAATGTATCGATCCAGAATGGTGAGTCCTATTTTCAATGTTTAATTTTCGGTTTTCGGTTGTTAGTTGTTTTTTTTTTTAAATAAAAACGACTACGAACAACCGAATATTTTTTACAATCTTCTTTCTAAATCAGGAATAATAATTTTCTTCCAAGTTGTAAAAGTCCCATCCATAATTTTCAAACGAGCCTCTTTCACAAGATCGAGATAAAATGCGAGGTTATGTATAGAAGCAATCATCGCGCCAAGCATTTCTTCACTGTGCATCAGATGTCGTAAATAAGCTTTACTATATTGATGATCCACATAAGAAGTACCCGCAATATCCAAAATACTATGATCGTTCTTCCACTTTTCATTTCGCATATTCATAATACCATTGCGCGTAAAAAGTAATCCATGTCTTGCATTTCTTGTCGGAAGTACACAATCAAACATATCGATTCCTAAAGAAATACCTTCTAATATATTTACTGGTGTACCCACTCCCATTAAATATCTTGGTTTATCCTTTGGTAAAATATCAGTTACGAGATTGGTTAACTCATACATCATTTCCGCAGGTTCACCTACTGAAAGTCCACCAATAGCATTTCCTTCGCGATTTTGTTCAGCGATAAATTCTGCAGAAGCGACTCTTAAATCTTTGTAAGTACTTCCTTGTACAATAGGAAAAAGTGTTTGATTGAATCCGTATTTGGGTTGTGTAGAATCGAATTGAGAAATGCATCGCTTTAACCACCGATGTGTCATCTCCATTGATTTTCTTGCTTCACCGTATTCACAAGGGTAAGGAGTACATTCATCAAACGCCATAATAATATCTGCACCTATAGATCGCTGAATATCCATCACACGTTCCGGTGTGAAAATGTGTTTGGATCCATCAATATGAGAGGAAAATTCTACCCCTTCTTCATTCAGTTTTCGACGATGTGACAGGGAGTAAACTTGAAATCCGCCACTATCAGTAAGAATAGGTTTGTCCCATCCGTTAAATTTATGAAGTCCGCCTGCAGTTTCCAGCACTTCTAATCCGGGCCGAAGAAAAAGATGGTATGTATTTCCAAGAATAATTTGTGCTTTAATATCTGTTTCCAGTTCACGTTGATGAACCGCTTTTACAGTACCAGCAGTTCCCACAGGCATAAAAATGGGCGTTTCAATAATGCCATGATCTGTAGTGATCTTGCCAGCCCTGGCTTTGGAATTTACGTCGGTTTGTATAAGGTCAAATTTCACAGGGCTAAAGATACAAAGCCCCGACAGACAAAATCCCAAAAAGGAATTACCTCTTTGGGATTGAACATAAAAAAAGTGAAAATGTAAATTATTTACTTGATTTATCAGGTCCGATACTCACTTTCAAAAGTCTGTTTTCGTCATCATTGAACTGAAAATAGATATATAGGCCTTTACTTGCCATTCTATAACTATGTTCCATATAACTATCTGTTTTTTTCCACTTCTTCAATTTTGAAAGCATTCCTTCAGCAGTGAGCACCTCAGTGATAATCAAATTATCCACGCTTAAATTTCCTTGAAAGCCATCACCAGTTGGAGTCACATCATTTGCTTCTGTTACTTTAAAATGAATTTGAAATTCAGATACAATTCCACCACCTACTTTTTCCTTTGCAGGTTCAAATAATACAATTGAATTTTTATCATAGGTATGTGTATTATTATATCCTGTTCTTTCTCGTTCCGGCTCACCTAAAACTTTTTTAAATCCACTAAGCGACCAATTCGGTACAACTTGCGATTTGTTGATTGTGACTTTACCTTTTCGAATTACTATTTGCAAGCCATCATCTGACTTAAATGCAGTAAAAATGAAGAACAATAGAGCCAATGGGGTCAATAGAAGGAACTTTTTCATAAAAAACAGGTTTTTGTGATTGCTCAAAGATATTAATAAGCACCGGCAGTACACAATAAGGCAAATGCAGGATCTATTTGTTAATTACTTTGTTAGTTACGAGATTTTCGGGACCCGATCCTCCCCTAGAGTAGAGAGTACTTTTGCAGGATATGGTGGAGCAATTGACTACACTTTCAGTAGCTATGTTGATATTCTGGGCGTTGGTCTTCGGACTGGTCGTTCAGTTGTTTTACCATTTTTATTTTTTCATTCGCGTTGCCGTTTATAAAAATCAAAAGGTGTCGGATGAATATCCAAAAGTTTCATTAATCATCTGTGCTAAAAATGAAGATGATAATTTGACGAATAACCTCCCTTTGATACTTGCTCAGGATTATCCTGATTTTGAAGTGGTGGTTGTAAATGATTGTTCTTATGATTTGACTGGCGATGTATTGGAGGAATTCGCCAAGAAGAATCCCAAATTGAAAATTGTTACGATCAAAGAAGATGAATATTATCAGCACGGGAAAAAAGTTGCTGTGATGATGGGAATAAAAGGAGCAAAGCACGAGCATTTAGTGCTTACCGATGCAGATTGCAGGCCGGCAAGTGATCAATGGTTGAAGTTGATGGTTTCTGATTTTGATGATAATACAGAAATTGTTTTGGGTTATGGTCCTTATGAAAAAGGGAAAGGATTTCTGAATAAATTAATTCGGTTTGATACTTTTTTTATTGCATTACAATACCTCTCTTATTCACTCGCTCGTGTAACTTATATGGGGGTAGGGAGGAATCTCGCTTACAAAAAGGAATTATTTTATCGTAAAAAAGGATTTGCTTCGCACTATCATATTGAATCGGGTGATGATGATTTGTTTGTGAATGAAGCAGCTACAAAAACAAATACACGAGTTGAATTACGGTCAGAAAGTTTTTGTTATTCAGGTGCTAAGAAAAATTTTAGAGAGTGGTGGTTTCAGAAAAAAAGACATCTGCAAACCGGTAAACGATACAGGTTCTCGCACAAGTTTTTATTGGCGCTATATGTTTTGAGTCAATGGATATTTTTAGCCTGTTTTATTGCTGCGCTTATCCTTAAATTCGAGCCATATATCGTCTTAGGTATCTTCGGGTTCCGTTTTTCAATGCAAATGCTTATCTTTAATTTTGCAATGAAACGTATGGGCGAACGCGATTTGCTTCCTTGGGCACCTTTGATGGAAATTTTCTTCATGCTGTTTTATCCAATTATTACATTATCCAGAATGTTTCAACGCAAGCGTAAATGGAATTAGGCGAACACGATAATCTTTCTGACAAAGCCTTGTATGATTACAAGCTTGTAAAACGTGCGCTGGAAGATTCAGATCAGAAAGCATATGCCGAGTTGATGGGACGCTATCGCGATTCTGTTTATTACATGTTGTTAAAGATGGTAAACAACAAAGATGATGCGGAAGATTTAACAGTAGAGGCTTTCGGAAAAGCTTTTAAGCGATTGAATCAATACACACCGAATTTCGCTTTCAGTACTTGGTTATTCAGAATTGCTACTAATAATTGCATCGACTTTATCCGACGCAAAAGAAAAAATACATTCTCTATTGATCAGCCGCTCACCGATGATGAAGGTGGGGAAATGGTAATGGATTTAAAATCTGATACCCTGGATCCTGAACAACATATCATGAAAAAACAAAAGATCATGATGTTGCGAGATCTTGTAGATAAGTTAAAACCAAGATATCGCACCTTGATTGAAATGCGCTATTTCCAGGAACTTTCCTATGAAGAAATAGCGGAACAACTCGAGCTGCCACTGGGAACTGTGAAAGCACAATTATTCCGCGCACGTGAGTTTTTATACAACGTTTTGAAAAACACACAGGGAAAAATCTGATTTTCTTTGATTAATCTGGAATTAGTTTTTGTCCGCGTTAATAATTTGTGACCTTTGTAGTATAAATAGTTTAATCGAGCACCAAAAATCACCTTCTCCTCACCATGGCAAAAGATTTTGCTTCTATTTCGCATTACTTTCCTGATTTAACTACTGGCCAAACCGCTCGTTTTACCCGTTTGGTTGACGTTTACAATTTCTGGAACACGCAGATCAACGTGATTTCCCGTAAGGACATGGATAATTTCTATTTACACCATGTTTTACATAGCCTTGCCATTTCTAAAGTGATTCAATTTAAACCCGGCTCCGAAATTCTGGATGTTGGAACAGGTGGAGGCTTTCCCGGAATTCCTTTAGCGATTATGTTTCCCGAGGTAAAATTTCATTTAGTAGATTCCATAGGCAAAAAAATAAAAGTGGTCAGCGAGGTTGCAAATGCATTGCAATTAAAAAATGTAACATGGCAACAAACCAGAGCAGAAGAAATTCGTCATCAATATGACTTTGTAATAGCACGTGGTGTTACAAAATGGAATGATCTACATAGTTGGACAGCTCGTGTTATTAAAAAGAAATCAGAACATCCACTTCCTAATGGATGGATTTTACTTAAGGGCGGTGATTTGAAAGAGGAATTTCGATTAGCTACAAAAAAGATGATCGAATATCCCATCAATGATTATTTCACAGAGGATTTTTTCGAAACTAAACGTGTGCTCTTCATTCCAAATGCACCGCCAAGTGAACGGTAATTAATTACCGATTACCGAATTACCGAATTACCTAATTACCATTTTAATGGAAAGAGCTGCTTTTCAATATTAAAATTCTTTTCATTTCTATTTAATCACCATAACATTTGGTGAATCCATACTTGTGGAAAAAGAAACTCCTGGAGAGTTAGTAGTGATCGTATATTCCAAACCATTTCCAAGATATTTTGAAATAGGATTATTAGGGAATCTTGCGATTAGCAGAATGAAGTAGGTGAAAAAAGTAACAAGAAATTGTCCCGGTACTTTGAAATCATTTTTTTGCATTATCAATACAATTGGTAAAATGAATCCTAATATATAACCTACTATCACAAACATTCCTGCACTAGGCCAATGTTGAAATTTGAAGATTAATCCAACTATAAAAAATGCCATTGTACCAACCAGAAAATAGTTCATGCGATTGCTTAATCCTGCTTGTTTGTTGTCCTTTATTGTAAACATAATTAAGGTGACAAGCATTATCAATCCTGACAAAACAATTGAAATATTAGCGCCTGGAAAATAATTTGCCTTGAATATAATTCCGATCACGGCTAATGCGAAGGCAATGCAGTTTAAGATTTTTCTGGTTTCCATAAGTTTAGATTTAAAGGTTATACCGAGGTGGTTTTGCCTTCCTAATACAGGAAATAACTAAAAGATACAGAAAGTGCAATTTATTTTTTTAGGCTGGTTCGCCTTGATATTGCAATCTACTCAGACTTCTGTAAAGCCCATTGTCAATAGCAATTAGTTCATCGTGTGTTCCAGATTCAACCACATGGCCATTTTCAATCACAATAATTTTATTGGCATTACGAATGGTAGAAAGGCGATGTGCAATAACAAAGGAAGTTCTTCCAATCATTAATTTATCCAATGCTTCCTGAACTAAACGTTCACTTTCTGAATCAAGGGATGAAGTTGCCTCGTCAAGAATAAGGATTACAGGATTTTTTAAGACCGCGCGGGCTATGGCAATACGCTGACGTTGCCCACCTGAAAGTTGAATTCCTCTATCTCCAACACGTGTTTCAAATTTATCAGGAAAACTTTCAATGAAAGAAAGTGCATTCGCTTTTCTTGCAGCTTCCACAATTTCTTCTTCGGTTGCAGAAGGTTTTCCATAGGCAATGTTTTCACGAATTGTTCCTCCGAATAATAAAACATCTTGTGGAACAATGGCCATGTTCTCACGTAAATTGGTCAAGTCAAATTCTCTTGCATCTTTTCCGTCATAACGCAAAGTACCTTCACCTGGATCATAAAATCGTAATAATAATTGCGCAATGGTCGATTTACCAGAACCACTTGGACCTACAATAGCAATGGTTTCTCCGGGTGCAGCAGAAAATGAAACGTTTTTTAAAACAGGAAATTCCTTTCGAGTTGGATAAGAAAAAGAAACGCCTGCGATTTCAACAGAGCCAGATAATTTCAAACGATTGGGCGCTCTTTCAGGATTCGTATTAATTGCTTCAGGGGTTTCATCTATAATTTCAAAAATTCTTTCAGAGGCACCAACTGCTCTTTGAATCTGTGCATATTGTTCTGGGATTCCTCCTATGGAAGCCGCCACAAAAAGTGTATACAATAAAAATTTCATCAGATCACCTGCAGTTAAATCATGTGACACAGTCATGCCCACGCCAAACCAAACCAACAACATGATGGAGCCAAACAAACAGAAAATAATAAAAGAGAAAAACGCGCCTCTTGCTCTTGCATATCGCATCGCGTTCACAAGAATATTTTCTGTGCTTTCTGTATATTTTTTTATTTCATAAGCCTCATTCGTAAATGACTTTACATTGGCAATCCCTTGCATACTTTCACCAACAATTACATTGGATTCTGCTACGCGATCTTGAACCGCCCTTGAAAAGCTTCGAATTTTTCTACCGAAGAAAACAGTTACAATGGCAACTGGTGGAATCACACAAAGCATTAACAAAGCAAGCTTCCATGAAATAATACAAATCATGATTGTGCCACCAATGATAATTATTAACTGACGTAAAAATTCAGCAACACCAACAGTAAGTGTATCTCCGATTTGTGTAATGTCGGCGCTGATGCGTGAATTAAGTTCTGCAGCCTGATGAGAAGAAAAATAACTCATTGGCATGCGCAATAATTGCGAGAATGTTGAGCGTCGTAAAGAGGCTAATAATTGCTCGGTAGCTTGAGAAAAAAACCAAACTCTTGCATATGAAAAGATCGATTGAAAGGCAAAGAGTACAAGCAATAAAACACCCACATAATTTGCCAAGTGATGCAATTCATCTTCTTGGGCTTTTGTCAAAAAAACATTTTTTAATTTTTCTGAAGTTTCCATACTTGGAGCAGTACCTGAACCTCCAATTACTCCCATCAATTTACCCAACAATGCTGGGAAAACAATCGCAGTAACAGCGGTTAGGCCCAAAAAAATCATTCCGACAAAAAACTTCCATTTGTGAGGCCCTAAATAAGAGAATAGGCGGGAGGCAGACTTCAACGATTTCTTATTCAACTTCGCCTTTGCCATTTCATCTTTTCCAGAACCTTCTGGTCCGAAGCCCTGTCTTGGTTGTTTAGCCATTTGTTTGTATAATGAGATGCAAAATTACCTTTAATAAGGTTATTGAATGCCATTCCATCTCAATCCTTGCTTTCAAATTAGAATTGTTTCAATGAAATCAGCAATAAATATTTTTAGGAAGTCGTTTAAGCTTACATTTTATTTCAAAAAACCCGATTTTGACCGTTTCAACGAGCTTTTAAGCAAAAATTGGATAAAACAGAATTTTCTGCATACTGATAACCAGCGAATTAAATAAATATTTGCATATGATTTGGAGCAATGCTGTATTCCTTTATCTTTGCAGTCCTATTAAAAATCAATAATATAATGGCACAACGTACTTACCAACCTTCAAAACGCAAGCGAGTAAACAAACATGGTTTCCGACTTCGTATGGCATCTGCAAATGGTCGCCGTGTATTAGCAGCTCGTCGTAAACGCGGCCGCAGAAAACTGACTGTTTCAAGCGAAAAAACACACAAATAAGCGTGATTTTTCTACAACTATACAAAAAGGTGTTACTTCGGTTTCACCTTTTTTTTTATCCTATTGCTTCCTTAATGGAAGCATTTTTTTTGTCTATTGCTTTCTGCCTTAAAAGTGTTTGCAAAATGTTAACAGCAGACTCCTTTATAAATTGCCAAAACCTTGATCCAAATGTAATTTTACAACCAGTTCAACTGCCTACCTTTTTCAAATCAAATTATGCCAAGAGATAACAGTATTAAATCCGTCCTGATTATAGGAAGCGGACCAATTATTATCGGACAAGCCTGTGAGTTTGATTATTCCGGTTCACAAGCTGCTCGTTCACTTCGCGAAGAAGGAATTGAAGTGACATTGATTAATAGCAATCCTGCTACAATCATGACCGATAAAGTAACAGCTGATAATATTTATTTGCTGCCACTTACTACTCAATCTATTATTAAAATTCTTGAAACGCATAAAATTGATGCTGTCCTTCCTACAATGGGCGGACAAACTGCGCTCAATCTTGCTTTGAAATGTGATGAATTAGGTATCTGGAAAAAGTTTGGAGTCCGAATGATTGGCGTTGATATTGACGCAATCAAAGTAACGGAAGACCGAGATTTATTTCGTCAACGTATGGAGGATATCGGAGTGGATATGGCTCCCTCCCATGTTGCGAAATCATTTCTAGAAGGAAAAGAAATCGCTCAAAAATTTGGTTTTCCATTGGTCATTCGACCTTCATTCACGTTGGGAGGAAGTGGTGGTGCAGTGGTTTATGTAAAGGAAGATTTTGATAAAGCATTAAATCGTGGATTACAAACTTCTCCAATTCATGAAGTGCTAATTGATAAAGCAGTTCTTGGATGGAAGGAATTTGAGTTGGAATTATTGCGTGATGTAAATGATAACGTTTGTATTATTTGCTCTATTGAAAATTTTGATCCTATGGGTGTGCATACGGGCGACTCTATTACAGTTGCACCTGCAATGACACTTTCAGATACAACCTTCCAATTAATGCGAACGATGTCTATCAAAATGATGCGTTCGATTGGAAATTTTGCGGGAGGATGTAACGTTCAATTTGCAGTAAGTCCAGATAATGACGAGCATATCATCGCAATCGAAATTAATCCTCGCGTTTCTCGATCATCCGCACTTGCATCAAAAGCAACAGGATATCCTATTGCAAAAATCGCTTCTAAACTTGCGATTGGATATAATTTAGATGAATTAGAAAATCAAATTACAAAAAGTACTTCAGCCTATTTTGAGCCAACACTGGATTATGTCATTGTAAAAATTCCTCGTTGGAATTTCGATAAATTCAAAGGTGCAAATCGTGAATTAGGATTTCAAATGAAATCTGTTGGCGAAGTAATGGGGATTGGACGAAGTTTTCAAGAAGCATTACAAAAAGCATGTCAGAGTTTAGAGATAAAACGAAATGGTTTGGGTGCTGATGGAAGAGAGATTACAAATCAGGCAGAATTATTAAATGCATTGGAACGCCCAAGTTGGAATCGCCTTTTCATGATTTACGATGCAATTAAACTTGGAATTTCTCCTAAGACCATTCAAAAACTTACGAGAGTCGACCCATGGTTTTTAAATCAGATCGAAGAGCTAGCTGCGATAGAAAAGGAAATTGAAAAATATTCCATTCATACTATTCCACGCGATTTGATGTATGAAGCAAAACAAAAAGGTTATGCTGATCGTCAGATTGCGCATTTGTTGCGTTGTTTGGAAAGTGAGGTCTTCAATAAACGTCGTGATGAAATGAATATCAAACGCGTTTACAAACTTGTGGATACTTGTGCTGCAGAATTTGAAGCAAGAACACCTTATTACTATTCTACTTTTGAAGATGAGAATGAATCAATAAGTTCTGATAAAAAGAAAATTGTTGTTTTAGGATCAGGGCCAAACCGAATTGGACAAGGAATTGAATTTGATTATTCTTGCGTACATGGTGTGTTAGCGGCGAAAGAAGAAGGTTATGAAACCATTATGATCAATTGTAATCCTGAAACGGTTTCAACTGATTTTAATGTGGCGGATAAATTATATTTCGAGCCCGTTTTCTGGGAACATATTTATGAAATCATTCTTCATGAAAAGCCAGAGGGTGTTATTGTACAACTTGGCGGACAGACAGCATTAAAGCTGGCAGAAAAACTAGAACGTTACGGAATTAAAATTATCGGTACCGATTACAAATCACTTGATCTTGCAGAAGATCGCGGAAGTTTCTCTCATCTTCTGAAGGCTAATGATATTCCATATCCGAAATTCGGTGTCATTGAAGACGCTGATCAAGCGATCGAATTGTCACGCGAATTAGGATTTCCATTGTTGGTTCGACCTTCTTATGTTTTAGGTGGACAAAACATGAAGATTGTTATCAATGAGCAGGAATTGGAACAACATGTGGTAAAATTGCTTAATGATATTCCTGGCAATAAAGTATTGCTGGATCATTTCCTTGAAAATGCAATTGAAGCAGAAGCAGATGCTATTTGTGATGGTGAAGATGTTTATATCATTGGAATCATGGAGCACATTGAACCGGCTGGAATTCACTCAGGAGATTCGTTTGCGGTGTTGCCAACTTTTGATCTTTCTGAAAATGTATTGGAACAAATTAAAGCACACACAAAGAAAATTGCCATTGCTTTGAAGACTGTTGGATTATTAAACATTCAATTCGCAGTTAAAAACGAAGTTGTGTATATTATTGAAGCAAATCCGCGCGCTTCACGAACGGTTCCGTTTATTGCTAAAGCCTACGATGAACCGTATGTGAATTATGCAACTAAGTTGATGCTAGGAACTAAAAAGGTGAAAGATTTTAAATTCAATCCGAAGAAAATTGGATATGCAATTAAGATTCCTGTTTTCTCCTATGAGAAATTCCCTGAGGTTCAAAAAGAATTGGGTCCTGAAATGAAATCAACCGGAGAAGCAATTTATTTCATTGATGATTTGAACGATGAATATTTTCATCAGATTTATTCGGAGCGGAATCTGTACCTGAGTAAATAGAACGAATTGTGGAAACAAATAGGAAACGTGAACTAAAGAAGCTCACGTTTTTTATATCATCTAATATCACCGTTCAACATTAACAGTTTCTTCCATTTGATTTTAGCATTACATTCGTATATGCATCCAAAGCTCGTAAAAACATTTCTTTGCCTACTTTTCCTTTTTCCGTTTTTTTTGAACGCTCAAAAGGAAAAGCGAAAAGTATTTACAACCACTCCAACTTACGATCAGATTATTTCAACCTATACTGATCTTACAAAAGGAAGTAAAATCATGCAATTTGGTATTTGTGGAACTACAGACATTGGAAAGCCCTTGCATCTACTTGTTATTTCTAAAGATGGGAAATTCGATCCTTCTAATGCTAATGGAAAAACAAAAATATTCATCAACAATGGAATTCATCCTGGCGAACCCGATGGAGTAGATGCTTGTATTGAACTCGTCAAATCATTTCTTTCGCATCCAGAGTTGCTTCCAGATAATGTCTTGATTTGTATTATACCGATTTATAATGTGGATGGTTGTCTCAACAGAAGTTCCACAAGCCGTGCGAATCAAAATGGTCCGGAGGAATATGGTTTTCGAGGTAATGCAAAAAATCTTGATTTGAATCGGGATTTTATCAAATGCGATGCAATGAATACAATTTCATTGGAGAAAGTTTTACGCCTATGGAATCCTGATGTTTTTATTGACACGCATGTTTCTGATGGCGCCGATTATCAATATGTAATGACACTCATTGAAACACAAAGAAGCAAAATGAATTTTATTGTTTCTGAATTTATGGATAAAGAAATGGTTCCGGCACTTTATTCATCTATGAAAATAAAAAAGTATGACATGTGCCCCTATGTCGAATCCTTAGAAGAAACGCCTGAGTCCGGTATTGTCGGATTTATGGAAACACCTCGATTCTCAACGGGCTACGCATCGCTTTTTAACTGTATCAGTTTTGTAACGGAAACGCATATGTGGAAACCTTACAATGATCGTGTTTGGGCAACGTATGATTTTCTTTCTTCTGTAATCACTTTTTGTAAAGAACGAGGTAACGAAATTAATATGATTCATAATGATGCGAATACAAATGTGAGCACACAAAATATTTTTCCGTTGAATTGGCAATTGGATACAACACAATTTGAATGGATCAGTTTTAGAGGATTTGAAGCAAAACACAAATTGTCTGAAATTTCGGGACAACAAAGATTGTATTATGACAGAAGTAAACCATTCACTAAAATTGTTAAGTATTTCAATACCTATAATTCAACGACAACTGTAACGGCTCCTGAATATTATATTATTCCTCAGGCCTATTCAAAAGTCATAGAAAGATTTGAATGGAATCAGATTGCGATGGAACGTTTGACAAAGGATACAATGTTAACAGTTGATGCCTATTACATTGAAGAATATAAATCAGGTGAAACGCCTTATGAGTCGCATTACCTACATAGAAATGTGAAGGTGCGGAACTCAACTCAGAATATTCAATATTATAAAGGCGATTATGTTGTGCAAACGAATCAATCTTCCAATCGTTACATTGTTGAAACCTTGGAGCCTGAAGGTGGTGACAGTTTTTTTGCATGGAATTTCTTTGATGGAATTCTTCAGCAAAAAGAATGGTTCAGTGATTATATTTTTGAAGAAAAGGCAGATAGTTTATTAAAAGCTGATCCATTATTAAAAGCAGAATTACTTGAAAAACAAAAATCTGATACAGCTTTTGCACACGACCATTTTGCACAATTGTATTTTATTTATTTCCGATCTCCTTATATGGAAAAAACATACAACCGATATCCGGTAACACGTTTTGTTCAAGCGGGAAAACTACCAACAGAATAATGAAAAGATATAATGTCAGAGTTTATGCATTGATAATTCACGAAGGTAAAATATTACTTACGGATGAATTTATGGTTGGAACTCGAATGACAAAATTTCCCGGCGGCGGAAACGAGTGGGGGGAAGGATTGATGGAAACACTACACAGAGAATTAAGGGAAGAACTTAACCAAGAAGTATTAGCATCAGAACATTTTTATACTACGGATTTTTTTGTGGCCTCTGCTTTTCGTGAAGATGATCAGATGATTAGTATTTACTATAAAGTAATTATTCCTCATCCGGAAAAAATTTCAACTGCAAAAAAGGCATTTGATTTTATTGAAGAAATAAATGGTGCACAGTTATTTCGTTGGGTTTCTCTTTCCGAATTGACACCGGAAATGCTGACCTATCCAATCGATAAAAAAGTTGCTGAACTTTTGGTAAAATAAAAAATGCCTCGTAATAGAGGCATTTTAGTCAAGCAATAGATTGTTTCTTACTCAATAATAATTCGCTGTGAGTCAGTTGAATTTCCATGAATTAATTGAACAAGATATATTCCCTGTGGCAATGCGTCTGGCAATGCTAATTTAAGATTCATTGGAATTCCATCTGAAATAGTTTCATTTAAAATGGAAACAATTTTCCCATCAATTGAAATCAATTGAACAGAAACTTTTTCTCCTGCAACGACATTACATAAAATAGAAATATTGTCGTGCGCAGGATTTGGGAAAATACTGAAACCTTCTTTTGTACTGGGTTTGTAAATGTTTGCTCCTACTGCAGGAGTTAGAACTTGTGAAGTTTTGTAAATATGATCACCAGAAGTTAAGTTATTGCCATTTGCGGCATTTCCCGTTGCGTAAAAGGTAACCGGGCCAATATCTGTGTTTGGACTAACCCATTTAAATGAAAATGTTTTGGAATTTGTTGCAATGCCTCCATTAAGTTTATGTACTAAGTTTTTCCTAATAACAGAAGAGACTGTATTAGTCTTAAATGTCATTGTAGTTGGATTTGTAATTATAATAGTGCCAGCGTTTTGTTGAGGACTAATTGCGGTAAGACATTCGACGTCTACACCAAACAATGAATTGCCCAAACGTGTAACTGTTACATCAATATCGAAAGTATCTCCTGGAAAATATTCCCAAGTAGGGTTATTCGGAGAAGTTATTGTAATTGATCCAGTACCATCATTTAAAATAAAACCTGTATGACATGTAATGTTACAAGTGCTCTCGCCTGGCGATCCTGTTCTACCTGCTTTTCCATCATTGTCAAGAGTATCAAAGCTGGATGTTACAGCAAAAATCCCTAACGAAAATAGAATTATTACAATGGTGGAATTATTCATTCTATTTGAATTGGAGGGAATCAAATTCTGAAATCAAATTTAATATTGATTTGGTCCCTTGTGACCCATTGCAAAAACACGTGAAATATTAAATCCAAGACGAATGCCGCCTTTAACAAAATCACTAGTGGTATACGGAATATATTGCGCTTCATTCATTCCGAATTGGTTTGTAAAATGCAATTGGAAAACGTGTCCACCTGTTTCCATATCAATACCAACTCCGATAGGATTGTGAAATTTGCCATAATTTGGAGTACCAACGGGCGAATAATATTTTGGTGCAGTGTATGCGTACTCAAATGTTATAGCAAGATGTTTTGTAACCTTGTAACGGCCTGAAAATCCAATTGCAAAAATGTCATTTTTATCTCTGGCATATTCAACGAGATTGTAGTGCACATAAAATCCGTTTAATTCAATTGAAAAGCGTTCTGAAAATTTACGTCCAATTATAATTGCATTAGAATATGAAATACGATCAGCAGGATACTTGTATTTGTCTATACCTGAAATAGCTTTATTCGGATCATGCATAAACGTGTAATTCAATCCGGATTGTATAGTAACAGAAATTGGCATTTCGTTGTCTGTAGTTTGACGCAGTGCGCGCAGTTTAAAAGAGCAGTCAGCCAATTTATCCACAGAAGTTCTTCCAATGCCAACAGAAAGCCAAGAAGTAATTCCGTAATCGAAAGACAAACGAATACAAGCACCGCCATCTAAACCAAAAGCATTATACGCCCCTGAATTAAAATCGCCGAAACGATGGGCAATTCTAAAATCCAATCCACGAACACCAACCGTTTCAATAGTTGGAAAATTTATTAGTGCCGTTCCTTTGAAACTTGCTCCTGTAAATTCATGTGTAGGTTTATTTAATGCATCAAGACTATCTGACATTCGCTGCATGTCATCAACTTGGGCAATAAGTGTTGCTGAGAAAATGAAAAAGAGGAAAGAGAAAATATGTTTCATGAGGAAGAATTAATTATTTGGTGCTCCGTTGTTGACCCAGTTATAAATAAGTTTTAACTGACAGCTATCCAATTGAAAACTTGGTGGCATTGGATTATAGGTTGGTGTGTGCCATGTATTTCCAACTATCGCGCTTGAAACCCCTCCGCTTGACCATGCATAAACTCCAGCGTAGTTTGTGAAATCAGCTTGACCAGAACCATTCGGACCATTGTGACAGCCGATACAGTAATTCTGTATTATCGGAACGATATGCGTTTGAAAAGAAGGATTAGAAGTGGTATCACAGGGTGTAAATAATCCAGCACCAGGATATAATTCAGCAACTTTATCTTTATAACAACCTGCAAAAGCGAGTAGGATTAAACCGCTTATAAAAAATACTTTCTTCATAAACTTAATTGTTTTTTGCTCCTTGTCCGATCCAGATATAAATCAATTTAATTTGCCTGTCTGTTAATGCAGGATAGGGGGCTTTAGGCATAAATTCTTCACCAGTGCCACTAATTACCTGATAAATTTTACTGTCTTTTGGTTTTCCTGGATTAACATGATTTACAACATCATCATAATTGATCAAAGAAAAAGTTTGATTGGCTAAGGTATCATGACAGCCGGAATGAAGACAGCCACTTAAAATGGTTGGATAAACATCTGTTGCAAAACTTACTTGTTGTTCAGGAAGAATTGCTTCGTGTGTACACGAAAACATAAAGACAAAAACTATAGCTATCGCACTGGCAAAAACGAAATTTTTCATGAGGGGGAATAATTTTAATAAAGATAAACATGTATTTGCACATATTTAGCAATTGCCGCAGTTTTTTATCAGTTTTAGGAAAAAAAATATGTGTTTTAAAAGAGGTGTTTTGTTGATGTGTAGATTAAACAAATGCAATTATTTTGTTCAAGTTTTTAATTTGAATGGGAAAAATAATTGATTTATAGGATATACTAGTTGAACGAGAGATTCGAATATGAAGACCAAATTTATTTTGATGGATTAATTTTTTTACAAAATCAGTTTAAGAATTGTTTTCAGGAAGTTCTTCTTAGACTGGAGAATAAACAAGCTAGTGTTACTTTTCCCATATAATAAATCGCCCCAACTGAATTAATGGAGGAAACGCCTCCTTGTCGCTCGCGCATTTCCACTTGCACTTCGCCTACTGAAAGTTTATTTTTAGAATATAAAACTATGGCTTCCGGTTCAGGATATTCATCAGGATAATATTCGTTTACAATTTCTAAAGCTTTTTTATTCAGCAATCGAAATCCCGAAGTGGTATCATGAATTTTGAAACCAGTGAGAAGTTTATTTAAACGAGAAAAATATTTTATTCCGGCCCTTCGCATTCCTGAAGATTGAAAACCTTCTTTAGTAAGAAAGCGAGATCCGATGGTAACATCCCAATTATTTGCAATTGCACCTGCTACTATTTTTGGAATTTCCATGGCAGGGTGTTGTCCATCACCATCAACCTGAATGGCGTAATCAAAATTATTTTCGAATGCGAATTTATAACCTGTTTGTACAGCACCACCTATTCCGAGATTTACAGGAAGATGAAGCGCAATACAAGGAAGCTGATCTATAATTTCACCCGTATTGTCTTTTGAACAATCATTCACCACAACAACTGTAATATTTATTCCCGACGAAATTCCAGCGGCAACTAAATCTTCAACGACATTTTTGATGGCGTGTGATTCGTTGTAAGCGGGAACGATGGCGGCAACACGCATAAAAAAGCGTTCTTTTAATTAAGTTTTGTGATCAGGATCGAAGCATTCACTGCGGCTAGTGATCCAGCAATGTTTGCATTTAGATTAGTACTTCCAGCTGAACCAGTATTATTCAATTGTATTACATCACCAACCGAAAGGCTCACGATCACTCTTCCTGAATTCTGAGAATTTGTTGTTGCTTCTCCATAACGCGAACCCGCAGTTGAAACACCATTCACATAAATAGAAAATTGATTCGTCTGCAATGCAGCTGCAGTGTATTGAATGGAATATATTCCAGAAATGTTTACGAAAATAAATGATGATCCAGGATTATGTGTAATACCTGAAGAAAGTAATCCATTTGAATCGAATGTTACTGCACTTCCAAGTGTAACAAATTGCGCACTCAAATTATATATATAAGCATATTCTCCACCCGAACCAACTCCAGTTGCTCCAGTTACTCCTGTAGCGCCATTCGCACCTATTGGTCCCGCAGCTCCAGTTACCCCCGCAGCTCCATTCGCACCTGATGGTCCTGTTGGTCCAGCAGCTCCATTCGCACCTGATGGTCCTGTTGGTCCCGCAGCTCCATTCGCACCTGATGGTCCAGCAACACCAGTTGCACCATTCACGCCTGCTAATCCAGTAGCTCCAACAGCACCTGTTGCTCCTGCAACTCCAGTTGCACCATTCGCTCCTGTTAATCCTGTTGCACCATTTGCACCTGTAGCTCCTGTTAATCCTGTCGCACCATTAGAACCTGTGGCGCCTGTTAATCCAGTAATACCTGCAACACCAGGATCTCCACTAGGACCAGAAGGACCTGCGACTCCTGCTGGACCAGTAGCACCAGTTGGACCAGGCGCAGAACTTCCGGTTGTCTCAGCATACAACGCGTATGGAACAGAAAGTAATTGCGAAGTTCCCATACTTGTTAATCCAGATCCGAAATCAACAGAGACTTCCATGTATTCTGAACCAGCTCCGAATAAGGATGGAGTAATAGGATTTATAGATCCCATATTTATACTGAACAAACCAAATTGATTGGTAGTAACTCCTGTATGTGATTCTGTCCAAACAATTATTCCTGTTGGAGTAATTGTGTGCATGTCGAATTGAACAATAATGGTTCCGTTTGCAATTACAATACCGAGTGCGTCACGTGCAATTCCTTGATATTTTATTTGAGTTGGGGCTTGTGCGAACAGTTTAGATGTTATACAAAGCAATGATAAAATAAGAAGTCTTTTCATGGTAGAGGTTTAAGAGTTGTAAGTTATTATAATTCAAAGATTGTAACCATTAATTCAATAGATTTTTCTACATTATTTCTTTAACGGCTATCATTCGCAAACGAAAATATCTTTTGTCGTTAAAAATCTTCTATTCGTAGAATTGTGAAAAAAACTGACGAATATCTGGTGAATGAAAGAAAAATTCATTATATCTTTACTAAGCTATAAAAAGCAAGTTATTCTCCCACTTTACAAGTTAATGAATGAAAACTATTGATACTGAGAGCCTTACATTAAAGGACCAGTTGCAAAAATACTTTGGATTTAATAAATTCAAAGGTCATCAGGAAGATATTATCAAGAGTGTGCTCGAAGGGAAAGACACTTTTGTCATCATGCCAACTGGTGGCGGAAAATCAATGTGCTACCAATTGCCAGCGTTAATGTCAGAAGGTGTAGCCATTATTGTATCTCCACTAATCGCCTTAATGAAGAATCAAGTCGATGCAATTCGTAATCATGGAAATGATGATGGCATTGCGCATTTCATGAACTCGTCCCTAAACAAAGCAGAAATACTTCAGGTTAAAAAAGATATTACTTCAGGAAAAACAAAATTACTTTACGTCGCTCCGGAATCATTGACCAAGGAAGAAAATGTAAATTTTTTCAAAGAAATAAAAATTTCATTTTTTGCAATTGATGAAGCGCATTGTATTTCGGAATGGGGCCACGATTTCCGTCCGGAGTATCGTCGCTTAAGAACCATCATCGAAGCAATTGGTACAGTTCCGATTATTGCATTAACAGCAACTGCAACTCCGAAAGTGCAACAGGATATCGTAAAGAATCTTGCCATGACGGAAGCAAATATTTTCAAGTCTTCTTTTAATCGCGCGAATCTTTATTATGAAGTTCGTCCGAAAGTGAATGTGGTGAAAGAGATTGTGAAGTTCATTAAGAAGAACACTGGAAAATCTGGAATCATCTATTGTTTGAGCAGAAAAAAAGTGGAGGAACTTGCAGAGTTTCTTCAGGTAAATGGAATAAAAGCTTTGCCCTATCATGCAGGTCTTGATGCTGCCACACGTGCAAAAACACAAGATGATTTTTTGATGGAAGAAATTGATGTGATTGTTGCAACAATTGCATTCGGAATGGGAATTGATAAGCCAGACGTTCGTTTTGTTATTCATCATGATGTTCCAAAATCATTAGAAGGTTATTATCAAGAGACAGGACGAGCTGGTCGTGATGGAGGAGAAGGGCAGTGTCTTTCGTTTTATGCCTATGCAGATATTCAGAAGTTGGAGAAATTCATGAAGGGTAAACCGGTTGCAGAAATGGAAATCGGAAAACAATTATTGTTGGAAACAGTTGCATTCGCAGAATCATCTGCATGTAGAAGAAAAGTTTTATTGCATTATTTCGGTGAATCATACACAGAAGAATCCTGCAAGAATTGTGATAACTGCAATCATCCGAAAACAAAAATTGACGCAACGGCTGATGTTGTTTTAGCAATTGAAGCAGTATTAGCAGTAAAAGAAAAATTCAAGACAAGCCATATTATACAACTTCTGATGGGAGAAGTTACACCAATGATCAGTTCTTATAAACATGATGAGTTGGATGAGTTTGGAAAAGGTGAAGAAGAAGGAAAAGATGTTGCACATTGGACATCAGTAATCCGTACTGCTTTGCTAGAATGTTTTCTAACAAAGGATATTGATAATTATGGTTTGCTGAAAGTTTCAAAAGAAGGCAAAGCATTTTTGAAAAATCCAACGCCGATTTTTGTTACGCGTGATCATGATTATGAAGGTGCAGAAAGCGATGATGATGATGATATCGAAGGCGGAAAAACCGGAGCAGGATCTGATCCAGTTTTATTTCAGATGTTAAAAGATCTGGTGAAACAAGTTGCCAAACAAAAAGCACTTCCGCCTTATGTAATTTTTCAGGAAATTTCATTGGATGAAATGGCGATTCAATATCCGATCAACATGGAGGAGATGACGCGCATTACTGGTGTTGGTCCAGGGAAAGCTGCAAAATTCGGTAAACCTTTTATTGATCTTATTGCGAAATACGTTGAAGAAAATGAAATCGATCGTCAGCAGGATTTATTAGTCAAATCAATCATCAATAAATCCGGATTAAAAGTTCACATCATTCAGAGCATCGATCGTAAATTAAATCTGGAAGATGTTGCCGCAGCAAAACGATTGAAGTTGGATGATTTGATTCATGAAATTGAAACCATTGTTCTTTCTGGAACAAAAGTGAATATCAGTTATTATATCGATGATATGATGGATGCTGATAGACAGGAAGATATAATGAATTATTTCAAAGAATCAGAATCTGATTCTTTAGAAGAAGCGGTAGACGAATTAGGTGAAGAAGATTTTACACAAGAAGAAATTCGTTTGGTGAGAATTAAGTTTTTGAGTGAGTTTGGGAATTGAAGTAAGGCCCCTTCTATAGGCCCCTTCGACAAGCTCAGGGGCCTCAAGCTCAGAGTCCGATTATTGCATAAAATTCAAAGTGGATCATCGGCCCCTGAGCTTGTCGAAGGGGCAGGGGATACAATGTTTTTGGATCGTGACAATTCTGGCAATTTGTGTAATTCTCCTTTGATTAAAGCTTCTTTTTTCTTTCTGCTCCAACCCTGAATCTGTTTCTCCCGATAGAATGCATGATCTATTCGTGAGAATTCTTCGTAATAAACCAATTTGACAGGTAAATGTTTTTTTGTAAAGTTCGCGCCTTCTCCGTTTTGATGTTGTTGTAATCGTAATTCAAGATACTTTGTGCTTCCAGTATAATATTGGTCATTTGAGCACAGGAGAATGTACATGAAGCCTTTCATAAACTTTTCTAACAAACGAATGAATAATCGAAGCCAAGATAAATTAATGACTTGAAGTTACTCGTTTGTAATTGAATAGTTTTTTCAATAATTGACATCCCAAACAATCAAAGACCGATCATCTGCTCCTGAAATCAATCCCAGTTTATTCCACGCTAATCTATTCACAGAATTCTTATGTCCATCCACTCCATCTTTTCCGCAACGCAATAATAATTCAAATGTTTCCGCATCCCAGATCTTCATCGATTTATCTCTGCTTGCCGTTGCAAATAATTTCTTGTCAGGAGAAAATGCAATGTGATACAAAGCAAAGTTATGGGCTGGTATCGATTTGATCGATTCGAAATTATTATTTACGTCCCAGATATTAAGATGGGCATCTCTGCCGCCACTCAATAAATATTTTCCTTCCGGATGCCATGCAACCGTATTTGTTGCCATGGTGTGCGCAAGGAAAGAATGAATTTCTTCCACTTGTGGCAATGCGAAAATTTTAATGTTTCCATCGCCGCAGGTTATTGCTACTAAATTTTCATCCGGACTCATGGCAAATCCACGTACTTTTTCTGCTGTGATTTTTAATTGTTTTACCAATGAATAATCTGAATCTCTCAAAACAGAAAACGTTCCATCTGCACTTGCTGTGAAAATCAAACCATGTTTTTTTGAATGGGCAATGTCAAAAATTTGTCCGGTGTGTAATTGATGGGAATGGGTAATGGATTTTGAAAGCACATCAATTTCGTGAAAGGTTCCATTGCCTGTTCCTGCAAATAAAATATTTTTTTCAGCATTATACTTCAGTCCATAAACAGGAGAAGGAAATTCAATTGCAAATTCTTCCTGCTTTTCAGTTTTGATATTCCAAGCCCCAACAAATTTATCACTGCTGCCACTGAAAATAATTTCAGGACTAGCACCTTCTGCTAATCCGTATACACCACCTTGATGTCCGCCAAAAACAATTCTTTTTAAAGCTGTTAATTTCATAATTCTTTATGCTAATCGTTTTCTTATTATATCGTCTACCACTTTTAAAAGCTGAAGAGGGGAGTAGGTTCTCCAGGGTAATTCATCTAATTCACCGCCCCAATTCACATACCAATCAATTCTAGCTTTTTTCATTTCCACTAATACATGTGGTTGAAAATTTATCATTGCAATCCAGCCGCCTGCCCCTTCGGGGTCCTCTACTTCTTCATACCATTCTTCATAATAGGAATCGTCTGAATAATGAAAGTTCAAAACGTTTTCTCCAATGAGAATAAATTTATTTATACCATGTAATTGTAATTCCTCAATGATATCACGTTTCAAAAGCATGATATCATTATTCAAAGCGTCATTCCATTCACCAATAAATTCAATCACACAAAACTTTGATTCGTAATCCATGAAAATAATTTTCATGTAAAGTGTTTCTGTACCAAAATCATCCCACTGTGGATGGATCAAATAATTGTAAACATGATTTGTAAATTCAAACTCGCTATATTCTCTTCCGAAAAAAGGAGATTTTTCATCTTCCTCTCCGATATATAAATGTCGCCAATTAAAAAAAGGTTCTATTGCGTGCATGGAGAGATATGGTAATCTAGTAATCTGGTAATTTGGTA
>JBBRYH010000040.1:0-35156 GCA_038237845.1 Bacteroidia bacterium
CAAATGAAAAATTCTCTTTAGTAGTTCCTGCACTCTCCAACAATGTAATTCAGCAATCCTCCCGAGGAGATATGTATTTCAATACTGCTGGTGCTGCACCGTTCTTTGTTACGCAGGAACGTGTGCATATTACACAGGGCTTCGGAAATCAAATTGGAGTTCAACAACCGAATGCAACTAAAGTAAATATCAGCTATGGTGCAAATTATGCTCCTATTGCAAATCCAATTGCGATGTTGAATCTTGGATTGGATGCACCAACGGGGCCAACAGGCGGTCAACGAAAATGGATGGATGTAGGAACTTTTATGTGTGCAAGCAGTGATAATATGTATGTGGGTTTGAAGAATGAAGATCCCGGTGGTGCTTTCCCTCCTGGACCTGCTGATAGAATGGATGCCGTAATCAATTGGGGTGATAATGTTGCTAATCCCACACCATTTGGTCCTGATAATTTTCGTTTTATTTTTACACAGCTTCAAAACCCCGCAACTGCAACAGGTCCCGCTTCTACAAATGGCTTAGAGGCGATGCGAATTTCTCCATTTTCTTTAACCGCTTTCAGCACTGTAATGTATACTGGTATTGGTGGTGATCCACAAGTAAATTTATACGGGCCTCTTCAAAACTCAATCAACCCAACACAAACGCTCGAAGTAAATTCTTCTGGCGCTACAACTGTTGCCGGAGGAAGTAGTGGATTGCGTTTTACAAATTTGAATGCGAGTTCGCCAAATACTCCAAATGTTGCAAGTGGAAATGTACTCTCTGTAAATGCAAATGGTGATGTAATATTGGTGCCAGGTGGCTCAGCAAATGCATTGGTTGGTGCTCATAATGGAACAACAGTAAGTACACTCACACCTAATTTTGTTGCATTCGGCCAAAACATTGCGCAACCAGGAAATCCTGGCCAGCTATTAAGCAACCGTGAAATACCGCAGAATGGATTTAATATTCAATACATTGATTTAGCAGCGCCAGTTGTTGGAACAAACAGAACTTCATATGGTCAGCCAATACCATTAGTCCTTTCAACAAAATTTTATGTTTTCAATAATATAGAAAGAATTGGTGGATCATTTGAAATGGATGCAACCAATGTTCCCTTTCCTGCGACTACTTTAATTGAGAATTCCTTTGCAGCAAGAATTTTTTCTCTCAACAATCCTTCTGTTACTGGAATTGGCGTAACTGGAAATTCAAATAATTTAATCAGCAAAGCAAATATTGGAGTGAGTGGTAGTGCATTTAACGGGAATGCAGAAAATATTGGCGTTTTTGGAAATGTTCCTTTGGGTTCAACAAGTTCTGGAACGGCTATAAATTATGGTGGTTTTTTCAGTGCTATCGGGGCTGGTACCGAAAATGTTGGTGTATATGCAGAAGCTGCGAATGGAAGTGCTTTGAATTATGCAGCGATTTTTCAGGGAGATGTTTTATTCAATGGAAATCTTTCAGGAATCAATAATGTAATTACTTCTGATCAAATGTTCAAAACCAATATTGATACAATATCTAATGCTTTGGGGTTAATTGAACAGTTGCAACCCAAAACATATTTCCTAGACACTAATAATATTTACGGGATGCGTTTTGGTAGTCAAAGACAGTATGGTTTAATAGCGCAGGATGTAATGACTATCTTACCAGAACTTGTCAACATTACAACGAAGCCAGCAATTTACGATTCAACAAATCAGGTTTTGAATCCTGCAGTGACCTATAAGACCCTTAATTATAATGCATTCATCGCAATTTTGATAAGGGGAATGCAGCAACAAAATATAACTATTGATTCCCTAAGAACCCAAATGAATACCTGTTGCGCTTCAAATGCGAGAACGCAAAATCCACAGGCAAATCAAACTGATGTTACACTTACAAACGCAGTTTCAATTGTATTAGAACAAAATGTTCCAAATCCATTTGCCGAACAAACGACTATCAATTATTCATTAACGCAAGATGTTGTGAAAGCCCAAATATTGTTTTATGATGCGCAGGGAAAACTAATCAAAGCAGTTGATCTTGAAAATCGTGGTGTTGGACAATTGAATGTTTTCGCAAATGATTTAAGCACGGGAATATATACTTATGCGCTTGTTGCGGATGGAAAAATTATTGATACAAAGAAAATGGTGAAGACAAATTAAATAATCAATTATTTTAAAATAAGGGCTGATTGGAATAAATCCTTTCAGCCCTTATTAATTCTAAAGATCTGGTTTTTTCCGTACTTTTGCAGCACAATTATGGAATCTATTCAACTGGGCGAT
Source organism: Bacteroidia bacterium (assembly GCA_038237845.1). Lineage (GTDB taxonomy): Bacteria > Bacteroidota > Bacteroidia > Palsa-965 > Palsa-965. The sequence continues at coordinate 2,280 of JBBRYH010000040.1, forward strand.
AAGACCTTTGTACCTTATATTTCTGAAGAAAAAATTCTCGGAGCAGTAAAGCGTGTTGCTGATCAGATCAGTATTGATATGAAAGGAAAAAATCCGCTTTTCCTTGTCGTGCTCAATGGCTCTTTTATTTTTGCGGCAGATCTTGTCCGTAATTTTAATGGACCTTGCGAAGTTTCATTCGTGAAATTGGCTTCTTATCATGGAACAAGTTCCGTAGCTGTTAAAGAATTAGTTGGATTAAACGAAGATCTGGAAGGAAGGAACATAGTTATTGTAGAAGACATTGTTGATTCCGGAAAAACAATTGAACATATTTTGGATCAAGTAAATTCTCAGCGACCACAATCTGTTTCAGTAGCTTCTTTTTTATTCAAGTCTGAAGTATTTAAAAAGGATTTTAAAATTCAATATATCGGCATCGAAATTGCAAATGATTTTATTGTCGGATACGGACTCGATTATAATGGTCTAGGAAGAAATCTCCGAGATATATTTGTCATTAAAGAAAAATAGTGCGCAAGTAATAATTACACCATTCCCCCATGCATAACATCATTTTATTTGGACCTCCCGGCGCAGGAAAAGGAACGCAATCTGAAAAGCTGATTGAGAAATATGGATTTGTTCATATTGCTACTGGTGATATTTTCCGTTGGCATGCCGCCAATAACACCGAGCTTGGAAAACGTGTGAAAGACATTATGAATAGCGGAGAACTTGTTCCCGATTCTATCACAATTGAAATGCTGAAAAATGAAATCGATAAAACACCTGATGCAAAAGGATTTTTATTTGATGGTTTTCCACGTACCGTTGCGCAATGCGATGCTTTGGATGAATTTATGAAGCAGTCGGGTACTGCAATTCACGCTGTAATTGCTCTAGATGTTGCGGAAGCAGTTATTCGAGAACGAATTGCGAAAAGAAAATTGGTTTCCAATCGCGCAGATGATGAAGCTGAAAAATTAGAAAAAAGAATTACCGAATATTTTACCAAAACAGTTCATGTTCTTCCGCATTATGAAAAGCAAGGACGACTTCAAACTATCAATGGAGTTGGTGAAATTGAAAGTATATTCAACAACCTATGTAAAATAATTGACGCGCTTTAATTAGCGCAATGAAATAATAAATGCTCGAAAAGTCTCTTCCTAACAATTTTGTAACTTTTCGATTTCATTCGTAATTCGCACACCAAAAAAATAGTTGTTTTAAGATAATCTCACCATGGCTGATTCAAATTTTGTTGACTATGTAAAAATCTGTTGTCGCTCCGGAAAAGGAGGTGGCGGATCCATACATTTAATGCGTACAGCGCAAACAGCAAAGGGCGGACCTGATGGTGGTGATGGTGGACGCGGTGGTCATATCATTTTGAGAGGAAATAGAAATTTGTGGACTTTAATCCATTTGAAATACCGCAAACATGTACTTGGAACCGACGGAGAAAAAGGTGGAAGACAAAACATGAGTGGTGCAAATGGTAAGGATGAATATCTTGATGTTCCATTGGGTACAATTGCTAGAGATTTCGAAACAAATGAAATTGTATGTGAAATTTCAGATGATGGACAGGAATTTATTATTGTTGAAGGTGGACGTGGCGGAAAAGGAAATGCATATTTCGCAACACCAACAAATCAAACACCTAGAACTGCTCAACCTGGTGGGGAAGCAAAAGAAGAATGGAAAGTTCTCGAATTAAAATTATTAGCTGATGTTGGTTTAGTGGGATTTCCGAATGCAGGAAAATCAACTTTGCTTTCTGTAGTGTCAGCTGCTAAACCTGAAATTGCTAATTATCCATTCACAACCTTAGTACCGAATTTAGGAATTGTAAAATACCGTGAAGATCGTTCGTTTGTAATGGCTGATATTCCTGGAATTATTGAAGGTGCAGCAGGCGGAAAAGGTTTGGGCGTTCGTTTCCTTCGCCATATTGAAAGAAATTCTGTTTTGTTATTTATGATTCCTGCGGATAGCAATGATATTGTTGCAGATTATAAAGTGTTGGTCAATGAATTAGAGGAATACAATCCAGAACTTCTTCAGAAAAAAAGAATGCTTGCGATTTCAAAAGCAGATATGCTCGATGAAGAATTATTCGAGGCATTGCAAAAAGATGTAGAGAAGAAGTTTGCAAAAAAATACAAAATCCCTTATGTCATTTTTTCCTCCCACTCTGGAAAAAATCTACAGAAGCTAAAAGATGAATTGTGGATTTTGATGAATGAGATTGATTTTAATTAATCAATTTGATTTAATCTAAAACATTGAAAGTTGTTCTGATTTTGGCCAACCGCCTTCATGGCGAAGCAACCAATCTTTTCGATGCATTCCACCGGCATATCCTGTTAAACTTCCATCACTTCCTATTACCCTATGACAAGGGACAATAATTGCAATTTTATTTTTTCCATTTGCAGTTCCGGCAGCGCGAATACATTTTACATCGCCTAATCTTTTTGCCAATTCAAGATAAGAAATGGTTTCTCCGAATGGAATGTTGCAAAGTTCTGCCCAAACTTTTTGTTGAAATTCTGTTCCTACTTGCTGAAGTGGGAGGTCAAATATTTTTCGTGAGCCTGAAAAATATTCTAGCAATTGTCTTTTTGCATCCATCAATAGATGCGGAATTTTTTCTAAAGTAGGTAATGGGGCTTTATCAATAAACTCGGCATATGAAATAATTTCCTCGGTTCCCTTGATTTCAATTAATCCTACTTGCGAATCAAAGACCAATGATGCCATTGTTTATTTTTTTACCAATAAACTCACCACTTCCTCATACAACTGCTCTTTATCTATCGGTACGACTCCAACACTTTCGCAAACAAGTCCACCTGCAATGTTAGAAATCTCTGCAATCATTTCTGGTTTAAGCCCTGCTGCAAGACAAAGCGCAGCAACACTTACTACAGTATCTCCTGCACCAGAAACATCAGAAATATTTCGATAATGAGCAGGCAAACGTTTTTTCACATGTCGACCATGAATATAAATTCCGTGTTCCGACAAAGTGATCATCGCGAGATCAATTTTGAGTTTTGTTTTTAAGGCATCCACAGCTTTTGCTAATTGTTTTTCGCTGCTGTGATCAAATTCTGTTTTTAAACCTTCTTTTAATTCTTTCAAATTAGGTTTGAACAAAGTTGCACCTTGGTAATTCATGAAATGTTTCTTCTTTGGATCCACCACAACCGGAACACCTAATTTTTTTGCTTGACGAACTACTCCTCGAATCAATGTTTCTGTAATCAAACCTTTATCGTAGTCTTCAAAAATAATAACATCGATTTTTTGAGTATCAATGAGGTAAGAAATATTTTTCAAGAAAATATCCGTCTCTTGATCTGTTATATCGGAATCAATTTCTTCATCAATTCGCAGAAGTTGATGATTATTTCCAAGTACACGTGTTTTTACTGTAGTAATGCGATCACGACTTTTTAAAATTCCTTTTGGAGAAAGTTTTTGTTCCGCAAGCATTTCAAGAAAATGTTTTCCTTCTGCGTCTGGACCGATTACAGAACAAAGAATAGGAATTGCCCCAAGCGCCTGAACATTTAAAGCAACATTTGCTGCACCGCCTAAGCGTTGTTCTTTACGAACTACAGAGACTATTGGTACAGGAGCTTCAGGCGAAATTCGCGATACTTTTCCCCATACATAATTATCAATCATTACGTCACCGATAATCAGTACACGAAGTTTTAAAAAACTGTCAAAAATATGGTTGATTTCTTTTGTTGTATGCTTTGCCACGGACTTAATTTTGAGTTTTTATTTTGAATACCAAAAGTACTGAAAAAAGACTTGAGACCTCCGAAGAAATCTACGAACGCTCTGTGGAATCCGTGGAATCCACATGCCAAAACGACCCTAAAGAAAGCCTCGTTCCTCATATATAATTAGTCCCTAAAGGAAACTCAGAACTTACTTTTAGCAAAAAGTACCTATGCTAGTAATTTTCATTTAACGAAGTATTAACTTTACTAAGAATGTTTGCAATTATCGATATAGAAACCACCGGAGGAAGCGCAGAAAAAAGCAAAATCACAGAAATTTGTATCCTCATTCATGATGGATTAACAGTGGTCGACAAATTCACAACCCTTATTAATCCTGAGCAACGAATTCCTCAAATGATTACTCGTTTGACTGGAATTGATGATGAGATGGTGGAGAAAGCCCCTAAGTTTTTTGAGGTGGCAAAAAAAATAGTGGAGATGACAGAAGGGATGATTTTTGTGGCCCATAATGTTGGTTTTGATTATTCATTCGTGAAGAAGGAATTTAAATCGCTAGGCTATAATTATACGCGAGATCAATTGTGCACAGTTAAGCTAAGCAGAAAATTAATTCCTGGAAGAAAAACATATTCGCTTGGTCCGCTTTGTGAAGATTTAGGAATTGATAATGATGCACGACATCGTGCAGAAGGAGATGCCGTCGCCACTGCAAAACTTTTTGATATGCTTTTGCAAAAGAAAAGTGAACATGCAACTTATAGACGCCAGGATATTTCTAATTTAAATACAACCCGCGTTGATAAAATCAAATTGTATGTGCTGAAAAGATTGCCGGAAGAAACGGGTGTTTATTATTTTCTGGATAAAGATGGTTCCATTATTTATATAGGGAAAAGTAATAATATGTGGGGTAGGGCAGTGGCGCATTTTAATAATCAGGATGCACGAGCCAAAAAAATGTTGTTTGAATTGACTGATGTTGATTTTGTAAAAACGGGGAGTGAATTAATTGCTTTGTTATTTGAATCGGAAGAAATAAAAAAACATCGGACCAAATATAATCGTGCGAGAAAGAAATCGGTTTTTACGCACAGTATTGATTGGTTTACGGATGAAAAAGGGATTATTAATTATAAAATTGTTCCTTATGATGAATCAGAAACGCCTGTGATGTCTTTTCATAGTTATATAACAGCGAGAGAGCGATTGAATGAATGGATTGACGAACATATGTTGTGTTATAATTTTTGTGGACTAAATCCAGATGGAGGAGAATGTTTCCATCATCCGATTAAACGATGTTATGGAATTTGTTGTGAAAAAGAATCCGCTGAAGATTATAATTTACGAGCAATTAGAATTACTGATGAATTTTTATTCCCCGAAAAAGATTTTTTAATTCTGGATAAAGGCCGCCACAATGACGAACAGTCGATTATTTTAATTGAGAATGGCCATTATGCCGGTTACGGATATTTTGATGTGAGCGATCCCGTGACTTCACCAAAGGAATTAAAAGCATATGTAAAGAAGACAACTTTTTATCCTGATGCGGATGCTTTGGTGCGTTGGTATTTGAAGCGGAATTGGAAGGTGAAGAAGATTGTCTTGTAAGGAATTTACAGAAAAATTCTTTTGGAGGTGAAATGAATCCGAGAAATCTGCGACAACAAAAAACGGGAACCTCTTTCGAAATTCCCGTCTTCTAAAAAAATAGTATTTATTATTCTGCTACTTCAATCATCTTGAAAGGCACAGAAATAATTGCTTGATAATCTTCACCAGCTTCCAACATATCTTCGTCGTCTTGCTCGTAATACCAATTGATAACGATTACGCTTCCACCTTTGTGAATTGCTTCCAATTTCTTGAAAACATCAAGGATGCATTTTGAAGAACTCGTATTGAAATACTCAAGTTGAATATTAACGTTAGTATTTGCTTGAGGTTTTGCAGCATATTTTTCTAGATGTTCTACAAGTGGTTTGTAGAATTCAATAGAATTTTCAGGGATAGAACGTCCTCTGATTTCTAATTGACCAGTTGCCATATCAAAGTTAATGGTCGGGGTCTTCGGAGTTCCTTCAATTACGATGCGTTCCATAGTGATTATTGTTGTGTGTTATTGTGCAATTTTAATATTAAGACTGAAGAATGAATAAACATCATCCACCATCATAAAGTGATAATTAAGTTTTTGTCCTGTCTTACGTGCAATGTCAATCATTCCTAATCCACCACCGCCTTTTTCAGACATTTCACCGTTATTCAAAACAGTTTTGTAATATTCTTTCAGTTCTTCTTTCGTTAGTTTGTTGATTTCATCCAATTTTGATTTCAGATTTTCAACATTCTTTGTCAGAATATAATTCCCTGTTATAATATTATATTGATTATCCATTTTACCAATCATAAAGATTGCTGAACGGATATTTTCACCTTCACCTGTTGTTACGGATGCTCCGTTCATTGAACGTGGAATCTCATCCATATGATGATAAAGATTCTGTAAGCATTCAACCAAAACATTGTAAACCTTTTTCTTTGTCTTTGGTTCTTCCTGCATGGTATCCAATTTGGATTCCATAATCTGAAGGATCGAGGTCAGTAACTCCGAAGTGATATCACCTTTGAAAGAGAGCATAATATTATTGCGCTCCATCTTGTCGTAAAAATCGTAAATATCAACCATCATAAATTTGACCGGCTTTCGAGGGTTACTTGTATCACAAATATAGCTGGACTTTTGGAATAACCAAACTCCTATGAAATTTAGCTTAAATGTCTTGAGATTTGGAGTTTTGGCTAAAACTCAACATTTGTCGATTACTTATGTGTTTTTGGCCTTATAGTTATACTTTTTACTGTCAAAATGAAAGCGGCCCTCCTAAGAGAAGCCGCTTTCGTATGGTTGAAAAAATAACTAGTTAATGCCTAAATAACTTTCTAATTCATTGTAAACTCGAAAGTATTGCCTTCAATGGTAATTGTAGCCTTGTTGTTGCAAGTCCCGTCACCAAAATCAACCGTACGATCAGGTTTGCCGCTTGGAGAAATAACAACAACTCCTTTTGTAATCCAAGTACAACCTAAATCACGTACTACAGGGGTTGTGATAGTCGAAGTCCAAGTATTGCCATTTCTGTCTGTACCATGATTTGTACCTGAAATAGTTACAATTTGTGGATCAGTAGATACTGTTGCGCCAGAGGTGAAAGTTAAGTCACGCTCTGCATCAAACAGAATGGTCCAAGGAGTTGCACCGCCTTTAGTGCATTTTCCATTTTGAACAGATTTATGAAAACTTGTCGGACTTGTGCGTGTCAAAACAGTTGTTCCTTCGAAATGAATTGCACCGACATAAAAGGTGTCGAAAGTAATCGTGATAACTGCACCTAAAGAATCATAGGGACGATCCATCATACAGATGATTTGCCCTTTTCTAATTTTTCCATCAACAGGATCAGTGCAACCTGTTCCATAATCAATATACATATGACGTGGATATTGTTGCAAGGAATCTGGCACAGAAATCATCGGACATCCACTTTGAACTTGGTTGCCATGACCGTAACGATGTACTCCAGATTCATCAATAGCAATGCTATTAACCGTTGGTAGCATTCGCATAAATTCATTTTCACAAATGCTATTATCGGTTGCTGTGGTAGTTTCAGTATCCGCAGGATTGTCTTTTTTGCAACCATTGAATAGAAGAGCTGCTGAGATTAAGAGAACTACTGGTGTTAGAATCCTTTTCATAGGAAATTGGTTTTGGGTTATAAGTCTTACGATGATGTTAACCATCAAAGGTTTAATGCAAAGCTAAAGCTTTTTACGTGCAGGATAAAAAAAGGTTCAGGTAATTCTTACGCCTACAAACAGTACATCATCAACCTGTTGAAAGCCCGATTTCCATTGTTCAAATGTTTCTTCCAGCACTAATGACTGTTCTTTCATGGATAAATCCTGAATGGTTTGAAGTTTTCCAAGAAGATTTTTCATCATGAATTTTTTGCCTTTTATGCCGCCAAATTGATCTGCATATCCATCTGAAAATAAATACATCGTATCTCCCGCTTCAACAGAAAACCTATGAAGACTGAATTTCATATCCTTTGTATCCTGTGAACCTCCAATAGGAAAACGATCGCTATCGATTTTAGTAAGTACCCCCTTATGAATAAATATCAAGGGTCTCAATGCAGCAGAAAACATAATTTCATTCTTGGATTTATCATAACAAATAATGCCAATGTCCATTCCATCTGTCGTATCCTGCTCATGTTGGTCCTGCTTAAGAGCGGCCCGAACTCCCTCGTTCAAACCGTTTAAAATGAGGTCTGGTTGCACAATTCCTTTTTCAAGCACTACCTGATTTAGAATATTGTGACCAATCATACTCATCAGCGCACCTGGAACTCCATGTCCGGTACAATCCCCAACACATAAAATGTTTACGCCATTTTTTTCTTCAAACCAATAAAAGTCACCACTAACTATATCCTTCGGTTTATATAAAACAAAACTATCCGTGAAATGTTGGTAGATCACTTCCAATTCAGGGAGCATAGCAGACTGAATCCTTTTGGCATATTGAATACTGCTCGTAATGTCAGCGTTTTTCTGGGCAAGTTCTGATGTACGTTCTGCTACTTTTGCTTCAAGAATTCTGTTTTCCTTTTTTATTGCGGCAGTTCTTATTCTAACAAAAGAAAATATTCCAATAAGTAGAATAAACACACACAAGGAATAAAACCAATTTGTTTTCCAGAAGGGTGGCGTGATATGAATGTTTAACAACACTTTTTCTTCACTCCAATTTCCATTGCAATCTGCAGCTCTTACCCGTAAAGCATAATTTCCTCCTGAAATGTTAGTGTAACTGATATACCGTTTTGAGGTTACTGGCGACCAATCATCATCAATACCTTCTAATTTGTATTGATAAAGATTTTTTGCAGGATCAACGAAATTTAAAGCAGCAAGTTCAAACATGAAATTATTATCGCGCCATGTTACGTTTATCGATTGGAGATCAATAATGCTACTGTCCAAAACAACTTCTTTTCCAAAACGTTTATAGGAAGTAATAAATACCGGAGGAGGAGGAGAGGACATTTCAATTTTTCCAGGATTGATAATATTTAGACCTTGTTGCCCTCCAAAAAATAATTCTCCTCTTTTATTTTTGAAATATGCGCCTTGATTAAATTCAGATGGTTGAACACCTGCACCTGCTCCGTAATTTTTAAATAATTCTCCACTTTTGTTTTTCGGATTAAAACGCGTTAATCCTTTGTTGTGACTCATCCACAAATTCCCTTTGTTGTCACAAATTACAGTGTAAATATTATCACTCGGTAAGCCATCGCCTTCATACCAAATATCAAATGTTTTTTTTGTTTTATCAAAACGATTAAGTCCATTGGCCGTTCCGATCCAGATATTATTTTCTAAATCTTCAGTGATGCAATAAACAATATTATTAGAAAGTGAATTCTTTATCTTATCATCATGACTGAAGGACTGAAAATGTTTATGTTGCTCATCATACACCATTAATCCGCCCGCTCTTGTACCAATCCAAAGTTTTCCTTCATGATCATAGTACATGCTGTAAATAAAATTGCTGCTCAGCCCATCTTTTTCTACTGTGAATTCTTTTAACGAATCAGTCGTAGGATCTAATCGATAAATTCCCGCACCAAAGGTCCCAAACCAAATCGCCCCCGTCACTGGTTCTTCTGCAATACAAAGAATGGTTCCTTCGACGATTTGATTATCTGGCGAATACGATTTAATTTTTTTTGTAACAGGATCAAAACTATTTAACCCTTCACCATAGGTTCCAACCCAGATTGTTCCATTTTTCGCCTGCAGCAATGACAAAACCGAATTGTTTGATGCTTGACATAAGTCTGGGTAATGTTGATACAATCCATTTTTTCGATCCAAAGTTGAAAGTCCGCCTCCTGAAGTTCCAATCCAAAGTAACCCAGAAGCATCTTCCATCACACTTAAAATGGCACTACTCTTAAGAGTATTCTCTCCAACTTCTGGTCTTACTGACTTTCGAATATGTGAAATAGTAGATGTGGAAATGAAATATGTATTTATTCCTTCACCGTTTGTTCCCACCCATATATTTCCATTACGATCTTTATAAATACATTTAATTCCATCTGAACTTAAAGCATAATCATCTTGCTCGTTCGGGACATAATGTTGTATGGTACCATCTGATTTTTTATAAATGTCGATTCCATTGTTGAAAGTTGCGATCCAGATGTTTCCATTCTGGTCATCACACATATTAAGGATTTTTGTATTAGAAATTTCGTGAATAGTTCCATCAGGGTACAATGCTTTTTCAAAAGTTTTTTCTTCTGTATTGAATATTTCAATTCCTCCACCATTGGTACCTACCCAAATGTGTTTTTCATCATAAGCGAATAAAGATCTTACTTGGAAACATTGCTCTTTTCTTTTAAGATCTGAGGTTACAGAAGATGGAAAAATTCGTTCAATATCTGAATCGGAGAGTTCATAATTATAAAATCTTCTTTTCGCACGATCATACAAGCTTAATCCTTTGCCATAAGTTCCTGCCCAGATATTTCCCTTATTGTCTTCAATAATATCATAGATCTTATCGGAACCAATGCTATAATTGTCGTTCGGGTTATGCTGAAAACGTAAAAATTTTCCGGTGATCGGATCAAATTCATTCATGCCGCCATCCGTACCAATCCATAATTTACCTTCTGGATCTTCGTGAATTGTTCTGACTACGTCGTTACTTATTGAATTGCTATTCTTTGGGTCGTTAAGGAAATGTGAAAATTTTCCTGTCACGGGATTAAAACTGTTTAATCCACCTCCATTAGTCCCTATCCAAATTATACCTTTTTTATCCTGGCGCAAGGCATAAATAAAATTATTTGATAAGGAATTTGAATCTTCCGGATTTCTTTTGAAAACGCTGAAATCATAGCCATCGTAACGGTTTAGTCCCTCTTGTGTACCGAACCACATGAAGCCATTTTTGTCTTCTAAAATGCAATTGATTACCGATTGGGAAAGACCATTTTGAACACCGAGATGATTGAATTTATAGTCTTGAGAAAACAGTTTCACTGGAAGCAGAAGCATCCAGACCGACAATAAGGCCAAAAATGAAGATTTGGAATTATAATGGATTTGCATAGGGCAGACCTAAAGGTAGGAAGGAATTACATAATTCATCTCTATACCTTGATTCTTAATTTATCTTTGTACTCGTGAAAAATACGGATAATAAAGCATCTTGGTTTGAAAGCTGGTTCAATAGCAAGTATTATCATATGCTTTATAGTAAACGAGATAACCTGGAAGCAGAGGAATTCATCAAAAGGATGACTGATTTTCTACAATGCAAGAAGGGGGCTAGTGTATTGGATTTGGCATGTGGTAAGGGCCGTCATTCTATTGCCTTGCATAAAAAGGGACTAAAAGTTACTGGAATTGATCTTTCAGAAAAAAGTATCGTTGATGCGAAACAAAATGAGACAGAAGGGCTTTCTTTTTTTGTGCATGATATGCGGCTTCCATTTATGATTAATTATTTCAATTTCACATTTAATCTTTTTACAAGTTTCGGCTATTTTTCGAGTATTAAAGAAAACCTTAAAGTAGTAAAAGCAGTTTCTTCAGGATTAAAAGCTGATGGAATTTTTGTTATTGATTTCCTGAATGCAAAGTTGGTTAACGAAATGGTTTCTAACAATTGCTCAGGTGTGATTACGGAAAATGGAATTGATTTTCATTGGAAAAAACGTATTGAAAACAAGGTTGTTTTAAAAGACATTACTTTCGAAGCGGAACAGAAATTATTTAATTATACAGAAAGTGTTCAGTTGTTGGAATATTCGGATTTTGAAAAATTACTTTCTCCTTATTTTACCATTGAACATGTTTTTGGAGATTATTCACTGGGAGTTTTCGATTATGAAAAATCGCCTCGATTGATAATCATTGCAAAAAAAAATAAAGCATGAATCTTCTGAATTACGGCCTAATCGCTTTTGTTTCTATTCTATTTAGCGGAGCAATTTTGTTGTTTATGAATGTGCCGAGAACTGCAATGCGATTATTGCTTGCTTTTAGTGGAGCATTTTTATTTTCATTGAGCATTCTTCATTTGATTCCTGAATTATACGCTACACAAACTGCGAATATCGGTATGTGGATTCTTGCAGGTTTTTTGTTTCAACTTTTGCTCGAATATTTGTCGCAAGGAATTGAGCATGGTCACGTACATGCAGATGATGGACATACGCACGATCATGCACATGCGAAAATTCCATATGGTGTGGTAATCGGACTTTGTTTACATTCCTTTTTAGAGGGAATGCCACTTGGAATAGAAACTGCTGATCCTAAAATATTTCCTCCATTCCTGACGGGAATTGTCCTACACAATATCCCGATCGCAATAGCATTTATGGGATTATTAATTCATTTAGGCCATTCGAAATCAAAATCATTTTTATTTCTTGGCGTTTTTGCATTGATGACGCCACTTGGAATGATTGCAAGTCATTTGATCGGCGGTCAATTGAAAGGTGATTTGTCGCATTATTTTTCGGCTATTACGGGTGTTGTAATTGGAATCTTTCTTCATATTTCCACTACAATACTTTTTGAAAGTACAGAGAACCATCGCTTCAATGCTTTGAAATTTGCGACTATACTACTTGGAGTAATTACGGCATGGTTACTAATTCTATAATGATCTAACGATCAAAGTTCATTGTCGAAATAGATCTTATAGAAGTGCTTTCCAGTTTCTTCGTCAAATCCTTTTTCAATTAGTTGTTTGTCGCCGTGGATATAGATGTGAAAATTTTTATCCAATTTCAAAACACTTTTGAAAACCTGAGCCTGTCTTTTTACTGCTTTCGTTGAAATTTCAAAACCATCTTCAACTATAATGTCGTTTTCCTTTTCAAACTCTTTTCTGAAATTCTTAAATGATTTTCGCACCTCAGGTTCTTCAAATATTTCTTCTTCGAATTCCTTCATATTTAATTCAGCATTGCTCTTAAAATAATCAACAGAGCGATTCATAATGTCAATTTGATCTGCTTTGGTTATTTCTGCAACTTCAGCTAATTGTCCTGTTACAAATTCCTGACAAATTTTTAAATATGTTTTTGTTTGATGAAAGCTATTGCTTTGTGGAGTAACATTCAGAAAATCGGTTGTCCAATAAAGTGCTTCGTTGCTTTTTGAATCAACTACACAGACTGAAAAACCTTCTTCTCCTGTATTTAGAATTAGGCATCCTTTTTCTACTTTTCCAAGCGGAACTCCCTCGTGAAAGTTGAGGCGATAAGCTTCTTTTTTCAAAGCTGCATCAAGGTATTTTTCCTTGCTCTCTGTTTTGAAAATCCCGATGGCATCAACCTCTTTTCCATCTACAAGGCAATGACTGAAATAAGTGATGTATAATTCTCCCCCTTTGATTTTCGGATGAGTAGAGCAGGCGTAAAGATGATTGGCAATGTTTTTCGATTGTTTCCCAAAAGAGCCTGGCTTTTCAAACAATTTTGAAGCAAAGGAATAAATTTCATTTAGTGCAAGATCAGTAGGATGTGCAAAACGAAAAAGTTCTTCCGTATTAAATGATTTCAAAAAGAATTTTAAAAGCAAAGCCTCTTTATCATCGTCTAGATCCTCAATCGGCTCTTGGGAAATAAATAATTTTTCCTCTCGTAGTTTATTTCCTACGAAATGGATGGCGAGGCCGTCGAGCCGGGTTAAAGAGAGATCTATCATAAGATATTTTGGAGGTTGAAATTACCCTTTTCAAGCATTTAAATCATAAATCTTATATAGAATCTCTTTCTGAATAACATTACCTTTGGGCGTGGAAAATACAGAAGAAAAATTAGGACCTGGTGAATTCAGGATGGTTGCAAAAACCATGCAAGGACTCGAGGGGGTACTCGCAATTGAACTTTCTAAAATTGGTGCCAGGGAAGTTAAAGAGCATAAACGTGCGGTAAGTTTTGTTGGTGATAACGGAACGATGTACAAAGCGAATTATCTGCTTCGTACTGCCCTTCGTATTTTAAAACCAATTGCAAAATTTGATGCGCGTAATGAGAAAGATTTTTATGATGGAATTCAAGCACTCGATTGGAGCCTTTTCCTAAAACCTGAAGATACATTGGCTGTAGATTGTACTTTGAATACTGAGATTTTTAATCACAGTTATTACATGGCGCAAAAAACAAAAGATGCAATTGTTGACCAGTTTCGTGAAAAATTCAATAAGCGACCTTCTGTTGATACTGAGTTTCCAACATTGAGAATTAATATTCATGTTACGAGACAAGAAGTTACGGTTTCACTTGATAGCTCTGGATATTCATTACACAAAAGAGGTTATCGAGAAGACACAGGAAAAGCGCCAATGAATGAAGTGTTGGCTGCAGGAATTATTTTGTTAAGTGAATGGCATCCAAGTCAACGATTAATTGATCCAATGACAGGTTCAGGAACCATCGCAATTGAAGCTGCTATGATTGGGGCAAAAATTCCTCCGGGAGTTTTTCGCGAAAAATTCGGATTTGAAAATTGGAATGACTTCGAACCGGAAGTTTGGACAAAAATTACAGAAAGTGCAATTGATAAAATCAGTAATGAAGCTTTAGATATTACGGGCTTAGAAATTGTTCCATCTATTATCGCGAAAGCAAGAGAAAATATCGAGCATGCTAAAGTTGAAGATTTGATTAAAACGGAATGCGCAGATTTTTTTGAATGGACTCCACCTGAAGGTAAAGGAATACTAATTATTAATCCTCCCTATGGTGAACGATTAGATCAGGATGATTCTCCGGCATTTTATAAGAAAATGGGCGAGACCTTTAAGAAAAAATATGCCGGTTATGAAGCCTGGATGATTTCTTCAAATGAAGAAGCGATTCGCGAAATTGGTCTGCGTCCAAGCCGTAAAATAACTTTATTCAATGGTCCTCTAGAATGCCGTTTGATGAAGTATGAAATGTATGCAGGAACTAAAAAAGTTCACAGATTAGTTCCGGGTTATGTGAAACCAGGCCCTCAGAAAACTGAAGAATTATAAAATTTGTTAGTTAAATAAGTATGAAAAGAATTGCAGTTTTTACATCTGGTGGCGATTCTCCTGGAATGAACGCCTGTTTGCGTGCAGTAGTGCGAACAGCGATTTATAAAGGTTTGGAAGTATATGGCATTCGTTATGGATATGAAGGTTTGATAGATGGCGATTTTATTAAAATGGATGCTCGTTCTGTTGCAAATATTATTCATCGCGGAGGAACGATTTTAAAAACAGCACGGAGCAAAAGATTTTTAACGCTGGAAGGCAGATTACAAGCAAAAATGCACCTTGAAAAATTCGGAATAGAAGGCGTAATAGCAATTGGTGGTGATGGAACTTTTCGAGGAGCGCTTGAACTTGCTGAAATTTGTGCAACTCCTGTTGTAGGTTGTCCTGGTACAATTGATAATGATTTGGTGGGAACTGATTATACCATTGGTTTTGATACCGCAATCAATACAGTTATCGAAGCTGTAGATAAAATTCGCGATACGGCTGAATCTCACAACAGAGTGTTTATTGTTGAAGTAATGGGACGTGATGCAGGATTAATTGCATTATATAGTGGATTAGGATCGGGTGCGGAAGGAATACTTATTCCCGAAACTAAAAACGATTTAGAGGTGTTGCTTAAACAACTTGGCGAAAGAGAGCGAGAAAAACATTCCAAAATTATTATTGTCGCAGAAGGTGATGAAGTGGGTGGAGCGTTCAATGTTCAAAAGGCAATTAATCAAAAATTTCCGCATTTTGATACTCGAGTTTCAATTCTTGGTCATGTTCAGCGCGGCGGCTCTCCCACTTGTATGGAACGTGTTAATGCAAGCAGAATGGGTTATGCAGCTGTGGAGGCATTATTGACATATAAAAATCACGTAATGATTGGAATTGTCAATCGCCAAATTAAACTAACTCCATTTACCGAATCTGTTAAGCATCTAGTTGAACCAGATCCGTCTTTGATGAAAATGGTTGAGATACTTGCTCGTTAAAATAATATTTTAATACAATAATTTTGTTTTTAAAACAACTGAACATATATGTTCACTTGCCCATTAGTACGATTAGCCTTAGTTTCACATTTCATCCTCGAAAAAAAAGCCTTTGATTCGTACCAGTAATAAAGAAAAAATAAATTTAAAGGAAGTGATACTACTCTCTTCTGGTTTGAGCATGCGCTTATTTACGTCGATAAAAGAGGTGGATGAAATAGTGTGGAACACGGTTATTCCTGAAGATAATTTTTTTCTTAAATGGGAGTATCTCAATGCATTTGAAAAAAATAGGCCGCAAAATCTAAGTTTTCATTATGCGCTTATTTCAGATGGAGATAAATCAATTGCAGCATTTTATTTTCAGGTAGTGTACCTGACCTCAGAACAAATTGCATTTATACTTGAACCAATTACTTCCAGTTCTAGATTGAATGCGGTTGGAAACGGCCTTAGGGAATGGATAAAAAAGTGTAAGGAAGAAAATGGATTTCGGTTACTTGTCTCAGGTAATAATTTTATAAGTGGTGAGTATGGCGTTGGAATGTTGAAATCTGCGGAACCTGAAAAAGTTTTTTTGGCATTAGCTGAAACGATAAAAGTTATTACGAAAACAGAACGAGCGGTTGGAAAGATTTCTGCTATTCTAGTAAAAGATTATTTTGAGAAGCAGAGTAAAGAAACTTCTGATTTTATTAGACGTAAACGATATTATCGCTTTTCAGTTGAGCCTGAAATGATCGTCAAATTAGCACCTGAATGGAAATCATTTGAAAATTATTTAGAGTCCTTTTCTAAAAAATACAGAAACCGTGCTAAAAGTGTTTTAAAGAAAACCTCCGAAATAAAAGTTGTTGAATTGAACGGAGAAGCGCTAGAACAAAATGCTTCGAAACTATTTCAATTGTATTATAATGTTTTTGAAAAAGCAAAATTTAGGTTGTCGGTACTAAGTCCGGAATATTTTGTTGATATGAAAAATGCTTTTCCAGATAAATTTTTCATTTATGCTTATGAACTAAATGGAAAAATAGTCGGATTTCGATCCGGATTTCATTTGTCAACACATCTAGAAGCTCATTTTATTGGAATAGATTATTCCGTTAATGCCGATATTCCATTATACCAGCGAGTGCTGTATGATTTTATTAAGGATGGAATTGAAAGTCAACTTCCCGAGGTTTTTTTAGGAAGAACCGCTGCCGAAATGAAATCAACAGTTGGTGCAACAGCAGAAAATCTTGTTTGTTATATCCGTCATCGAAATGGTTTGTCAAATCAAGTCATTCGACCTTTTATTGATTATCTCAAACCTTCAGAATGGGTGCCCAGAAATCCATTCAAAGAGGAATAATCTATATTCATTTCAATTTTGTTTGTTAAAGAAAAGGCATGAAAAATAATTATTTTTTCATGCCTTTTTTGGATTATTTAATCATTTAATAATTGACTTTTACCTCTAATAATAGGCTGTTTTTGCGAAAGTTTTCCTTATATTAGACGTCTACACAATTACCAAAATATTTAGTCATGAAGAGGATTTTTACGAATCTAAGTATTGCCTTATTTTTCCTTTCTAATCTTGCCAACGCTCAACAGGGAGTTCATGGACCAAGAACTGTTTCTGCTGCAAATACTATTGTAAATGAATATACTAGTGTTACTGCACCTTTTACTGCTGCAGGTTCCACTTCTATTACAGTTGCAAATAGCGCTTTGAATGCTAATGGACGATTTGCGTTAGGACTTCAGCCTGGCGACTTGATTATGATTATGCAAATGCAAGGTGTGGTCATGAATAATCAATTCAGTGTAATTCCTACAGATACTACTTGGGGTAAGATTGTTAATACGGGTGATTATTATAGTTGCGGTAGGTATGAATTTCATCAGGTTATTTCTGTTCCAAATGCGACTACTATTATTTTCGATTGTGGATTAACCTATGATTATATTCTAGGCGCAGCGGGAAGAACAGCACAAGTAATTCGAGTTCCTAGATATACTGCTTTAACTGTTAATGTCGGAGGAGTTTTGACATGTGATGATTGGAATGGTGCCGTTGGAGGAATTTTGGCTGTAGAAGTTCAGGGAAATACTATTATCAATGGAACAGTTGATGCTACTGCAAAAGGATTTCGTGGTGGATCTTTGATAGGGGATAATAACACTCAGTTCGGCGTCAATACAACCTATTCTACTAATAATTCTCTTGGTGCAGAAAAAGGAGAAGGAGTAGCCGGTTACCAAGTGGAATATGATAATCAAGGTGGAAGATATTGTCGTGCCCCTGCTGTAAATGGCGGCGGCGGTGGTGATGGTCATAATGCTGCAGGTGGTGGAGGTGCAAATGCTCCGAATTCAACAAGCCCAACAGCAGTATGGAGTGGTAATGGAATTCCTGATTTGTCAGGGCCAAGTTGGACTGCAGCTTGGAATATTGAACCTCCTGTAAATACAATGTCCTTGCGCACAACAGTTAATTCAGCTGGTGGTGGGCGCGGTGGTTATTCCTTTTCCGGTTCTAATGGCAATGCAATTGTTAATCCACCAGGAAATAATGCCGCATGGGGAGGAGATTCAAGAAATCATCAAGCAACTGGTTTGGGAGGAAGGCCACTATACTATGGAAATGGAAGATTGTTTTTAGGTGGTGGTGGAGGAGCAGGCGATCAAAATAATTTAGGTGGAGGAAATGGCGGAGATGGTGGTGGATTAATTTACTTAATGGTTTTTGGTAATATAACTGGTACAGGAACTGTTGTTTCAAATGGACAGAATGGATTTAATGGTCAAGGTGGTACTGGTGTTATTACAGGAATAGATGCAGCCGGGGGAGGAGGTGCAGGTGGTACTATTGTTTTAAATGCAGTAGGAGGAGTGGCAAATTCAATAATTGCTACAACAAATGGTGGACTGGGTGGAGATCAAGTTATCAATTTGCCTTTTTCTACAAATGAAGCTGAAGGCCCTGGTGGCGGTGGCGGCGGTGGATATATTTCAGTTTCATCAGGTTCGCCAACTAGAACTTCGAATGGTGGAAATAATGGATCTACAAATTCTGCTTCATTGACAGAGTTTACACCTAATGGAGCAACTAAAGGTTGTCCAGGAACAAATAATGCATCGATTACAAATTTTACAATAAACGTAACTCCAATTACTATTTGTGTTGGTAATTCAATAACACTTACCGCAACTTTAGGTGGAACTCCTCCTGGAGGAACTTCCATTATGTGGTATAGCGCTGCAGTTGGAGGTGTTTCGTTATTTACAGGGCCATCTTATACCACCCCTGCCTTAGGATCAACAACGACTTATTGGGTTGGAACATGCCCGGGTTGGTGGAGAGTTCCTGTTACCGTTACAGTTGGACCAGCTCCTGTAGTAACTGCAACAACTTCAGCTTCACCAATATGTTCTGGTGCATCAGCTACACTTACTGCTGGTGGAGCCGTAACTTATAATTGGATGCCCGGTAATATTAATGGAAGTCCAATTGTAGTAACTCCTGCCTCAACTACAACTTATACGGTCACTGGCACTGTTTCTGCAGGTTGCACAAATACAGCTACTGTTACAGTAACCGTAAATCCGACTCCAACAGTTACTGCAACAGCACTACCAACTACAATATGCGCGGGATCTGCCACTACCTTAACTGGCGGCGGCGCAACTTCATATTTATGGAATCCTGGTGCAATAGCTGGGTCTCCTATTTCTGTTACTCCTGCAACCACAACTACGTATACAGTTACTGGAACTTCACTTGGTTGTTCAAGTACTGCGCAAGTAATAGTAACTGTCAATCCATCACCAACTGTTACTGCTGTTGCTTCTTCTCCAACTATTTGTTCAGGTAATTCAACAACATTAACAGGCGGTGGAGCAGTATCTTATTTGTGGAATCCTGGTGCAATAGCAGGATCTCCAATTTCTGTTTCTCCTGCTTCAACAACTACTTATACTGTTACTGGTACTGGAGGAAACGGATGTACAAGCACAGCACAAGTAACTGTAACAGTAAATCCAACTCCTACCATCACTGCAGTTGCATCCTCGCCAACAATTTGTTCCGGAGGCTCAACAAATTTAACTGGAGGTGGAGCAACTTCATATTTATGGAATCCAGGTGCAATAGCAGGATCTCCAATTTCTGTTTCTCCTGCGTCAACAACAACTTATACTGTTACAGGAACAACTCTTGGATGTAGTAGTACTGCCCAAGTTACAGTCACAGTAAATACAACACCCTCTGTAACCGCAACAGCTTCTCAAACTACTATTTGTGCAGGTAATTCCACAACTCTAACAGGAGGTGGTGCTAGTACTTATTTGTGGAATCCTGGTGCTTTAGCTGGATCTCCAATTTCAGTTACGCCTGCATCAACTACAACTTACACGGTCACCGGAACAGCAGTCAATGGTTGTACCAGTACTGCACAAATTGCAATTACAGTAAATTCTTTGCCAACAGTTACGGCTACTGCAACTTCACCCACCATTTGTTCTGGAAATTCTACAAACCTTACTGGTGGAGGCGCAGTTTCTTATTTGTGGAATCCAGGTGCAATTTCCGGATCACCCATTTCAGTTTCGCCAATCTCAACTACGACATATACTGTCACAGGAACTGGTGTAAATGGTTGTACGAATACTTCACAAGTCACAGTAACAGTAAATCCAACTCCTACAGTAACCGCAACCGCATCGGCAACCACTATTTGTGCAGGGAATCCTTCAACGCTTACGGGTGGTGGTGCTACTTCTTATCTATGGAATCCAGGAGCAATTTCTGGTTCTCCAATCGTAGTTAGTCCTGCAACAACTACCACTTACACTGTAACAGGTACTTCTGTTGGATGTAGTGGAACAGCGCAAGTAACTGTCAATGTAAATCCAACTCCTACAGTAACCGCTGTTGCTTCTTCACCAACCATTTGTTTGGGTGGATCAACTAACCTAACAGGTGGTGGTGCGGTTTCTTATTTGTGGAATCCTGGTGCAATCGCCGGATCGCCAATTACGGTTACCCCAATAACAACTACAACTTACACTATTACTGGTACTGCAGGAAATGGATGCTCCGGTACAGCACAGGTTCAGGTTACTGTTAATCCAACACCAACTGTTACTGCTGTTGCATCAGCACCAACAATTTGTTCTGGAAATTCAACCAATCTTACTGGAGGAGGAGCTGTTTCTTATTCGTGGAATCCTGGTGCAATTTCAGGTTCTCCAATTTCGGTTACACCACTAACAACAACAACTTATACCGTTACAGGAACAGGTGCAAATGGATGCACCAGTACGGCACAGGTAACAATTACTGTAAATCCAACGCCGACTGTAACTGCTACTACTTCTGTTCCTGCAATTTGCGTTGGTGGATCTGCCACACTTACTGGAAATGGAGCAACAACCTATTTGTGGAATCCGGGATCAATTTCTGGATCGCCGATTTCGGTTTCACCAATTGCAACTACAACTTACACTGTAACTGGAACCAATGGATCTTGTAGCAGTAACGCACAAGTTACAGTAACCGTAAATCCATTACCAACACCAACTGCAACTTCAACTCCTGCTTCGATTTGTATTGGACAAAGTGCTTCACTTTCTTCAACTGGCGGAGTAACATACATTTGGAATGGAGGAACACTAATCAATGCAAATGGAACTCCTCAATCCGTTTCACCAACAACAACTACTACCTATACAGTTGACGTTACTAATAGTAATGGATGTTCAGCAAATGCCCAAGTAACCTTAACCGTTAATCCATTGCCAGTTCCTGTTGCAGGTGCTGATCAAAATATTTGTCCTGGAAATTCAGCCAACCTTCTAGCAAGCGGTGGAGGAACATATTCTTGGAATGGTGGAGTATTAGTAAACGCAAATGGTGCGGCACAGATCGTTACTCCTGTTGCTACTACTTCATATATTGTTACAGTTACAAATGGATTTGGATGTCAACAAAATGATACCGTTTTAATTAGTCTAAATCCATTACCCGCAACAAATGCAGGACCTGATGTTTCAATTTGTCCAAATAGTTCTATCCAGTTAAATGCTTCTGGTGCAGCTTCCTATTCTTGGTCTCCAGCTTCAGGTTTAAACTTTACAAATATTTCAAATCCTATTGCTAATCCATTAGTGACAACTACCTATGTTGTAACTGGATCAACTGCATTAGGATGTACTTTGAATGACACTATTGTTGTTACTGTTGCTAATAATTTAACGGTATTTGCTGGAGCTGATGTGCAACTTTGCTCGGGTGATACTATTGTCTTAAGTACTGGTGGAGGAACAATTTATTCATGGTCTCCTGCAATTAGTTTGCAAACTCCAAATGCTGCGAGTACAAATGCGTTTCCAACCGTTACTACAACTTACACCGTCAATGTAACTGACGCTAATGCTTGTACAGGAAGAGATTCAATAACTGTAACTGTAACTGGTCCTGTAAATCTTAGTTCATCAGGAGCAACTACAATTTGTATTGGGCAATCGACTTCCATAAATGCAACTCCATCAAATGGAATTGCGCCTTATACTTTTAATTGGAGTAATAGTTTAGTTGGGCCTGGACCGATTACTGTAACGCCTGTAACAACTACTAACTATACAGTTTCTGTTACGGATTCAGCAGGTTGTACTTCTGCACCACAAAGTATTTTGGTGAATGTAAATTTACCTTTAGTAATTAGCGGATTAGCCAATGCAGAATACTGTGCGGGAGGATCAACCACACTAACTGCAGCTTCTTCTGGTGGGGATGGTAATTATACTTTTACATGGAATCCAGGTAATTTGAATGGAGCGACACAAACTTTATCTCCATTAAGCACTACGACATATACCGTTGTGGTCACTGATGGTTGTACAACTCCAGCTGATACTATGTTTGTGACTATAACAGTTGACCCTCTTCCAATTGTAGCTGTTCAATCAACTACCAATGAGTTGTGCTTTGGTGGAATGACAGGAGCTGCAACCTTAAATGCAAGTGGTGGACTTGCGCCTTATACCTATTTATGGTCTCCAACT
The DNA here is from genome assembly GCA_038237845.1 of Bacteroidia bacterium. Taxonomy (GTDB): domain Bacteria; phylum Bacteroidota; class Bacteroidia; order Palsa-965; family Palsa-965. Next base: position 25,211 of record JBBRYH010000040.1, read on the forward strand.
GGTGGATCCACATCTACTGCATCTGGTTTGGGAGCTGGAAATTATTCCATTATTGTCCGGGATAGCCTTGGTTGTGCGCAAACACAAACGTTAGTAATTACAGAACCGACTTTATTGGTTACATCGGGATCTACTTCTCCAGAACATTGTAACAACGCAGACGGCAGTGCAAGTTGCATCGGATCAGGTGGTACGCCTGGATATTCCTATTTGTGGAGTAATGCTTCTACTAATGATTCTATAAATAATTTAATGTCCGGATCTTATTCTGTTGTTACTACAGATGCAAATGGATGTACCATTACTTCAACCGTTGTTGTTTCGAATACCGGAAATGCAAATGCAAATGCAGGTACAAACGTCACGATACTTTCAGGTAGTTCTACAATCCTTTTAGGAACCGGTGGGGTTACATACAATTGGTCACCAGCTACCGATTTGAGTTGTTCAAATTGTGCAAATCCTGTAGCATCCCCAACGATTACTACTGTTTATATTTTAACTGTTACAGATATTAATGGATGTACTGGAGTTGATACTGTCACTGTTTTTGTTGATGAAGCATGTGGTCAAGTATTTATTCCTAATGCATTTTCGCCAAACGGAGATAATGCAAATGACACTCTTTATGTCAGAGGGAATTGCATAAAATACATGGACTTCCAAGTTTACAATAGATGGGGAGAAAAAGTTTTCTCAACAGGAAATCCTGCAATTGGTTGGGATGGAACATGGAGAGGACAGCCTTGTGAAGCAGCAGTATTCACCTACGTTTTGAGAGCAACTTTAAATGACGATACGCAAGTGGATAAACAAGGATCAATCACTATTGTAAAATAAAAAGTAGAAGAAAATTAGTTTCAAAAATAATAGGAGATGAAAAAGAATTTTAAAATAGCATTGAACGCCCTTTTGTTTTTCTTACCAATTTTGGTGAGTGCTCAAGATGTGCATTTTTCACAATTAAGTGAAACGCCATTATTGTTGAATCCTGCAAATGCTGGTTTGTCGCACAACCTTCTGGCAATTGTCAATTATAAGGATCAATGGAAAAGTGTGTCCTCTACACCTTATCGTACATTCAATGTAAATGCAGATATGGCATTTATGAAAAAAGATAATGGTTCTCATATGGGAGTAGGATTGGATATTTTTTCTGATAAGGCAGGTGATGGACAAATGGGAACAACAACGGGGCAATTGCATCTTTCCGGAATAATCGCAGCGAATGATCGAAATTTATTTTCTGTTGGGTTATATAGTGGTTTTGGACAACGAAGTTTAACTACAGGAAATTTTCAATGGGATAAACAATATGATGGAATGACCTATGATAACACAAGACCAAATGGAGAAATTGCAACAGTTGGAAATCATAGTTACCTCGATTTCGGAGCAGGTGTTGCTTGGTTTTTTGGAAAAGGGCATGGAACTTTAAGTTCGAATGATGGAGCAGATTATACTATTGGTTTCTCTTTACAACATATAAATAAACCAGTTTATAGTTTTTATGGTGCAGGAGATCAAAAATTACCAATGAAATTTGTAGCTCATGGAAATGCAGACATTGGTTTGAAAAACAAAAATATTATCCTTCAGCCTTCCTATATCGTAATGATTCAAGGTGGCCATCATGAAATTAACACTGGAATACTTTTCAAATATCTGATGCAAGACGCGTCACGATATACTGATCGCAAGAAACCTGCTGCCTTTGTTCTTGGAGGATATTATCGATTTATGGATGCTGCTGTAATAGTAGCTGCTTATGAATACTCCGGATTTCGACTTGGAATGAGTTATGATTTAAATCTTTCTGATTTAAAAACGGCTAGTAAAACCAGAGGTGGATTTGAAGTTTCGCTGAGTTACATGATTGATAATTCGAAGTCAGCTTCATCAGCCTTGTTTTAATACAAGGAGAATTTTGAAAAAGCTTTCATACTAACATGAAAGCTTTTTTTATTTTATTCTGCCGCCTTTATAAAAGTATTTTTTATAATACGCTTCATCAAGCGAATTAATCATTACTCCTTTATGTGTTGATGCATGAACAAAATGATTGTTCTTAAGGTAAACTCCAACATGTGAAATTTTATCAGAATTGATCTTAAAAAAAACAAGATCGCCTTCCTTTAGATTTTTTTGCGAAACTACTTCACAAGATTCGAAAATCGAACTTGCTGGACCTCCAACCGTCTTTTTATAAACCTGAGCTGATAGAATAGAAACAAATCCTGAACAATCTACGCCCGCTTTTGTTTTTCCTGCAGATTTGTAAGGAACACCATACCAATCGTCAATGAACTTATACAGTGTAAGATTGGTAATCTCATTGGATGAAACCCCTATAAGTGCTGCATATTTTTTTTGGATCGCAATATCTTCTGTGGTATGCGATGAAGAAATATGTTTTTCCCCATTACAGGAGGGAAAGACGAACAAAACCATTAAAAAAAAAGATGCCAATAAAAGGGTCTGTATTCGCATAAAGCAAAGTTAGAACGACACAAATCAACTATTTACAATACTAAACGTAGTTTTCGGTCATAACTTGTTCATAACCAAGTATACTTGCCGAATCTAGCAAAATTATTAACTTTGATCCAGATGCCACTTACTTTACGGAATGTTCCAGAAAAGAATTGGTACGACCTTTGCCTTATTTAGGCCATGAAACGCCTCTTTGTATTTTTTAGTCTGCTAGTACTTCCTGCGGTCTTTGGATTTCAATCCATGCCCAACGGGGATACTAATGCGCGACTCAAATCGGTTTTCATTTACAATTTTACTCGGTATATTGATTGGCCTTCTGATTATAAATCAGGAGATTTTGTCATTAACATGTATGGCAATAATACGGCTATGCTAACCGAGTTAAATAATATGGCAAAAACTAAAACAGTAGGAACCCAAAAAATTGTAATTCATAATACTACTACAATTGACGGAATTGGAAAGTGCAATATTCTTTATGTAACTACCGATGTTACCACTCCTATTTCAGAAATTCTTTCCAAAATAAAAGGAAAGGCGACCTTGCTAGTTACTGAGCAACCTGGATTTGCTAAAAAAGGATCTGCAATAAATTTTGTGGTTGTGGAAAACAGACAAAAATTTGAATTGAATAAAATCAACGCCGAAAAAAATAATTTGAAAGTAAGTTCATCACTTCTTGCACTTGCAATTCCTGTGGAAAACTAAGACGCAAAATGAAAATGAAAAAAGTAGTTCGCATACGTATTTTATTCTTGCTGGTAGCTATGCTATTTACTGGCATGGGTAAGTTGTGTGCACAAGGCTACATTCATTACAATGCCGGATTACTTTTTGTTCAGACAGGTCAATTGGATAGTGCAATGCTTGAACTTAATTTGCTCATGAAAGAACCGGATGCGGAAAAATCAGGAGACAATCAGTATTTGAAAGGTGTTATTTACAAAGAAATGTATAAGAAGAATGAAACTACAAATGCACTTTCTCCGTCTAGAGATAAAGCAGTAGAAGCATTCAGTTTGTCAATGAAACTTGATACTACTCCTGAACATCAGAAAACTATCAGAGATAATCTTCATTTTATTGCATTCAAATATTATAATGATGCTGTTTCCAATCTGGATACGCTTCATTATCAAACATCACTTATTTGTTATAAGAAATTTCGTGAAATCGTCCAGATTTCTGATGTTGGTTATGATGTGAAATCAAAAGATGTTATTTTCTATGTGGCATTAGCAACTAATTATTATGCAATTTTTAACGCAGATAAAATTGCAAATGCGCGGTTCTTTGACATGACAAAAGAAACCTACTTAAATGTGTTAACCTGGGATCCTAATAATTATACTGCAAATTATAACCTTGGTTTGTTGTTCTGGAATAAAGGAGTGGACTTGATGTATGCCATTGATTATGATATAAATCTTGATAGCGCTATGGACGTTCAAGATTTCTCTGTAGCATTATTTAAAGCTTCTTTGCCATTTGCTGAAAAGGCCTACCAAATTGCACCTAAACGAGAAGAAACTCTTGTTGTGCTTTCCGGTATTTATTATAGCTTAAATGAATTCCAGAAATCTAAAGCATATCAACAAATGCTGGAAGATCTCCGTAAACAAGGCCAATAAAAAAACAATTCAATCTCGCGCTACAGATTTATGAAGTTCCGATTTACGATAGGACGTAAAATTTTACTTGGTTTTGGCGCACTCATCTTTTTGGTGGCACTTGCTTTTTCGTTGACTTTAGTAACGATTAGTCGAGGTCGTGAAATCAATGATAAAATTGCAAATCTGTATACTCCTTCAGTTGACAAATTGCAGGAGATGCGACTAATGATCACGCGATCTAAAATGTTTCTTACCAATTGGGTGAATACCGAAAAAGAATCCCAGGATAAAGAGAAATTGAAACATTTGATTGATGTTGAATATCCCAAAATGAAAGGCGACATTCAAACACTTTCTAGTGGATGGACACAAAAGGATAGTGAACTGATCAATTATATTTTTATTAGTTGTGATTCCCTGTGGATTATGCATCACCAGGTTATGAATGATCTGAATACATTCGAAAATTATAAAGACGCAACCATTATTTTCACTACAATGCCAAGAGTTTTGGATGAAGATGGTGATGTAACTATTCAAACCAGAAATATTAGCGATCTTCTTGATAATCTTATCAGACGACAATACGATGCCGCGTCGGGAAAAAGAGATGAAATGTTAGAATCATTTAAAACGCTTTCTCTTGTAGTAATGTTGTTATTAATTGTATTACCTGTTGGTGGAATTGTTATTGCAATTTTAACTGCAAGATCAATTACAAAACCAGTCCAGTTTATTAAAGGAATCCTGCTCTCTATGGCGAGGGGAATTCTTCCGGAGAATAAAATGAATAACAGGAATGATGAAATTGGTGAAATGTCTGTTGCCTTGAATAGTCTTGTTGATTCAATGAAATTGACAACTGAATTTGCAAGAGAAGTAGGTGGTGGAAATTTTGATTCTTATTACAAACCGCTTTCTGATCAGGATTCTTTAGGGCAAGCTTTAATTATCATGCGTGAAGATCTTCGCGAAAATGAAAGAGTTCTCGAAGCAAAAGTTATAGAACGAACGGAAGAAGTAGTTCGTCAAAAGGAAGAAATTGAAATTCAGAATAGAAAATTGGAAATTGTTTATAAGCATATTACAGATAGTATTCGATATGCGAAACGTTTACAAGATGCGATTCTTCCACCTTCGGTTTTTGTAAATAAATTATTACCGGAATCCTTCATCCTTTTCAAACCAAAAGATATTGTTAGCGGTGACTTCTATTGGATGTTCGAAAAAGATAATCGTGTTTATGTGGCTGCTGTAGATTGCACGGGTCATGGTGTTCCAGGAGCTTTTATGAGTATTGTTGGAAACAATATGCTTAATCAAATTGTAAAAGAACGTTCTGGATTAAATGCCGGTCAAATGTTGGATGAGTTAAATATTCTAGCCGGAAAGACCATTAATCAACATTCCGATGATGGAGCCGTTCGTGATGGAATGGATATGACCCTTTGTATTTTAGATAAAAACAATGGTACAATGGATATGGCTGGTGCCAACAATTCTTTGTACCTGTTCCGTCAAGGTGAACTTAAGGAATATAAGGCAGATAAAATTCCGATCGGCTATGTAGAAGGAAATTCAAAAAGCTTCACAAATCATAATATAGAATTGCTTAAAGGAGATACAGTGTACTTATTCTCAGATGGTTATGCAGATCAATTTGGTGGACCGAAGGGTAAGAAATTCATGGTTGGACAATTCAGAACCTTCCTGAATCAAATACATAAATTACCACTAAATGAGCAACATCAAACCCTCGATGCTACAATTGAGCACTGGCGTGGAAATTTAGAGCAGGTCGATGATATCCTGGTTATTGGATTTAGGGTAAATTAGATTTTTAAAAACTCCACTTTCATTTGATTTTTATCGCTCTTTTTTTGTAATTTGCCGATGTGAAATGACCATTTGGCATTTCTCTAATTCTGAAGAATGAAACAATTTTTACGGACCCTTTTATTGGTTTCTATTTTTGCATCAATTTCATTGGATGCGAAAGCCTTTTCAAATCCCCCTTCGAACGATTCGATTTGCAATGCCATTGACTTAGGAGTCATGCCATCACCAGGTTTTTGTCCGAATAATCCTGATGGAGATACGATCAGTTTTTTCAGCTCAACAAATTTTGCAACTTTTAATCCTGCAGAATTTTCAGCTACACATTGTTTTGGAAATCCATCGCCTGATGTATGGTATAAACTTCGCGCAACTGGTTCTTATCTTTATGTTGAAATGCTAGGTTTTTCTGGTTTAAATAATTTTTTCATCAAATTGCATCATAGTCAAGGAAGTTGTTTAAGTCTTGTTCCATTGGATTGCATAACCTCCAGTGGAAATGTCATCACTTATTCATTCCTTACTCCAGAAATTAATGGTGAATATTATTTGCAAATAGGAGGGAGTAACCAAACTGAAACTGGAGATTTCTATTTGAAAATGAAATCTTATAATGACTGTACAGGTTGTGTGAAAAAAGGTGATGTTCATCTTTCCCCTGCGCCAACTTTGGGTAGATATAATCTTGGTGAGGTTGTAACAATGTGTGCAACTGTTACAAGATGGGAAGCACTTTCAACATCTTATCTACATTCAATCGTTCCAGAATTTGGTCCCGATTGGGATTTATCGACTTTAACTCCTGTTGTTGTTCCAACTGGCATTTCAAATAATGCTGGATGGCACTGGTTAACTGGCATTGCTACTCCAAATGGTCCGCTTGACGGTTTCTTTTTTGATGGTGATGGTGATGGCGACCCAACAAATAATGCCGGCGATAATGGAACTTTTCTTTCCAGCTGGACAGGATGTTGGAGTATAGCAACAGCACAAACTTGTGGTACAAACGATGTTTCAGTAGATGTAAATTTGTATAGTGATGACCAAACAGGAACTAGTAACGCAGCGTTTTTGTGTTGGCCTTTGGAACCAATTCATATTAGTACTTCAACCTTTTGTTGCGCCGCACCGGATGTTCAAGTATTTAATTTGGCTTCATGCGCTCCATCAAGTCATGTTATTACCATTACTGGAGATCCGTCGCAAACTACACATACTTTTAATTATTATTTGATCGATACAAGTTTTACCCTACTAAATTCAGCTTCAGGAATTATAGGTCCGTATTCATTTTCAGGATTAAATTCCGGTGAATATATTGTTGCTGCTGAGGATGTGACTGCTGGTGGATGTGTAGGATATCAGACGGTAACAATCGATCCTGATTTTCAAATTTCTGTTCAGCAAACGAACATAGGCTGTTTTTCTGGTTCAGGTGAAGCAATAGTTTCAGTTCTAAACGCAACCAATTATTCATTCACATATAATTGGTTGAATATCCCAGCCGTAAATCAAACAGATTCCTTAGCATTTAATTTATCTGATGGTTGGGTAGTTGTAAGTGTGACCGATACAATCTTTGGTTGTATGGCTACTGATTCGGTTTTTATTATTTCCTATCCAGTACCTGATCCGACTTTTGCTTGTTATACTACGCCATTTTGCAATAATGTGGATACGATTCCATTGCAAAGCGGACCTGCTTCGCCTGGTGGATTTTTCAGTCTTGTAAATCCTATTTCTGTTGGAATAACAGTAGATGCTATAAATGGATCTGTGTATTTAAACAATTCAACTTTTGCCGCTCCTTATTGGGTTTATATTAATTATAATGTAGGGGGAAGTTGTAGTGTAAATTATACCGATTCTGTTTTAATTGTACAAGTTCCTCCAAGTCCGACCCCACTTTCTGCTGCAACTCAAAATTATTGTCAAGGAGGAACTCCAGTAACTTTTACAGTTCAGGTTCCAAATAACATGTTTGCCTATTGGTATGATGCTCAAAATCCAACTTCTCCATTTGTAGGAACAACTTTTACACCACCGATTAACGCAAGTTCTCCTGCTGGGACTTATTTTTATACAGCTTCCACATTTTTTACTTTGAGCGGAGGTTGCGCTAGTAATCCCGTATTTTTTGTTGTGAATGTAATTGCTGCTCCGCAAATTATTACTTCAAATGATACAACAATTTGTGTAGGTGATACTGCCACGCTTTCTGTTTCCGGTTGTCCAACATGTACATTCCTCTGGTCACCCGCTCCAACTTTAGGATTACAGAATTCTGTTGTTGCTTTTACTTCTCCTGCTTCGTCCACAACTTATACAATTGTTGCCACGGAAAATTCTTCTGGCTGTATTGGATATAATATACAAAATGTCTTTGTTGATAATTTCTGCGATTCCAATAGTTTAATTTTCTATCATGGACTGACCCCCAATGGTGACGGCCATAACGATTATTGGTTGATAGATGGTATTGATTCTCTTTCAAATGTTCAGGTTGAAATTTACAACCGATGGGGAAAAAAAGTTTGGTACTCCTATAATTATAATAATTATACTAATGTTTGGGATGGCAAGGATAAAAATCAAAATCCACTTCCTGATGGGACCTATTTCTTTATTGTTACAACAGGGGAACTTCGAAAAACCGGTTGGATAGAACTTTCCCATTAATAAAATTTTAATAATAAAATTAACAAAACGAAAAATTTGTTTTTTTTTATACTTATCAAAATGAGAAAAATACTTACACTACTTCTAATTGTTTTTTTGCAAATATTTGCCTTTGCGCAAGTTGCTCCACCACAAGGAATAAATTATCAAGCTGTTGCAAGAAGTGCTTCGGGCGCCGAATTACAAAGCACCCCACTTACAGTTCGATTAGGCATTTACACGGATCAAGCTGCGACGAATCAAGTGTATGAAGAAACACATGCTGTTACAACAAATGCTTTTGGTTTGTTCAATGTCATAGTCGGACAAGGAACACAAAGTTCTTCTGGAGCATTTAATGCAATTTCATGGGCTACTAGTGCATATTACATGAAAGTTGAAATTGATGGAGGCACTGGATTTACAGATATGGGAACAACACAATTGATGTCTGTTCCTTATGCATTATACGCAGGTGCTTCCGCTGGCGGACCGACAGGGCCTATGGGAGCAACGGGAACAACAGGTGTTGCAGGACCAACTGGATTAACAGGACCAACTGGATTAACAGGATTGACTGGAGTTACTGGTGCTGGCGGTCCAACAGGTTTGACAGGAGCTAATGGTGTAACAGGACCAACAGGTTACGGATTACAATGTTGGGATTTAAATGGAAATGGTGTAAATGATTTAGCTGAGGATATTAATTCTGATGGAAATTGGAATACACTTGATTGTGTAGGTGCAACTGGAGCAACAGGAACAACGGGAATTGCCGGACCTTCAGGTGCTATTGGATCAACTGGCGCAGCAGGTGTGACTGGTTCAACTGGCGCAACTGGCACTACAGGAGCACTTGGTGATAGATATTCAACCACTTCCACTTCTACAATGACAATTGGATCTGGAACTCAAACATTGACAGTAGGTTTGGGACTTGCCTATTCAACAGGGCAAACTGTAATTATTGCTTTTGACGCATCGAACCAAATTACTGGAGTTGTAACATCATACAACTCGGGTTCTGGTTTGATGACTATTAACGTCACTGCAAATGCTGGTGCTGGAAATTATAGTACATGGACTGTAAACCTAAATGGTGCACCTGGGCCTGCCGGTCTCACTGGTGCAACGGGTCCAACAGGTCCAACAGGTTTGACTGGCATAACAGGAACTACTGGATCAATTGGTTTAACTGGTCCTTCTGGCCCAACAGGAAATACTGGAGTTACAGGTGCGACAGGAAATACAGGTTCAACTGGATTAACCGGCCCTGCGGGACCAACTGGAAATACCGGAACAACTGGAGCAACAGGTGCATCAGGTCCAACTGGAAATACAGG
>JBBRYH010000041.1:0-33526 GCA_038237845.1 Bacteroidia bacterium
ATTACCAGATTACCAGATTACCAGATTACCAGATTATCAAGCCGGCGCAAAAGGTTTTCTGGGGCAGGTATAGTGGTTATTTTAAAGATTTGGATGGCCACCTTTTTGAAGTCGCATTTAATCCATTTTGGGAATTAGATAAGGAAGGAAACGTCGTATTGCCCTGATCTGAACACATATGATGAAATTGTGGAAAGAATACATCAATTTTCCAACTTTTTGCCATCACCCCCTCATACCTTTTCTTAAATTTGACTCGATAAAATCAGCCCCTACGGACCTAATTCAAAATACATGCTCTTCAATAAATTATTAAGAAAAAAACCAGTTGGACTTTCATCGCATGATGCAGAAGAACCGCATCATATTGCAATGGCGAAGGTTCTAACTTTAAAAGATCTTACCTTTTTTGGAATCGCAGCAATTATTGGTGCTGGAATTTTTTCCAGTATTGGCTCTGCTTGTTTTTCTGGTGGACCAGCTGTAATTCTACTTTTCCTAATATGCGCAGTCGCATGTGGATTTACTGCAATGTGTTATGCAGAATTTGCCTCACGTGTTCCACTTTCTGGTAGTGCTTATACCTATGCTTATGTTTCCTTCGGAGAATTATTTGCGTGGATCATTGGCTGGGCACTTTTAATGGAATATTCGATTGGAAATATATATGTAGCTTTTTCATGGAGTGGCTATTTCACGAACTTGCTTGAAGCACTTCATATTCATTTAGCGCCTTGGCTCACTTCCAATTATACAGAATCGCATGCTGCTTTTCTTGCGAATACACCAAGTGAAGAAATGTCAGCTTGGACCTCTGCACCTATGTTAGGTGGTTTAAAAATTATTTTCGATTTACCTGCTGTAGCCATTAATATTATTATTACCTGGCTTGTAATTGTTGGCGTAAAAGAATCAAAAAACGTCAGCAATATTATGGTAATTGTAAAGCTTGCCATTATTGCTTTGGTAATTGTAGTCGGCGTATTTTATGTCGACATTGATAATTGGAAACCATTTATGCCACATGGTTTCAGTGGTGTTATGGCAGGTGTAGCCTCTGTATTTTTTGCCTTTATCGGTTTTGATGCCGTTTCAACTTTGGCGGAAGAATGTAAAAATCCTCAACGCGATCTTCCTCGCGGCATGATTTATTCACTTTTAATCAGCACAATTATTTTCGTTGTTTTAGCACTCGTTCTTACTGGAATGGTTAGTTATAAATCCTTAAATGTTGCAGATCCATTAGCGGAAATTTTTGCATTGAAAGGTGTGAAGTGGATGTTATACATCGTTTCTATTTCTGCAGTTGTGGCCATGACCAGCGTAATTCTTGTTTTCCAAATGGGACAACCAAGAATATGGATGACGATGAGTCGCGATGGATTAATGCCAAAACGTTTTGCTTCCATTCATCCGAAATATAAAACGCCTGCTTTTGCTTCTATCATTACCGGATTAGTGGTGGGTATTCCAATATTTTTCACAGACCGAAACTTCATTCTTGATTTCACAAGTATAGGAACCTTGTTTGCTTTTACATTAGTTTGTGGTGGTGTATTAACACTACCTGTTCGTACCGATGATTCGACAGGCAAATTCAAAATGCCTTATGCGAATGCAAAGTGGATTGTTCCTGGAATTATCATCACAGCTTTCAGTTTATTATTTGTGTTCAATCGCGAATTTTTTACGGACACTTTTAACATTAACTCAGAAAACGCCGTAAAAAACATTCCAATGATCGCTTTCATGATTATTTGCGTGATCATGTCTGTTCTCTCCTTCATGAAAAACTTTTCGTTGATTCCTACTTTGGGTTTCCTTTCCTGCATTTATCTTTTCACTGGATTTAATGTTGCCAACTGGAAATATTTTTTCATCTGGATGTTAATTGGTCTTGTGATCTATTTGTGTTACGGCTATAGAAAGAGTAAATTAAATACTGCAAATAAATCATGATTGCACTGATTACAGGAGCGACCGCGGGATTCGGGAAAGCCACAGCAGAATTATTTGCTGCGAATGGCTGGGATTTGATCCTATGTGGGAGAAGAAAAGTACGACTTGATGTACTTGAACGACAGCTCAAAGAAAAATTCGGCATAGAAGTAATGACACTTGCTTTTGATATTCAAAAAAATGAAGAAGTAAAGAAAGCCATTGCTTCATTGCAAGGAAAATGGACTAACATCGATTTATTATTGAACAATGCAGGATTAGCTGCAGGACTTTCCGGAATTCAAGATGGCAACCTTGAAGATTGGGAACAGATGATTGATACAAATGTGAAAGGTCTGCTTTATATGACCCGATGTGTTGCTCCTTTAATGACTGCAAATAAAAAAGGTCATATTATAAATATTGGTTCTATTGCAGGTAAAGAAGTTTATGCAAATGGAAATGTTTATTGTGCAACCAAGCATGCTGTAGATGCTCTTACGAAAGCAATGCGTATCGATTTGCTAGCTCATAATATCCGTGTTACGCAGATAGCACCAGGAATGGCAGAAACAGAATTTTCTATTGTTCGTTTCAAAGGTGATGATGAACGTGCAAAGAATGTTTACAAAGGCCTATCACCTTTGCGTCCTGAGGATATTGCAGAAACAGTTTGGTGGGTTGCAAATCGTCCTGCTCATGTAAACATTAATGACATTGTGATTATGCCAACCGCACAGGCAAATGCAACAACAATAATCAGGAATTAATTACAAGCTGATGAATATTGGTTTTGCCAAAAAGGCACAAAGTCACAAAGAGAAAAATCAAAATCCTATTCGTAGCATTCGTACTCTTGTACCTTCGTTACTCTTTTCAATTCTTGTTTTTTTGTTCACCTCTTGCGGAAGTAAAAAGATCAAAGTTGATTTCATAGTCACCAACGCAAAAGTATATACAGCCGATGCAAGTTTTGCTGTATTGGAAAGTTTTGCAATTAAAGAGGGGAAAATTGTTGCTGTCGGAACAAATCAAAGCATTGCTGTAGTTTATGAATCGGATAGTACTCTTAATGTAGAAGGCAAAACAATTCTTCCTGGAATAATTGATGCACATTGTCATTTTCTGAGTTATGGATTAGGTTTACAGGAATGTGATCTTGTCGGAACAAAATCATTTAAAGAAGTTATTGATCGTTTAAAAAAATATGTAGCTGTCAATAAAAAGGAATGGATTATTGGCCGAGGGTGGGATCAAAATGATTGGGCAACAAAAGAATATCCGGACAATAAAATATTAGACAGTATATTTCCAGGCAAGCCAATTCTCCTTACAAGAATTGATGGACATGCAGCCCTTGTGAGTAGCGAAGGTTTACGCCGCGCAAATATTAATGATTCGACCAATGTGAATGGTGGAGAAATTATTCGTGAAATAAAAGAAGAAAAAGTTGGCGCCCATCACAAAACTCAAATTGTTTTTGGCAAAGCAACTGGTATTTTAGTAGATAATGCTGTTGACCTTGTACAAAAAATAATTCCTCAGGCCGATTTTAATACTTCTAAAGAAGCATTATTGGCGGCACAAGAAAATTGTTTTGCGGTTGGCTTAACAACAGTTGACGATGCAGGATTAATGAAAACTGATATTGATATCATAGATCAGTTGCAGAAAAAAGGTGATCTTAAAATGCGCATTTATGCGATGCTGAGTGACAGTGCTCCAAACTATCAGCATTATCTTGTTCATGGTCCATATAAAACAGATTATTTAAATGTTCGTTCCTTCAAGTTTTATGCGGATGGCGCCTTAGGATCACGTGGTGCTTGTTTATTACACAACTATGATGATCAAAATGGGTGGAGAGGTTTTTTGCTAAATACACCGGCTCATTTTGAATCGAAAATGAAATTGCTTGCATCAAAAGGATTTCAAGTTTGTACGCATTGTATAGGAGATTCTGCAAATCGATTAATACTTTCTATTTATGGAAAAATATTTTCAGATTCTACCTTGATAAATTCTGACACCAATAGAAGATGGCGAATTGAACATGCACAAGTGGTTTCAAAAAGTGATTTACCTTTATTTGGAAAATATTTTATTATTCCTTCCATTCAACCGACCCATGCCACAAGTGATATGTATTGGGCAGAAAAACGACTGGGCTCGGAAAGACTTAAAACTGCTTATGCTTATAATGATTTATTAAAATCTGCCGGTACGGTTGCACTTGGAACAGATTTTCCAGTGGAGAATATCAATCCAATGTTCACCTTTTATGCTGCTATTTCGAGACAGGACCAACAGCATTTCCCTGCCAATGGATTTCAAATGGAAAATGCACTCAGCAAACGAAATGCATTATATGGCATGACGCTTTGGGCCGCATTCGCTAATTTTGAGGAAAATGAAAAAGGAAGTATTGAGGCCGGAAAATTTGCTGATTTTATTATACTTGATGGCGACCCAATGACTTCCCCAACAAATAATATTCCTTCAATAAAGGTTTTAGCTACGTATATTGCAGGACAAAAGGTTTATGAGCGCAGTGAAAAACATTAAGAACACAATTTTGTTTCTGCTACTTTGGTGTGTTTCTGCCAAAGCCATACCTCCTTCCCCACCCGATTTCATGACAAAAAGATACGGCTTCAGCTTTGCAGGAGGTGGAATTATTTCATTTTTCAAAGTCGATACTCGTCATAGTGAAACTGCGCACATGCGACCAGGTATGTCTGGTATGGTCCGAATGGAGATTTATGCAAGCAGTAATGTACATATTCAATTAGGAATGGAATTTATGAGTCAGGCTTGTCGATTTAATACTTATTATTTCGAACAGGGCTATTCAACTTTTTACGATCGCTCTTTTGGATATAATCATACGCTTCGTACGGTTGAAATGTATTTTCCGATTATGGCACGAATTGGAACTACGAATATGGAAAGTAATTCAAGAAATATATTTTATTTTCTTGGAGGCTATGCACCAAAGTTTTTTCTTACGACTAATACCAAAATCCAAGAAATTTCAACAGGGAATGATATATGGGCAGGGGCAACTGAATTAGATTATGAACATCAGTTTTTAGGTGCACAAACAGGAAATTGTATGATCGTCGGAATGGGATTAGATCATCGAATCGGATTTCAGGAAAAGTTTTTTAGCTACGAATTAATTTATCGTTATAATTTATCGCGTTTTATTTATCACGGAAGAATCGGGATTGATAATAGCAATGAATTATTTCTCAAGAATAGTTGTATCAATATTCAGATTGGATATCGGTTTCAGTAAAGAACAAAGGATCGGCGTACTGTACGCTAAGCCTTTCCGACTTGTCAAACAAATCAAGTAATTAATAGTTCATCGAAGCAGATCGAAATCTAACCTCCAAACCGGAATCCCAATGTTTGTCTTGAAGTTTCATTCTTCAATTCAAATTCCGCAACATCTTCCATTGTTAAAGTAGAAAGTGCAATAGCAGTTCTTTCTGATGATGCAAGTGATGCCATTCGCAAATGCTGATTTTTAACTGACTCTCCGATTACCTGGCGAACACTTCTTGCATTACCGAAAAATTTATCACGATTGGCATATAGGAATTCTAGATAAGCTTTTAAATGAGCTGATGCATCTGGTGTTGGTTCCAATTTTTCTTGCGCTAATAGATTTTTTCCGATAACAAATAATTCATCAGCTGTATAATCTTTGAAATCATAATTGCGATCAAAGCGTGATTTCAATCCAGGATTGGTTTCAATAAACTTGTGCATGTTATCCGGATATCCTGCTACAATAACTGCAAATTGTCCACGAAGATCTTCCATCTTCTTCAACACAACTTCTACTGCTTCTTTTCCAAAATCATTGTCACTACCTTCACCGAGTGCATAAGCTTCATCAATAAATAAAACTCCACCAACTGCTTCATCAATTCGCTCTTGGGTTTTAATCGCTGTTTGTCCCACATATCCTGCCACTAAACCTTGACGATCCACTTCAACAAGATGTCCTTTTTCAAGTAATCCAAGTCCTTTATAAATTTTTGCAATGATTCGTGCTAAAGTTGTTTTTCCAGTTCCTGGATTTCCAGTAAACACCGCATGAAGCGAAAAACGATTTAAAACTTCTTTACCAGTTTCACGATAGAAACGAACGAGTTTCACTAACTCATTTATTTCCGTTTTGATATTATTCATTCCTACTAATCCGTGCAACTCCTCTAAGGCTTCACGCAACATCTTTTCATTAATACCAAGATCAGCCCGTTTCTTTTTACGTCCACCGAAAGCCGATTCAACATCTGCTAATTCAATTGTTGACATTGCTTCTTTACTTAAATCTGCAATGTTTCCAACTTTCATAAGTCGAAGTGCCATATCCATTTTAGCTCCTTCCATAATACCGATGGCAAGTCGCGCATTTCCAAATGTAGAATCACGCGTTCTATAAACTTCAATAAATTGTTCACCGAGAAATTTCTTAGCATCATCAGTTAAGGTCACTCCTTTTTTATCAGATGAACCAACCGCAATTTCAAGCAACTCTTCAGGAAGATAATCTTCAAAATGATAATAATGGGAGAAGCGTGATTTTAGTCCTGGATTAGATTCAATAAACGTATCCATTTCCTTCGGATAGCCAGCAACCATAATTGCAATGTCACCCACTCCATCCGACATTTCCTTCAATAATATTTCAATGACTTCTTTTCCAAAATCTTTTGAATCATCTCCTTGTCGCGCTAAAGCGTAAGCCTCATCAACAAATAAAATTCCACCACGAGCAGAATCAATTGCTTTTCTTGTTTTAGGAGCTGTTTGTCCGATGTACTCGCCAACTAAATCTGCACGATCAACTTCTACAACATGTCCTTTTGATAACATGCCCATCTTTTTATAAATCTTACCCAACATATTTACAACAGTTGTTTTTCCTGTTCCTGGATTTCCTGTAAACACGCTATGTAAATTTAATTTTCCACTTTCATCAAAACCTTTTTCCTGGCGGAGTTTAATAAAGTTGAGATAATTAATATGATCCTTTACATTCTTTTTTATTTCTGTAAGACCTGTGAGCGAATCCATTTTCGCGAGCAATTCTTCCATGGTTTCCTCCACCACTGTAGTATCGGTCTGCACTTGAGCAGTTGTAGCGTCACCTCCTGCAGAAACCAATCGCTGACCACCAAGAATAAGTTGTGGTATTCCTTCAATTTCCTCTGCTCCTGCATGAAATTCCACCATCGCAACCATGGTATCCATGAAAATTATTTCAACTGCATATTTTTCATCTTTCCATGAACCTGCAATTTCATTTCCCCAACCCACGTCAAACGTATATGAGAAATCCAATTTACCTGCCTCTACTTTTCCTTCACGTTGGACTTGTCCTTTTAATTGGTAAGCATCGTCGAAGAAATTAAAAAACAATTCATAATCCCATTCAACATTTATTTTGCTTTTAATTTTTGCTTCAACCCAAACATATTGTGTAGTATCTTTTCTAATTTGTTTCAGATGTTTACGCTCAGGTTTTTCCCAACCATTAATATCTCCAACATAAATTTTCATGTATTCGACAGCGAAATAGGGATTCTCTTCGATGCGAACTTTTGCAACATCATTAATTACAAATTTTGCCTCTGAAACTAATTCATCATCCACATAAGCTTCCCAGGAATACTCGCCTTTTTTCCAATACGCAGCTTCTGTTGCATTTCCCCAACCATCACGGATGTACACAATGTTTTCATCCATTTTCACCTCACGTGGCGTTTCAAGCGAACACAATTCTTTTTTCTGTCCACCGGCAAGATCAAAACATTTCAAAGTTGTCTTACAATTCCAGACTTCTTCATCAAATAATTTATTATAGAAAGAAAATTCCACTCGGATATAAGTGGTTTCTGCTTTATCAAAAATTTTACGATATTTTTTTGTGGAGCCTGCCATCCATTCATCAGAAGCGAAGGTGCGCAGTTCTTTTGCTTTATATTTTTTCACAGCGATTAATTTATAATGAATTATTTTTTCTTATTTATTTCATTCTCTGGCTTAATCCAAATATCAATATTACCTGTTGTTCTTTTATATCCATAATACTTAACTGCGAAGCCACCAGCAACAAAATATTGCACATCTAATTTATTAAGTTCCTTAAGAAGGCTTGAAGTATAATTATCAAATATATTCATCAGCATTTTCAATTATTCTAATAGAATGATTTTTTGGGCAGCTGGTCGGGATTGTAACCATGTACACCGTAAGCGCGGTTTACCATCATCCGAAGCTGTTGCAAAGTTTCTTCAGGAGATAATAAAGCCATTTGATTCAATTCATATTCTTCCTGCTCTTCAAAAGAATTAAAAACAAGAATTTTTCGTTGCTGATATTCAACAGCTGGTTCAACCACCTCATCTAAAGTTTTTTTCTTCTTCGGAGCTTTCTTTGACATATTCCGCCTAAAAAATTATTTTGATTTAATTCAATCTCTATTTCAAGGAGGATGAAATTAATAAAAGCCCTTCAAATAACCATACAAATCAAAGCATTTCTACATACCTCACGCCTTCATCCGTCAATGCAACCACTGGACATTCACCCTTTTTCCATTTAAAAACTCCTGACTTCTTCGTGACATTTGTCCCTAAGGCGCCAAAATCATAAAGGGAGAGAAATTTTTTATTTTTAGCAATGCTTTCAATTCGAACTTCTGCATATTCTTTGCGAACCAAATTCTCAACAGCTTCTGACAAACGTTCTCCTAATAAAGCAGGATCTGCATCGGGTATCTGATGATTACTCGCCATTGTCGTGAACAATTGATCAGCACGCAAAACTCCACCACCTTCCATTTTCAACCATTTCATTACCTGTTTCTGAAGAACAGTAAGGCGATGCTTCTCTGTACGGTTAACATTCATCTAATTAAATTTATGGTCTGAATTATTAATATTCAAACTTTATCAAATCAATTTTACTTTAATAATCCCAAAATCGGTTGACCTGTACACCCATCAGGAAATTGAATATTCAACATCATACATAGTGTTGGAGCAATATCTGTAATATTCTGATTCACCTCGCTAGTACCGACTTTTACTTTCCATCCCCACCAATAAAGCGGAACATGGGCATCATAATTCCAAGCAGATCCGTGTGTAGTTCCAGTTTTTCTTCCCCAATCTCCAAACCAACCCGGTTCAAGAATTAAACATACATCTCCTGACCTGCGGAAATTAAATCCATTTTGAATTTGTTTTTTTGGCGACTCAGAATATTGATTAGCGGAAATATCTGATTCTGTCATACAGGAAGCTACTCCTTTAAAGCCCATGAAAAAATCAGAAACAAAATCTTCAACATCTTTTCTTTTAAGTCCTTTTGCCTCTATTTTTTTTCTATTCAGAAAAGCCTGATCATTACTGAAGTTCAACAATAAAGTATCGCCATATTTTTTGAGCAAGGTTTTATTTAATGAATCAATGCATTTCCCAGCATCAAAATAACCTGCAGGAATTTTCTGATCTTTTAAATATTCAGGAGTTTCTACTACTCCATGATCAGCAGTTAAAAAGACAACAACATTATTTTTACCAATCCAGCTATCCAGAAAATGAAAAAAATCAGCCAACTCTTTATCTAATCTCAAATAGGTGTCTTCAATTTCTCTACTCGTTGGACCGTACATGTGACCAACATAATCTGTGGAAGAAAAACTGACGCATAAAAAATCAGACTTCGCATTTTTTCCAAGATTTTCTCCGATAATTGTTGCTTCAGCAAAATCTTCTGTAATTGAATTTCCAAATGGCGTTCCTCTGATCAAACCAAATTTTCCATTTTTCTTTTTAAATAATTCAGGTAATTTATGTGGGAACACGGGAGCAGTTTCACCATCCAACAATCCTTCATATTTATTATTATCTGCAATACTTTCTGTGTATTGAGATGAATCCTTCATAAGTTCCCAATTAGAAGATAAATATTTGTCGGAAAGTTTTTTTCTATTAAATTCATTTACCCATTTCGGTAATTCATTTTTATAATAGGAGCTAGTAATAAAATATCCGGTTGAATCATCGTACCAATAGGCACCGTTTGCTGTATGCCCCGCAGGAAGAATTGCAGATCGATCTTTTAAAGCAATTCCAATTACTTTCGCCAAATTGTTTGTACCTAAATGCAGTTGGTCGCCCACCGTTGTTGTCAACATTCGCTTGGGTGAACGTTTACCTTCCTCCACTTCACTTCCAACAGATTTCACATCAGCATCTGATACACAATAAACCATTTTATTTTTATCCTTATCGTACCAATTATTGGCAATAATTCCATGAATGGCGGGTGTAGTTCCCGTGTAAATTGAAGTATGTCCCGGTCCTGTATAGGTTGGAACATAATTGTAATTTGTATTTCTGCAATTATAACCTTGACTCATCATTCTTTTAAATCCATCATTACCGAGTTTATCCCAGAAGCGATAGACATAATCAAAACGCATTTGATCAATAACAAGTCCAATAACTAGTTTCGGTTTATCTCCTGCAGGAGCAGTATTGGTCCCAGAAGGTTTGCCAGTTTGAGCAAGAATTGCTGCAGTAAAAGTGATGACGATAATAAAAGTGATAGCTAATCTCATTTGATTTTTAAATTGCTGCTTTTGAATATTATTTTTTTACTAAAAATGCAAGGACAAGAATACACAGACTAAAACTTACCAGAATATTTGCAGCACCAAGTAAAAGTTGTCCGCGACGAAAAATTTCAAGTGTCTCTAAACTGAAAGTGGAAAATGTAGAGAAGCCACCGCAAAATCCAACAACGACAAACATTCTTAAATTGGTGTCCTGAAGTTTTTGTGCAAATACTGAAAGTGCAATTCCAATGATTAGACAACTTAATAAATTAGAAATTAAAGTTGCAACCGGAAATGAACTCTCTGAAAATTGTCTCACTCCAATTGAAACACCAAAGCGAGCCAGACTACCAAGTCCACCACCGAGAAAAATCAGAACTATTGTTTGTAACATCAGGTAAAAGTAATGATTTGTAGAAGTAGTTATTTCAAAATAGGCATTACTTTTTCGTAAAGGAAAAATAATAGTATCCCCCAAAAGGCTCCTATAACACAGCCCACAATTAAATCAAAAGGAAAATGAACTCCGACATAAATTCGGCTCCAACAAATTAAAAGCGACCATACAAAAAGCATTGCCCATGGCCATCGTTTATCCACAGCCTTTTTCCCTTTTGAAATTCCTGAAAGCAAAAATAAAAATGTAGCAATACCAAAAGTGTTTGATGCATGACTGGAAACAAATCCGTAATCGCCACCACAACCTAAAGGTGTTATCACCTTTTCCATAAACCCGACTTCATGACAAGGTCTCAAACGACAAACATTATTCTTCAATAGATTTGCAGATTGATCACAGAAAAGAACTAAAAGGGCAATGGTACTTACAATAAGTAAGGTCTGTTTTGCAAATCGTTTATAAAGTAAAAAAAGCAGAACTACATAAAGTGGAATCCAAATCAATCGTCCTGAAATAAGCGGCATAATCAAATCCAGAAAAGAATTTCTGAAATGATGAATCGCAATGAAAAGCGAATGATCTAGCTGATTAATAGATTCCACGGTCAAGATTTTAGTGGTAGTGATTTCAATAGTTTACTGAAGCTGCAAGGTACGATTTATTAATTTTCCTGAAATCGCAATTTACCTATGTAATTCATTCCTGTTTTATCTCCGTACCTTTGCCTCATGTCATTCTGGTCAGATTTCGGAAGAGGAATTACCGCTCATTATTCTGCTTTGCAGTTTGTAGCAAAGCATAATCTCTGGATGTATTTTCTTGTTCCTATGATTATCTCGGTTTTGCTGCTACTTTTTGGCTTCTTTTCTATCTGGAGTTTGGGTGATATAATTCGCGATTATTTTTTAGATCTTGTCACGCCCTACAGTAAAGATGTTGGTGGGTTTGGAGGAAAAATACTTGGTTTTCTAACGGGATTTATTGGAGTTATTATTGGATTTGTCTTTAGAATAATTTTCTTTTTGTTGATCATGAAGATCATGCGATATGTGATTCTGATTATCATTTCTCCAATTCTTGCATTGGCGTCAGAGCGAGTAGATGAAATTATAACGGGTAAAAAATATCCATTTGAATTCAAACAATTTTTACATGATATTGGAAGAGGTATTACTGTTTCATTACGAAATATGTGTCTCGAGACTTTGATTTTTGTTGCAACTCTTTTTGTTTGTTGGATTCCACTTCTGAATTTCTTGATTGTTCCTTTTCTTATGTTGGTGGGTTGGTATTTCTTAGGTTTCAACATGATGGATTATTCCTATGAACGCAGAAGAATGAGGATTGGAGCAGGAAGAGATTTCACCCGAAAACATAAAGGATTAGCAATGGGAAATGGTTTCATTTATTCCGTTTTGCTCTACATTCCGCTTATAGGATTCACATTCGCACCAGTTTTGTCGGTAATTGCTGCAACACTTGCAACACTCGAAAAAGTGGATGAAAAAAATAGTGCAACAATAAGTGAATTTTAGTTAGCCTTATTTTTGATTAACTCTATTTACCTTTGTTTCATTCATCAGCACATCAGCACATCTCTTTTCATGATTAAAATATCCGCCGTCTCCTATCTCAATACAAAACCATTTCTTCATGGACTTGAAATTTCTCCTATAGAAAATATTTTTGTCAGTCTGGATATTCCTTCTGAATGCGCAAGAAAATTATTGGAAAATGAGGTAGATCTCGGATTGATTCCTGTGGCCATAATACCTCAACTAAAAACTTCTTTTATACTTCCAGGATATTGCATCGGAGCCGACGGACCAGTAGAATCCGTCAAGCTTTATTCCAAAGTCCCTCTTTCAGAAATAAAAACAATTGTCCTCGATTATCAGTCGAGAACATCTGTTGCATTAGTACGCATTTTAGCAAAAGAACTCTGGAAAATCAATCCTGAATGGAGCATTGCCAGTCCAGGATATGAAGAAAATATTTCTGAAACTACTGCTGCAGTAATTATTGGCGATAGAACATTCTCGCTTAACGGAACCTTTCCATTTGAATTTGATCTTTCTGAAGAATGGAAAAAATTAACAGGTTTGCCATTCGTTTTTGCTTGCTGGGTGAGTAATAAGTCTCTAAATGAAGCATTTACTAAGAATTTTGGCAAAGCCTTGGAGGCAGGTTTAATGGATATAAATGCTGTAATTATTGCTGAATCGCCTAAATATTTGCCATTTAATGTGGAAAATTACCTCAAGAAGTCCCTTATTTTAAGATTAGATAAACGCGGAGAAGCTGCAATTGAACTATTTATTGCAAAGATGAAACAGTTGCCACAACTGCTCTGATATCGCCGCCGTTGATTATATTTGTTATCCATTCCTACAACTTGATATGAAACGAGCGACTTCCCTACTTAGCATTATTATTTTTCTTTTTTCCGCAAGCCTTTCGGCTCAAACGGCAATTGATAAAACTACTGATGAGGTAAAACTTTTTAATGCTTCGCAATCCTTTAACATGGGTGATTATGTGAAAGCTGTCAATTTATACAAGGAAGTTCTTGCGAATAAACCAAACGATGCAGCGATCATTTTCCATATTGGTGAATGTTATTTTAACATGCATGAACCAGATAAAGCACAGGAACAATTTGAAAGTGCAAAAACGATTAATGCTTCGGCGCATCCCGATATTAACTATATGCTCGGTCGTGTTTACCAAATGAAAGGGAAAACAGACGAAGCAATGGCGGAATATGTTGCTGCTAAAGCAATGAATGTTAATAATCCACTTCGTACTAAAGACATAGATTATTATTTCGCTCAATGCCAAACGGCAAAGTCGCTGATGGCAACTCCTAAACCAGTTAAAGTTTCAAATTTAGGTGCTGTTATTAATTCTCCTTATGACGATAAACGTCCTTCCTTCACTGCAGATATGAAAACATTGATTTTCACTTCGCGTCGCCCAGATGGAAAAAATGCAAATCAAGATACCGAAGGTGATGGCGGCTATTTTGAAGATATTTATATGGCAAGTTGGGATTCTGTAAAAGGAACTTGGGGTGAAGCTGACCTTGTAAAAGGTGCGGTGAATTCAGAAGGACATGATGCTGCCTGCAGCATTTCTCCAGATGGAAAACAAATGTTTTGTTACATCAACAATCCGGAAGATGCACGTGGTGGAGAAATTTATGTTTCAAAGAAAAGTTCTTCGGGCAAATGGGGAACACCAAAAAATATGGGTAAAGGAATTAATACTTCTTACTTTGAAGATGGTGCAGTACTTTCTCCAGATGGAAATACACTTTATTTTATGAGTGAGCGTGGATTGGATTTACCATGGAAAGGTCAGAAAGGATTTGGTCATAGTGATATTTGGATGGTGAAGAAAGTAGATAAAACAACTTGGGGCGAGCCAGTCAATATGGGTGGAGTTATCAATACAGAATTTGATGAAGGTGGAATTTTTCCTGCACCGGATGGCAAAACGCTTTACTTCTGCTCCAATGGACACAACAGCATGGGTGGTTATGATATTTTCATGACAAGAAATGAAAATGGTACATGGTCAACACCTGTGAATGTGGGTTATCCAATTAATACTATTTCTAACGAACGAATGTTTCTTTTGTCACCAGATGGCAAAACAGCTTATGTAGACAGTGATCGTGAGGGTGGATTAGGAGAACGTGATATTTATTCTGTGGATATGACTGCAATGATGCCAAAGCCTCATACTGGTCCTTACATGTCATTGTTAACCGGTTCCATTTTTAATGGAGATGGAAAACCTGTTGCTGCGGAATTAAAAGTTTACGATGCAAATGGAGCAGTTGTTGCAACAGCATCTTCCAGTGCAGAAGGAAATTATCAATTCAACCTTGAAGGCGACAAAACTTACGAAGTACGAATTGAAGTAGCCGGATTTAAATCAATCAAAGAAAGTTTCAAATTAGATGCAGATAAATCGGGAAGTACTTTTGAATTGGTGAAACATTTTATTCTTTATAAGGAATAAATGCAATTGTCAATTTGCAGTTAAAAAAATATAGAAAAGGGATTTCAGAAATGGGATTCCTTTTTTCTTAAAAACAAATTTGGTGAACCACGAGTTATTCGACGAAACTGATTTTTACAATTTCCCTGATAAAAAAGAATTGGAAAATTCTCTATATTGGATGGGAGAGAATTATTTATTGTATTTGAAAAAAGATTTTCTAAATGCATTTCAAAAGCAAGACCCAAAAACAATTCTAGTAGGAATAAAATGTGAAGAAGTTCCCGAATTCAGTTATTATGCTTCAGCAATGGATGGCAAAATGCTAGGAATTGACGCCACATTTCATTTACAATTTCTCCTGCTAGATGGTTCAGAAAGACATTGGAGAATAAATGGAATCTGTAAATATTTTGCTACTGAATTGAATACCGTAAATATGAAGGTGAAAATGGATTTTGAAATATCTAAATCAGAAGAGGTTTGATTTTTGTTTGTAATGATTTCAATCCATCGTTACTAATAATTCTTAAAAACAATATTGCTATGTTCCTTTCATCAAATCAAATTTAAAACAGCAATTGAAAAATCTTAAGCTTTATTTGTTTTTACTTTTTTTGCTGGCAGGTCGGACCTCAAATGCACAGACTATAGTTTTTGAAAAAACCTTTGGTAGCCCTTATGCTTCCTTTGAGCCAAATGCTTCTGCGATGGATGAGGAAGGGAATGTTTTCATAACAGGACGCTACGATACAAGTGTAGAGTTTTTCAAAAATGTAAATGGTAAGACTGTACTAGCCGATACCTCACTTCCATATGGCCCTTTGATGTTTGTGTACAAGATCAACTCCGAAGGAAAAATGCTTCGCCGGATTTTTTTAAATGCACTTGAAGGGATGGATATCATCGTAACAAAAGAAGGAAATGTACTGGCAACCGGTTTTATGAATCGTTATAGAGATGAAAATTACAATGGTGATAAAACACAAGGGGTTTGTCTTTTCTTATTGACGAAAGAATTGGATATGCTCGGAAGAAATATTTATCCTTCCTACTATAATTCTGTTCCTTACAAACTACTTGAAACATCGGAAAATAAAATCCTCATCGTAGCGCATTCGTTAATCTACAAAGACACAATTCAGGGGGGCATATTTGATACGGATGGTAACCGCATGATTGTTACAGATAAAAATGGAACAATGTTGCAAGACACAATTCTTCGGATGCGAACCATGCACAATAACCTTGACTTTGATTACAACAAAATTTATGCAAGAAGAGACTCTTCTATATTGCCCGTTTGCAGTGTCTATGATGTAAAAGAAATAAAAAATGGTTTCCTGTTTTTTGCAGCTGCTTACGGCCGTCCTCCAGAATCCAGCTTTCTTCTTTTTGAAACAGATAAAAATTTTAAATAAAAAAAGATCAGATCAACCGATTTGGAAAGAGATAATTGGAATGGCAATAAATACAGTAAAGGAGATGATATTTATCCTGGAACTTTTATAATCGATACTGGCGGAATCGTAGCAGTTGGACGCGCAAGGTATTCTACGGATAAAAATATAGTGGTGTATTACAATTTGAATCTTGATACCATTTGGAGCTTACATACAAAAGGTTATTCGCTCGAAACTCCGGAGATTGCATTAAGTTATCCTGGACATTATATTTTATGTAACACCAACAAAGAGAATAAATTACTTTGGAGCACCATTGATGTAAATGGGAAAAACAAAACAATAGTTATGGGAACCCTGCAATACCGGCAAATCAGAAAGGTGTTGGTGAAGGGAAATTACGCTTATGTAATTGGTGAATGCCAAAAGGAAAAAAATAGTGTAAGTATTACTAAGGTGAAATTGAATTGAAAAAATAGTTAGACTGAAAATATTACGAGATTACAAAAGAGATTATAGCTGAGTTTTGAGTTCGAGTAGAAATTCTTTCACCTTCTCCAACGATTTCACCATATCCACATCATTTGAAGTCTCTTCCTTTTTTGTTCCTTTCAATTTCTCTTTCGCTCCTTGCAAAGTATAACCACGTTCTTTTACCAAATGATAAATCGTTCGAAAATTCGCCACATCTTCCTTCGTAAACATTCGGTCGCCCTTTTTATTTTTCTTCGGCTTAATAATATCAAACTCTTTTTCCCAAAAACGAAGTAAGGATGCATTCACATCAAACATTTTCGCCACTTCTCCAATAGAGAAATAAAGTTTTACGGTTTCTTGTTCTTTGTAGGGCATGGGAGAAAAATTTGGTAATCTGGTAATTTGTAAATTTAAAATTGCAAATCTAATGTACTTCGAAATCAGCTATTATCAAATTACTAGATTATTAGATGACATTTACAAATTACTAGATTACTAGATTACTAGATCGATTTAGTCAAACGCCGGTGATGACTGAGAAGAAAGTTCAATAAGTTTCGCATATTCTTCTGGCGTAAGGTCATTGTAATAATAATTTAATGGATTCATTAATTGCCCATTCTTATGCACTTCATAGTGACAATGGGGAGCAGTTGAAAGTCCAGTCGAACCCACATATCCTATAAGTTCACCTCGTTTTACAACTTGTCCGGGCTTAACAACAAAACGTAACATGTGGCCATACAAAGTTTCATATCCATAACCATGATCAATCACCACGCGATTTCCATAACCTTGCGATTTATCATCGGCAGCACTAACCACACCATCTCCAGTTGCGTAAATTTCTGTTCCTTGTGGCGCTGCAAAATCCATTCCCGGATGAAATTCAGGTGTTTTATAAATAGGATGAGTTCTCCAACCAAATCCACCGGGCTGATGACGCAAATCTTTATTACTAAGCGGCATAATTGCAGGAATAGAAGCCAATAATTTTTCTTTCCCCTTTGCCATTTTTACGACATCATCAAACGACTTGGATTGAATATAAATTTCCTTCATCAACCGATCTGCCTTTTGAGTTAACGCAATCATCAACTGAGAATTATCATATCCCTCCAACGCACTATATCGATCTGCATCGCCAAAACCTGCTTGTCTCAAATCTGTTGGAATTGGCTCGGCTTCAAAAATCACACGATAAATATTATCATCGCGATTCTCCATATCCTGCAACACTTTGCTCATATTATCCATACGACGGTTCGCAAGATCATATTCAAGACGCATTTTTTCAATTTCACGTCTCATTTGTCTTTCCTTCGGAGAATCGAAATAACGGAAGGCAATAAACACAGAAATTAAACCGATAAAGGTAGCCGTCCCCAAAAAGGAAAGAATACGGAATACACGAGTCCGAATAGGCGTATGTGCCTTTTCATAGCTCAATGTTTTCGTATTGTATCGATATCTGATCTTCGACATTCCCGCCCCTTCTAATTACATCATTCGGAGGAAGTCAAATTTACCAAAATCAACTAACTTTGCAACCTTGTTTTAGTTGAGAGTTCTGAGTTTTTAGTTCGGGTATAGCAAACATTAACAGTTTGACCGAATTAATTCTCCAAAAACAAATCTCCGAACTTAAAACTCCGAATTAAAAACTTTTGTCCATATGAATTCCAAAGCAGTACGTAAGACCTTTCTAGAATTTTTCAAATCAAAAGGGCATGAAATCGTTCAATCCTCACCGATGGTGGTAAAAAACGATCCTACACTTATGTTCACGAATGCGGGAATGAACCAATTTAAAGAATGGTTTCTTGGAAATGCTCCTGCCAAATGGCCTCGTGTTGCCGACACTCAAAAATGCCTTCGTGTTTCAGGAAAACATAATGACCTGGAAGAAGTTGGTGTGGATACTTATCATCATACCATGTTTGAAATGCTCGGTAATTGGAGCTTCGGTGATTATTTCAAAAAAGAAGCAATCGAATGGAGCTGGGAATTATTGACAGAGGTTTATGAATTGCCAAAGGATAAATTATACGTCACAGTTTTCGAAGGTTATGACAAAGAAGGTTTAGCATTCGATCAGGAAGCATATGATACCTGGAAACAATTTGTTCCTGAAGAAAGAATTTTAAGAGGAAATAAAAAAGATAATTTCTGGGAGATGGGCGATACAGGTCCTTGTGGTCCATGTACAGAAATTCACGTCGATTGCAGAACACCGGAAGAACGTAAAGCGGTTAGTGGTGCAACTTTAGTTAACAATGATCATCCTCAAGTAATTGAAATCTGGAACAATGTGTTCATGGAATTCAATCGTAAAGCAGATGGTTCATTGGAGAAACTTCCAGCGCAGCATGTCGATACGGGAATGGGTTTTGAACGTTTAGTTCGTGTACTTCAGAATAAACAATCCAATTACGAAACTGATATTTTCCTTCCGCTTATTCGTAAAATTGAAAACATTTCCGGACTACGTTATTACGAAGGAAAAGCAGGAAGAAGTGAAGAAGTAATTAATATTGCGATGCGTGTGATCTCCGATCATATTCGTGCTATTTCTTTTTCAATTGCTGACGGACAACTTCCCTCCAACACAGGAGCTGGTTATGTGATCCGTCGTATTCTTCGTCGTGCAATTCGTTATGGTTATCAATCATTGGGATTACGCGAACCTTTCATGCATGAATTGGTAGCAGTATTAGCCAATCAAATGGGTGAAGCATTTCCAGAATTAGTAACGCAACGTGAATTGATTGAAAAAGTAATTCGTGAGGAAGAAACTTCTTTTTATCGTACACTGGATTCCGGATTAAAAAGAATTGACGCAGTTTGTATCGAGCTTTCCACCAAACAAAAAGACGTAAAAGTTATTGACGGGAAAACTGTTTTTGAATTGTATGACACTTTCGGTTTTCCGCTAGACTTAACGGCACTCATAGCAAAAGGGTATGAGCTTTCTATAGATGAAGAAGGCTTTAAAGTAGAATTAGAAAAACAAAAAAATCGTTCTCGTGCAGCAACAGCAATTGATACAGATGATTGGGTTGACCTTTCAAAAGATGTTTCTACATCAGCAACAAAATTTGTTGGTTATGATGATATAGAAAGTGATGCCAAAATTTTACGTTACCGACGTGTGAAAGCAAAAGGGAAAGAATCATTTCAATTGGTTTTGGATCACACGCCTTTTTATGCAGAAAGCGGCGGACAAGTTGGTGACACTGGAGTTTTAGAATCTGCCAATGAAAAAATCAGAATTCTTGATACAAAAAAAGAAAATGGTGTGATCATGCACATGGCTGACCGTTTGCCGGAAGATATCACACGCACCTTCCGCGCAAGAATAGACGCACCAAAAAGAAAAGCAACAGAAAATAATCACAGCGCGACTCACCTACTCCATGCAGCGCTTCGTAAAGTTCTTGGAACACATGTGGAGCAAAAAGGCTCACTTGTAAATGACGAATATCTTCGATTTGACTTTTCGCATTTTTCAAAAATTTCGGATGATGACATTGCAAAAATCGAAAGAATTGTAAATGATAAAATTCGCGAGAACATCGAATCCAACATTCGCGAAATGGGAATTGACGATGCAAGAAAATCGGGTGCGATGGCTTTGTTCGGTGAGAAATATGGTGACATTGTTCGTGTAGTAACTTTTGATCATGAATATTCCATCGAATTGTGCGGTGGGACTCACGTTCCCGCAACAGGTCAAATTGGATTATTTAAAATAACATCTGAAAGTGCCGTTGCAGCAGGAATACGTCGTATTGAAGCTATTACTTCTGTTGCTGCTGAAAAATTCATCAACGATCAATTGAACACACTTCAGCAGGTAAAAGAATTACTTAAATCGCCTAAAGATGTTTTGAAAAGTGTTCACCAATTGATGGATGAAAAATCTGAATTGGAAAAACAGGTTCAATCGCTTTTAAATGAAAAAGTAAAAATGATTAAAGCAGAATTGATTAGTAAAGCTGAAAAACATAATGGACTGAATTATATCGCTGCTAAAGTTGAATTAAATTCTGCAGAAGCGATAAAAAATCTCGCTTACGAAATTCGTGAGAAAGTAGATAATTTATTTCTCGTCATTGGCGCGGAGGTAAATGGAAAAGCTTCATTGACTTTAATGTTCTCCGACAATCTTGTAAAAGACAAAAATCTGGATGCAAGCAAAATCATCCGTGAACTTTCGAAAGAAATTCAAGGCGGCGGCGGCGGACAAGCGTTTTTTGCTACTTCGGGTGGAACGAATGTGGCCGGCATCGGTAAAGCACTTGAGAAAGCTAGGTCATTTGCCCAATAGTAATTCTGTTTTACAATTTGTTGCAAAGGAAGTCAGCGAAAGTAATCTCCTATAATGACGTCTAATATTCAATACCCCAAATTGAATGCCATGCGAAGGATTTTTTTATTGCTTTTTTTCATTTCTAGCAGCTCGCTTTTATTCGGACAAAACTCCGAAGTAAATATTCGTTTCAAACCTTCTTTTAATAGCATTACTCTTGTGCCTAGCAGAAAATATTATTGCGAAGCTCAGAAAGACAGCATAAGCATTAACCTGCTCACATTTTATATTGCTGATATTGAATTTCTTCAAAATGATGTTGTCGTTGCAAAAGAAAACAACAGCTATCATTTGGTGAATATCCTAGATTCTAATTCACTTAACATAAAATGTAAATTAGCAAAACCAGTTACCTATAATAAGATCAGATTTCATTTGGGAATTGATAGCTTAACAAATACAGGCGGTGCGATGGGTGGCGAACTCGATCCCACAAAAGGAATGTACTGGACTTGGCAAAGTGGGTATATCAATTTGAAAATGGAGGGTGAAGCAAATCAATCCACAGCACGCAATCACGAGTATCAATTTCATCTTGGCGGTTATGCATCTCCGAATTATTCCATGCAAACTATTGAAACTTCTGTCAGCAATAGTTCCTTAATTGAATTCGAAATAAAAACAGAACTATTCTTTTCAGGAATTAATCTTGCCACAGAAAATCATATTATGTCACCTTGCGAAAAAGCGGTTGATCTTTCGAGAAAAGCGGCTTCAATGTTTGTTTTAATCAAGTGAGAAAAACAGTTTTCATACTTTGCGCATTGGCGCTTATAGTTTCTGCATTCAAATCCTTTGATCTACTTTTTCCTGCTCCTAAAAATTTCCCAGCACCCGTTTATAATTTCGCAAAAAATCCTTTATCACAGGCAAAGATTGATTTAGGAAGAGCCTTGTTTTACGATCCTATTTTATCTCGAGACAATACCATTTCCTGCGCTTCCTGCCATTCTTCTTACAATGCATTTTCACATGTCGATCACGCTTTGAGTCATGGCATTGATAATATTATCGGTGTTCGTAATGCTCCGGCTATTATGAATCTTGCTTGGCAGAAAATTTTTATGTGGGATGGGGCTATAAATCACCTCGATGTTCAGCCACTTGCTCCAATTAGTAATGTAAAAGAGATGGATGAAAAAATTGAAAATGTCGTTCAGAAACTTCGTCATTCTTCAATTTATCCTGATCTATTTTTAAAAGCATTTGGAGATTCGGTCATTACAGGACAAAAAGTATTGCTTTCGATTGCACAATTTCAACTCACACTCATTTCAGCAAATTCAAAATACGATAGTGTAATGGTTGGCAAATCCAAATTTTCCGAACAGGAAACAAATGGATATGCACTATTTAAAAAGAATTGCAATTCCTGTCATCGTGAACCGTTATTCTCTACTTACGAATTTAAAAACAATGGCCTGTCGGTTGATACAACGTTGAATGATTATGGTAAAATGGGGATTTCAAATAAATCTTCCGACTCTTTATTATTCAAAACACCAACCTTGAGAAACATTGAATTCACAAATCCATATATGCATGACGGACGTTTTAAAAATTTGAAAGATGTAATGAACCATTATTCCAATGGAATTCAAACCTCGCCAACCCTTTCAAAAGAATTAAGGACTCCGATAATACTTTCTGCAAAAGATAAGGTAGATTTAGTAGCCTTTTTATTGACCCTGACCGACAAAAAATTCATTTTTAACCACAATTTTGCCTATCCACGCGAAATTTTAATGCCTGCACCGAAAGCAAACTAAAAATCTATCGTCTTATTGACATTAAACGCTAATTCTATCGATATGAAAAAGGTCCTACAACTCTCTCTTGCACTTGCTACGTCATTAATGGCAGCAGCACAAACCAATCCTGCTATTACAGCTTGGTTACAGAATACATCGCTTACAGGCAGTCATTACGTTCAAAGTAATTATACTCCTATTGCTGATGCTATTCCTGTAAATGTTCAAACCGTTCAGTATTCTGCCAATTGGGCATATGCAACCACACACGGTATTCCAAGCTATACTACAGGACCTTTCCTTGATGGAAATCCTTCACAAGCTTCAGATCAGAATGCTATTTTCAAATTCCCTTTAAATCCAACTCAAAATACGGGCAATCCAACATCTACAACTGGTGGAAATATTGGCGTATTTATTAACGGAGTTGCTTTGTTTGACTACCGAGATGGTGTGTCTTGGAAAAACAGTACGAATGCTGAAGCCGGCGGACCATTAGGTGGCATGGGCGATGGCGTTTGGAATAGAGATGCTGTTGTTGCGGAACGAGTTGGATTCGATTGTGCAAAAGGTCATCCTGCAATGGGAAATTATCACCATCATCAAAATCCTTCGGCTTTCGATTTAGATCTTACTGTTCTTTCTACGATCTGCACTTTATATGATGCAAACGGTTTGTATTTAATTGACAGCACACAACATTCACCTTTAATCGGATTCGCTTATGATGGATTTCCTATTTACGGTGCTTATGGTTATACGAACGTAAATGGTACAGGTGGAATTGCAAGAATGAAATCCTCTTACCAATTAAGAAATATCACCGTAAGAAATACAGACGTTTCCGGAAATCCTGTAACTGCTGGTCCAAACGTGAACACAACTTATCCATTAGGACGATACAAAGAAGATTACGAATATATTGCACATCCTTCCGATCCAACTTATCTTGATGATCACAATGGTCGCTTTTGTGTAACTCCGGAATATCCAAATGGAATTTATTGCTACTTCTGTACTGTAAATTCACAATGGAATTCAACTTATCCTTATGTAGTCGGACCTACTTTCTATGGAAATAAAGTGGCTGCAAAAGTCACTTCAATTACAGAAACCGTTTCAACTTACACACCTACCACTTCAAGTATTGATGCAACTTATTTCAACTCCATGAGTCTTGGTGTTTATCCGAATCCTGCGAGTGATTATATCGCAGTACAAGTTGGAGGATTAGTAACAAGTGATATCACTGTAAAATTATTCGACATGACAGGACGAATGGTTCAATCTTCTTTAATTCCACAAGGAAGTTCAATAACTTATCTTGATACTAGAACCATTTATGATGGTCAATATATTCTTCAGATTGCAAATGGAGAAAACCTCAAAACTCAGCGTGTAATTATTGCCCGCTAATTAAATTCACATTCCCAAAAAAGGGCATTATCCATTGGATGATGCCCTTTTCATTTTAATGAATTCAAGCAAATCTATTCTGCTTTTTTCTTCTGAATTTTAGCCACACTCATCTGCGAATCTTTTTTCCGACTCAACATTTGTTTAAAAGGATACCACATTTGTCCAAGAAATCCCAAAGGCACATCATTATTCGGAACACCAAGAATTGGCTGCAACTTAGGATCATCAGGCAAATAATAAGATTTAAAAAGATGATCCCAGAAAACAAGTACAGAAGCATAATTTACACCATATTTTCTCGGAATATTTTTCGCGTGATGCCAATAGTGTGTATTGGGTGTAATGATGATTTTATTTAGGAAACCAAAATTCACTTTTACATTTGCATGTGAAAAGAAAACAAGCGAATAAGCAATCCACATATAAATTGCTGTACACCAAATATATTTATCATCAGAATACCCAAGAATTCCAAATGGAATCCAACCCAATGGACGTAACACAAAATATTCCATAAAATGAAAATGTCGTGTAGAAGCAAATCCTAATGTTTCTTGCGCGTGATGAATTTTATGAAATGCCCAGAAAAAATTAACACGATGCAACAAATAATGCGCATAAAATTCACAGAAATCCATAACAACAAAAAAGATTAAAAACTGAAACACAAAAGGTATTGCAGAGGGATCCCAGATTGGAAGCGTAATACCAAGTCCTTTCATTCCTTGTAAGAAGAAATATTCTACAGTATAAGTCAGTGCAATGAATCCAATAATGCCGAACAAAAAGTCAATAAAAAAAAGATAAAATAAATCCACCCAGAATCCTTTTCTTCCAACAACCCCATAGGTTTTATTTTTTGGAAGCAAATGTTCCATTGAAAAAACAAAAATCCAAACTGCAAACAAAGCTGTATATGGATTTTCCCATCCCGGACTTTTAATCAACTTCATTACCGCAGGTCCAATCTGCGTAGCGTAATTGCTAAACACATCAGAAAAGGAAGGGTCAGTAATGGGTGCGGTGGCAGGCATTTAAGAAAAAGAATTAGACAAAACTAAATTACTCAGAAACGCATCGCCAATGGCTCTATAAATGTCCTTTTTTCAATTAACAATCAAATCTCCATCAACACTTTCATCAATTCCATCTCCACTTCATCATGAAACATTCCTGGACCCTTTTCAGAAATTAATTTATAATCCGGATTTGGTCGATATTTC
Source organism: Bacteroidia bacterium (assembly GCA_038237845.1). GTDB lineage: Bacteria > Bacteroidota > Bacteroidia > Palsa-965 > Palsa-965. The sequence continues at coordinate 25,639 of JBBRYH010000041.1, forward strand.
GAAACATCAGTCATAGATTCATTCACGAGAAAAATTCCGATAATATCTTCTTTCTCCACATGTTGATCACCCGAACGACGATCGACAATAAAAACAAATCCATTGGGTTGCGCTTTCACCTGTTCCAGTACGCCCTGTTCATTCACCATAAAATCGCGAACAATACGATGTAACACTACGAGAAAATCTGCATTGTAAGAAATATTATCATGCTCAATTCCCTTTTCTGGATCGATCAAACGTCCCAGAAATAATTCTGATTTGGAAGTAAGTTTCGCCAGTTCTTCCTTCCCAATTGGAGAAAGAAGATGCAGTGTTTCTTTTGCAGCTGGAATTTTATACAAGTAACAATTCATAAATTATTATTTTTCAATTCAGAAAAAGCCCCGGATTATTCGAACAAAAATCGACAACCCGAGGCAATTATTTTCAACTCGATAGTTCGAGCGAAGCCGAGAACTATTTACCCAACTTCTTTTTCAAATTAGTATCCAATGCATCCAAGAAATCTTCGGTGTTCAGGTAATGCTCACCTAACGTCACTTTATTTCCATGAATACAAACTGCTAAATCTTTAGTCATTTTTCCGCTCTCAATAGTTTCAACACAAACTTCTTCCAACGCTTTTGAAAAACGAATCAATTCCTGATTGTTATCGAGCTTACCACGGAATTCCAATCCACGTGTCCATGCAAAAATACTTGCAACTGGATTTGTAGAAGTTGGTTTTCCATTCTGGTGATCGCGGAAGTGACGGGTTACTGTTCCGTGAGCTGCTTCTGCTTCCATTGTTTTTCCATCTGGAGTTACCAATACAGAAGTCATCATTCCTAATGAACCGAAACCTTGTGCAACAGAATCGGATTGAACATCTCCATCATAATTCTTACAAGCCCAAACAAATTCACCATGCCATTTCAATGCGGAAGCAACCATATCATCAATCAAACGATGCTCATAAACAATTCCTGCAGCTTTATATTTTTCAACGTAATCTGCTTGATAAATTTCTTCGAAAATATCTTTGAAACGTCCGTCGTATTTTTTAAGAATTGTATTTTTTGTACTTAAATACAACGGCCATTTTTTGTTTAAAGCAACATTAAAACAAGCGTGAGCAAATCCACGAATAGATTCATCTGTATTATACATTGCCAACGCCACACCATCACCTTTATAATTATAAACTTCCCACGATTGTGTTTCTCCACCACCTTCAGGAACAAAAGTCATTGTCAATTTTCCTTTGCCTTTGATCACAGTATCTGTTGCACGGTATTGATCTCCGAAAGCGTGACGACCAACAATGATCGGAGCAGTCCAATTCGGAACTAAACGAGGAACATTTTTACAAACGATTGGCTCACGGAAAACAGTTCCATCCAGAATATTTCTGATTGTACCATTAGGTGATTTCCACATTTGTTTCAAACCGAATTCTTTCACACGTGCTTCATCGGGAGTGATCGTTGCACATTTAATTCCAACGGAATATTTTTTTATCGCTTCAGCAGAATCAATCGTAACCTGATCGTTCGTAGCATCGCGATGCTCCATTCCTAAATCGTAATATTTTATATCGATTTCCAAATAAGGAAGAATCAATTTCTCTTTAATAAACTTCCAGATAACGCGTGTCATTTCATCGCCATCTAATTCTACTACTGGGTTTGCAACTTTAATTTTGCTCATAAAAATGATTTGAGGTGTAAATGTATTTTTTGCCCGAAAAACTCCTTCAGAGGAGCGCAATATTACGGATTAGACATGAGATTTAGTTGCTCAAACAGTAGAAAATTAGCAATGATTCTAAACTATCTTCTGATAAATACAATGGCGTGTCCCCCAAAAAGGTACCGTTGGGGGGAAGGCCGGGCTGCTATGGGCTCCGTCCCGATAGCTAGCGGGACTTCGGTGCTAAACACTAGACCCTTCGCATCCCTCACGCAAAAAACGGCATCACTCTTGTTAAAGAATTCTTAAATTGTACTACTATCTTTCATCATCTTACATGAAAAACCTTCTTCCTTTTCTATTTCTTTTTTCATGGCTAGCTAATGCCCAAGCTCAAAACTCATCTATCATAAAGTCGAATTCTATCGCCACCATTACCATCTGGAAAGATTCTGCTATTGGTGCCATCTACAACAAAACCACTTCGACTGTTGCCTATGGGAAAAAAGACAAAAAGGGATACTATAAGATTTTTCTTTCCGACAGTCTTGGAAACCATGAAAAACCACTTACTTATGGTGGTTGGAAAAGTGACCGACACCAATGGGCGGAGGAATGGGATCCATCAGGTAAATACCTGTTCTGTTATATTGAAAAACCCGAATATGCCAAGGAAAAAGGTCACAAAAGAAAAGCCGTAGATGCAACTCCAGGTTATGGTGCTTATACTGATTTGTGGCTCGTTACCAGAGATGGAAAACAAGCTTGGCAACTCACAGATCTTCCAAATAATTTCAACAGCGGCATCATTCACAGTGCAATTTCGAAAGATGGCAAACTCTTCGCATGGAGTGAACGTATCAAAGCGCCGAAGTTTGCAGACTTGAATCTGGCAGCTGGCTCTTATGTCATTCGTGTTGCTGATTTTGTTTTTGATTCAATTCCTCATTTCACCAACATCAGAACCTTCCAACCTGGAAATGTAGATGCTGCAAATGAATTGGATGGAATTTCAAACGACAATACCTGCATTTCATTTTACAGCACTTTCGAAACAAAAAATTTATTCGCAACACCCATTTATACCATCAATATTATTACTGGTGAAATAAAAAAACTAACCACCGAAAGTTTCGCACAAGCTGCAACCTATACACTCGATGGAAAGCATTTGATTTATATGACCGGTGCAGGTTGTGACATTTTTCCTCTTGAAATCCAAGGTGCTGATTGGTACATCATGGATACTGATGGAAATAACAAAACCAGATTGACGTATATGAATAAAAAAAACGATCCCCAATCAGTCAATCATTACCGCCTTGCAGGAACAATTTCGTTTATATCTGATACTACATTTCTCGGAGGCGTTATGACGCATCCATTTGGATTAATCGGTTATACAGCAAAAGTTACATTTTCAACACCACCGCAAAAAGAATAACAAGTGCAATTCAAAAAGGGTCTTCAATTCACTTTTCTTGTCAGCCAAAATCAGTCAAATTGCCCTTAGCACAGCGTTTGTCCATCATCACTTTTTAGTACATTTGTCCTTCCAAAAATTACCAACTATGAGAACAATTCAATTCCGTGAAGCGTTGCGTGAAGCCATGACTGAAGAAATGCGTCGTGATGAAAAAGTATTGTTGATGGGAGAAGAAGTTGCTGAATACAATGGCGCTTATAAAGTGAGCCAAGGAATGCTGGCCGAATTTGGACCAAAAAGAATCATCGACACACCCATTGCTGAATTAGGTTTTACAGGAATTGCTGTAGGCGCTGCGATGAATGGTCTTCGCCCAATTGTGGAATTTATGACTTTCAATTTCTCATTGGTAGCCATTGATCAGATCATCAATTCCGCAGCTAAAATGCTTGAAATGTCCGGTGGACAATTTAATATTCCAATGGTATTTCGCGGAGCTACAGGAAATGCAGGTCAATTGGCAGCACAACATTCACAGGCTTTCGAAAGCTGGTATGCAAATTGCCCAGGATTAAAAGTTGTAGTTCCTTCAAATCCTGCAGACGCAAAAGGACTTTTGAAAACTGCCATTCGCGATAATGATCCTGTCATTTTTATGGAATCTGAATTGATGTATGGAGAAAAAGGAGAAGTTCCTGAAAGTGAATATTTAATTCCAATTGGAGTTGCCGATGTAAAGCGAATCGGAAAAGATGTGACCATCGTATCCTTCGGAAAAATTATAAAAGAAGCCTATAAAGCAGCTGATGAATTAGAAAAAGAAGGAATCTCATGCGAAATTATTGACTTACGTTCTGTACGTCCGATTGATTATTTAGCAATTATTAAATCCGTCAAAAAAACAAATCGTTTAGTAATTCTTGAAGAAGCGTGGCCACTAGGAAATATCTCAACAGACATTACCTATCACGTACAGAAAAACGCTTTCGATTATTTGGATGCACCTATTCGTCGTGTAGTAAATGCAGATGTTCCACTTGCCTATGCCCCATCATTGATTGAAGCGGCTTTGCCAAATGCTGAAAAATTGATCAGGGAAATCAAAGAGGTCATGTACGTAAATGATTAAATCATTTTAATAATTCCATTATATACAAACGCTCTTTTAAACAGGAGCGTTTGTTATTTAAGCTCCTGTTGAACGCGTAATATTTCTAAAAAAACCTATTGCAAATACAACCGAAAATTTCGACTTTCACATCCGAAGTCTAAAACAATTTTATGAAAAATATTTACTTATCACTTTTCATTTTACTTTTTACAAAGTCAATTGTTGCGCAACAATATTATCCCTTATTGGATTCTATTAATTCCTGGAATTATACAACAAATTATATTCCGGTTCGCTTGGCAAATCCAACTACCAGTCAAAGTAATTGTACTTATCCCTATTGGTTCATTAATACCATGACAGAATTTACAACTGGGGATACCACAATTGGATCTTTTATTTACAAAAAAGTAAATGCAGTAGCCGATTTAAATCCCACACTTTGTTATTTCGGATTTGTACGAGAAGACACTTCTGCTAGAAAGGTTTTTTTTCTTGATAATTTAGGTAATCCCGAAATTACACTTTATGATTTTTCAATGTCCATCGGAAATTCCTTGCCAATAATTTTCACTCAATCAAGTTATTTTATTTCAGGAATTTTCACCCTTGATTCCATTACGAATTATCGAACAAGTTCGGGATGGCGACCAGCTTATAACTTGAATGATCACGCAAATCCACTTAACCATTCGCTTACCTGGATTGAAGGAGTTGGAAATTTAGCAGATGCATTTTATCCTTATTGCAACAATCAAATGTCGACAGGATGGTATTGGAATTGCCAGGGATTTCCACATGATAACATTCAATTCATGACCTGTTTTGATCATAATTACAAGGTTTATTATGATAGTTGCGCTTATGTAGAGGCCGTTTCAAACGGATGCATTAATACCGTTGACACGTGTAATTATTGGAATATTTGTGGTGCTATTAATGAAAACTCATCCTTAACCTCATTAACTATTTTTCCCAATCCATCAAATGGAAAAATTAATTTAGCGCTGGATGTTTTTGAAAAAGACAATTTCTCGATTGAGATTTATGACAATACAGGTAAGAAAATTCTTAGAAGTATTTCATTAGGACAATTATTTTCGGGGAAATCTGAAATTGAATTAAGTCTGGAAGGTTTACCGGCAGGATTTTACTTATTGGAATGCCGCGGTGAAAAAGCGTCGGAATTCCGAAAACTTATTATTGAAAACTAAGATTTATTAGTAATTCCAATTGATCAATACTAAATTTTGAATTAAAAAGAATCCATTCTTTTGGTCGATCCTTTGATTATACGGGCTAAAAAACCCTAATTCCCCTTAGAATCATATCAAATAGCCCAATTTCAAGTTATCTACTCTGAAATTGAAGCATTTATATAGCCCCAAAAGGCAAAAATGGGTTAAATTCGCATCCCTAATTAACCCCAAAATTTGAACAATTTCTTGGCCAAATAAAAACATTTTCGTTTGTTCGAATAATATCACACTTATCAATAACATTTCTTTTTCAAGGTCTTAAATTATTGCGCTCAAAAAAAACATCATGAAAAAACTCATTACCATTTTAGTAGCATTTTTTCTTTTCGAAAATATAGATGCACAAATTACAATTGGAATAACACAACATAATGCAATGCAAACTGCATTGACAAAAACTACTGTAGGTGGTATTACAAGTAATTATTTCTTAGTTCCTTCAGCAGCAATACCAACGACGGGCGATTGGGAAATGATCCTTGCAGGACTTAGCGCAACAGCTTCACAAACCGACGTAACTTGTAACGCTCTATGTGATGGAACTGCGACTGTTATCGCTTCTGGCGGTATTGCACCATATTCTTACGCATGGGCACCAAGCGGGGGTACTGGATCAACGGCCTCTTCACTTTGTGCTGGCAACTATACATGCACAATTACGGATGCAGCAAGTGCTACACTCTCCGTAACTTTTCTTATTACAGAACCAGTTGTTTTGAATGGCGTAAGAACTCGTACTAACGTAACATGTTTTGGCGCAAATGATGGAACTGCTACTATAGCTCCATCAGGAGGAACGCCACCTTACACTTATTTGTGGTCACCACTTGGTGGTACAGCTGCAACTGCTATAAACCTTCCTGCTGGTGCATATACGGTAACAGTTACTGATGCGAATAGTTGTAATGTTCAGAAAACGTATTTGATCACGCAACCAACCCCAATGAATTCAACCCCATCACAAATTGATATTTCTTGTTTTGGTGGCAATGATGGAGCGGCAACAGCAATTGGTTTTGGAGGTGTTGGTCCTTACACCTATTCATGGGCGCCAACCGGCGGAACTGCATCAACTGCCTCGGCTTTAGTCGCTGGAGATTATACGTGCACAATTACCGATGTAAACAGTTGTACTTTCGCACAACAATTTACTTTAACAGAACCAGCCGTTTTAAGTGACATTCCTTCACAAACAGATATTACTTGTAACGGAAGTGGAAATGGGACTGCAACAGTATCAATTTCTGGTGGAACAGGACCCTATACCTACCTATGGTCACCTTCAGGAGGAACTTTAGCAACAGAAACTGCTCTTGCTGCTGGATCATATACTTGTGCGGTTACAGATGCGAATGCTTGTACACTTTCTGAAACGTTTACAATTACACAACCGACAATTCTATCTGCAACAACATCGCAAATTAACAACACATGTAGTGGAGGAAATTCGGGTTCTGCAACTGTTGTTGTTTCAGGCGGCACCGCACCATACACCTATGCATGGACACCTTCTGGTGGAACAGCCGCAACGGCATCCTTACTTACTTCAGGAACCTATACCTGTACAATCATAGATGCAAATGGTTGTTCATTGGTCAAAATATTTACAATAACTGAACCATCTGGAATAAGCATAATCTTATCACAAACAAATACTTCTTGTTTTGGTGGAAGCGATGGAAGTGCAACAGTAGCAGCAAGTGGCGGAACCCCTACATATACTTATTCATGGGCTCCTTCAGGTGGAAATGCAGCAACTGCAAATTCACTTTCAGCAGGAAATTATACTTGCACAATTACTGATGCTTCAAGTTGTTTTGTATCTGCAACTTTTACAATTACTTCACCCCCTGCAATCACATTTACAAGTTCACAAACAAACGTTACATGTAATTCCTTAAACGATGGAACAGCTTCAGTTGTTGCTTCTGGTGGATCCCCAGGATACACATACAACTGGCTACCTAGTGGCGGAACTGCTGCAACCGAAGCCTCATTAGCACCAGGTAATTATACTTGTACAATTACCGACTTGACTAGCTGCAGCGTTAATGCAACATTTACAATTACCCAACCAACTTCCATTACTTCAACAAACTCACAAACGAATGTTTCTTGTAATAGCGGTAATAATGGAACTGCAACGGTTGTCCCTGCAGGAGGAACGCCAACTTATACTTATTTATGGGCGCCTAGCGGTGGTACATTAGCTACTGCTTCAGGATTAACATCAGGAAATTATACTTGTACAATCACCGATGCAAATTCTTGTTCTGCAACTGCAACATTTAATATTACCCAACCTCTAGCAATAACTTCAGTTAGCAGTCAAACAAACGTTACTTGTAACGGCGGTTCAAATGGAACTGCAACTGTAGTAGCTTCAGGTGGAACTCCAGGATATACCTATTCGTGGGC
>JBBRYH010000042.1:0-33454 GCA_038237845.1 Bacteroidia bacterium
ATAGGAAGTTGAACAAGCAGATAAATCATAAAAAGTGAAACCAAAACATGCATTACAAAAACAGGGGAATCAATACTGATGTACTCCAGTCTCGGAATTTGACCGGTAACATTTAATGCCTCCATTACAAAACTATCCTGCCATAAACGAAATAGAATCCCAATAACCAATCCAGCAAAAACAAAAAAGCGCGCTCTAAAAGTTGGGGCAAGTATAAAAGTGAGCGTGGCCAACCAACAGACAAAAGTCATTGCAAAAAATGTAGAAAGATTTAAACTAATGGTTAGAAATCGCAAATGTTTGTGTGGAGTAGTTTCTGCTAACTGCATTAGAATTCCACTAATGGTTACAGGAATAAATAACAGCAGAAATAACCAGATGGCTTTGATACGTGCGAATAACATTTTGTAAAGATACGTTGAGTTGAGGGTTACTTGTTCCTTGCCTCAACAACATTCTTGCAAAACAAAAAGTAAATTAAACTCTTATTCCAATCACAAGAATATCATCTGTCTGATCATTTATCCCTTTCCACTCCACAATAATCTGCTGCAACTTCGCTTCTTGTTTATCCATCGGAAAGTCAACCATCGTCGTTACCAAATCCTTGAAATTTTTATGTCGGAATTTTTTACCTGAAATTCCACCCATTTGATCTGCATATCCATCTGTTGCAATATAAAGAAGGTCACCTTTATTTATTTTGATCGCATGATTTGTAAATGACTTCGCTGGTCCAGAATAAATACCAATAGGTTGTTTATCACCTTTTACTTCTTCCATTACATAAGACTGCGTCTCTTCGTTTTTTCGAATGATCCAAAGCGGATTATTAGCTCCAGCAAATTCAACAATATTATTAATCTTATCAAAAGATAAAAGTGCAATGTCCATTCCATCCTGATTTTCACCCTCTGCGCCCGTTTGTTTCAAGGATTCAATAATTAGTTCACGTAACTGATTTAAAATATCCCCAGGTGTTGTAACGCCTTTTTCATTGATAATCTGATTCAAAAAAGCATTTCCAATCATACTCATAAAAGCGCCCGGCACACCATGTCCAGTACAATCCACAGCTGCAATTATTTTCTTCCCGTTTTTTTCGGCAAACCAATAAAAATCTCCAGAAACAATGTCGCGTGGCTGAAAGAGAACAAAAGCATCTGGAAATAATTTTGTTTTTAACTCACGTGGAGGCAAAATAGCTTCCTGAATTCTTTTTGCATAATTAATACTGTCGGTGATGTCCTTGTTTTTTTCTTCAATGATGTCGTTCTTATATTCAAGCTGCTTGTTGGATTCAGCCAATGCTAATCGCGCAAGAATTTCTTTTTTAGTAAGTGTATATCTAGATTGAATTAAAACGCAGGAAATGACTGCGACCGTAACTACCAACATTCCTCCATTGATTAAAATGTCTTGTGTAGACAAGGGACTCAACAATTTGAAACAGATAATATTTGCAGCAAAGGAAACAACGACAACAATTATTGACCAAATCGGTTTCCACAAAACCAACATACCAGCGCCAATAAAAAGAGCAATGTAAGCGAAGGCGTGTTTTTGTAATTGCGGAACATCCATAACACTCCACATGTAGGCGTTTTGCAAAGCAATGCCCATCACAGGAATGAAAATAAGAAGTTCGGTACTGATGTTTATTTTCTTTCTGAGCAATACAGCAAATAAAGTGGCTGCAGCAACTGAAATCCGGATGACAAAAAATATTTTCCAGTATTCAGGAATCGTAAAATAATCGGCCACAAACCAGATTGGATTGAGAATAATTGCCACCCAGCACACAATTACGTGATGCTTTGTAGCAATGCGATTCATTTCACTTTTCCAATCTAGTTCCATTTAGGCAGGTCGGTTACAAAGCTGTCAAAATTGACGCTAAGAACAGTTACATAAAAATTATTTCCCGGATTTCTGATCTAACTCCTTTGTTAAAATAACCTCAACGCTATAAAAGTTGGAGAGGTTGTGTTAGATCATTCATAGTTAGACTCGGGGATTCACAAATTGAAGGTAAACATTCTTTCTATTCAAAGATGCGACTGAAAGCGCAATTGAGGATAAAAGACAGAACTTGGACTTGGTGCAATCTTATTTTCAAAATGGGAAACCAATTATCCTAATTTTTTTTTCAAATGATGAACCTTACACTCCGAACTAACCACTACTTTTGCACCCTATGGCAAACCAAGACGATCTATTCAAAAACATTATTTCCCATTCTAAAGAATACGGATTTATTTTTCCATCCAGTGAAATTTATGACGGACTCAGTGCGGTATATGATTACGGACAATACGGAGTGGAGTTGAAAAAAAATATCCGTGAGTATTGGTGGAAAGCAATGGTTCAACTCAATGAAAATATTGTTGGACTGGACGCTTCCATCTTTATGCACCCGACAACTTGGAAAGCTTCAGGTCACGTAGATGCTTTCAGTGACCCATTGATTGATAATAAAGATTCGAAGAAAAGATATCGTGCGGATGTTTTGGTGGAAGAAGCCATGTCAAAAGTGGAAGACAAAATCAACAAAGAGGTGGAGAAAGCTGCAAAACGTTTTGGAGAAACTTTTGATGCCGGAATGTATCGAACAACAAATCCTCGCGTGCTTGAATACCAGAAAAAAATTGATGATACCAATACACGTTTCAAAGCTGCATTGGAAGCCAATGACATGGCAGAACTAAAACAAATCATTGTCGATCTTGAAATTGTTTGCCCTGTTTCCGGTTCTCGTAACTGGACAGATGTACGTCAGTTCAATCTAATGTTCTCGACACAACTTGGTTCTGTTGCTGAAGATTCAAATACAATTTATCTGCGTCCTGAAACTGCTCAGGGAATTTTTGTGAATTTTTTGAATGTGCAAAAAACAGGAAGAATGAAAATTCCTTTTGGAATTGCACAAACAGGGAAAGCTTTTCGAAATGAAATTGTGGCAAGACAATTTATTTTCCGCATGCGTGAATTTGAACAAATGGAAATGCAGTTTTTTATTCGTCCGGGAACACAGGAAGAATGGTATCCTTATTGGAAAAATGCTCGACTGAATTGGCATAAAGCTTTAGGAATGTCAGAAACAAAATATCGCTTTCATGATCACTTGAAGTTGGCGCATTATGCGGATGCTGCTTGTGATATTGAATTTGAATTCCCATTCGGATTTAAGGAATTGGAAGGAATTCATTCCCGTACAGATTTCGATTTAACGAATCATGAGAAATTTTCTGGGAAAAAATTACAGTATTTCGATCCTGAATTGAATGAATCTTATGTTCCTTATGTTGTTGAAACATCCGTTGGACTCGACCGCATGTTCTTGGCTATTCTTTCTAATTCCTACAAAGAGGAAAAATTAGAAGATGGCAGTGAACGTGTTGTTTTAAATCTGCCTCCTTTCCTCGCTCCAATTAAAGTTGCTGTTTTTCCATTAATGGCGAAAGAAGGAATGCCTGAGAAAGCAAGAGAGATTATGAATGTGTTGAAGTACGAACACATTTGTACTTACGAAGAAAAAGATAATATCGGAAAACGTTATCGTCGTCAAGATGCGATCGGAACTCCTTATTGTATTACTGTCGATCAGCAAACTTTGGTGGACAATACGGTTACTATTCGAGAACGTGATACGATGAAACAGGAGCGAGTACCGATTGAACAGCTTTCAAAAATTATCGGCGAAAAAGTAAGTATGTATAATGTTTTGAAAACATTATGAGCTTAAAACTATTTGCAATTTTTACTTCTATTTTCAGCGCTGTATTTATCTGGAGACTGATTGTTATTTTCAAGAAGGATAAGAGGAAAAAGAAATAGATTTTATATTCTCAGAATTCCGCCCTAATAGAAATATTGGGGCGGTTTTATTTTGAAGAGTTTTCTTAATTACCTTTCGGCATGGATGCAAAACACTGGGATAATCTAGCGGAAACTTTTGAAGAAGAAGTGATGAGTTCACTTCATTCGGATAAGAACAAAGTTTTATTTAATGCAATTAAAAAGTACGTAAAAAAGAAAGATCACGTGGCCGATTATGGTTGTGGCGTGGGTGGTTTTATTCCTTTGCTTGCTAAATGCGCAAAAAAAATATCGGCTTGTGATTTTTCACCGAAGTGTATTGATGTTGCAAAAATAAAATACGCTGGAAAAAAGAATATTGATTTATTCGTTCATGATCTTACAAAACCATTGGCACTAAAATGTGACGTAGCCATTGCAGCGAATGTTTTGATTTCTCATCAGCCTGAAATGCTTCGAAAAATGTTGAAGACGATGTCGGCAACCGTAAAAAAAGGAGGGCATCTTATTGTTGTAGTTCCTGCTATGGAATCTTCCCTTTTTGTTTTTCAAAAAATAATGGAGATACGAATTGCAAAAGGAGAATCAGTTGCGAAAGCAAAAAAATATATTGAAGGAAAAATTAAAACAGATATGATTTCTCTTGCAGACGGAGTTGTAAAAGTTGGAAGTGTTCCCACCAAACATTATCTCGGTGAGGAATTTGAATCGCTTCTCCATCAATTCAAAATGGAAACGGTTGAGCGAAATAAACTGGAATATGATTGGGATACAGAATTAGTAAATCCGCCAAAAGGATTGACAGGGCCTTATCCGTTTGATTGGATGTTCGTGGCGAGAAAAAAATAGCCACACCCCTTAGGAGAAATTTCTTTGCAAATATTAAATCTTCGTATAAATAATTAATTCGCTCAGGGGTGAGGCGAAAACTGTGGCAAAAAAAAGGACCGGTTTCCCCTCCGGTCCTTTTTAATAATACTAAACGGAATGATTCTTGAGCAAACACGTTCCAAACCGCTACTACGAACCCCCAAAACCCAGTGAATAACGTAGCATCACAAATCTATTATAAGAATGCTCCTCTAGTGAGACCTATTTTACCCAATTATTTGCTTATCTTGACCTGAAGTCGTAAAATTATACTCCAATTCGGGCAATTTTCCACCGAATAGAAAGAAAATAAGACCTGTCGCATGAAGGCTCTACCATTTAAAATTCCGATTCAAGGTGATACTTCTATTGTTGTAGAGGAAGAAATTCAGCAACATTTTTACACCTATTTGCACCAACACCAAGAAGTGCAATTGACCTGGATATTAAAGGGCGAAGGAACTTTGCTTGCGGGAAATTATACAGGCCATTTTGGTTCAGGTGATATTTATTGGTTGGGCCCTAATCAGCCACACGTTTTCCGTTGTGATCCTGTTTATTTCCAAAATAAAAATTGGCTGAAAGCACAATCGATTTCAGTTTATTTTGATGTTTCTGAAACACGCCAGAATTTATTGTCGGTACCCGAATTAGAAAATTTAAAAAAATTTTCACTTCGCTCCTTGAAAGGTTTTCGAATTGAACCGAAGGATTATGTTGCCATGACAGAAGCATTTCTTCGTGTGCGTGTGCAACAAGGTTTACCTCGACTTACAGCATTTCTCCAGTTAGTAGATTTAGTTTTAAATCACAGTAAACATTTTCCATTATCAGATGAAGAAGTAGGTTCTGATCTTTCTGAAAAAGAAGGAACGCGCATGCATTCAATCTTTGATTTTACACTTAAGAATTTTGATAAGGAAGTTAGTGTGAGTGATGCAGCGGCTGTAGTACACATGACTCCAGAGGCCTTCTGTCGTTTTTTCAAAAAGCATACTCGAAAAACATATGTTACTTTTTTGAACGAAGTTCGAGTAGAAAAAGCATGTCGCAAATTAAAATCACCCGACGATAAACTCATTGCTGAAATAGCTTATTCCTGCGGATTCGGAAATGTTTCGCACTTTAATCGTGTATTCCGAAAAGTAACGGGTAAAACACCAAGAGAATTTCAAGCGCATGCGGCTGCGAGAGTGCAAAGGTAAATTTGCAGATTACATATTGCAGAATAGAAGTGATAATAAGAAACTGAAATTTTTGGAGCAGAGAATTTTTATTTTTCTATAAGCATGTTTCCCGCTTTACGCACTACGCCGTAGTTTGCTTCAATCGGGGCTAGGAAGAAAATTTTTTGTGTAAATATTTGTCAACTAAAACACGATGAAAGCAAAAAAAAATCTCGAAACTTATCCTATTGCCATTTGCACATCATTCATTTGAAATCTGCACATCAATTACTTCCCATTAAAATTCGTCATTGTCATTCCGAGTCCAATCGTTCCGAATGCGCGAATTGCCTCGGCACATTTATCTAATCTTTCATCAAGGGCTTTTTTCTGTTCCTCATTCCATTTTCCCAAAACATATTCTACCTGACGGCCTTTCGGAAAATCATTTCCAACTCCGAAACGTAAACGTGCATACGCTTCTGAATTTAATGTTTCCTGAATATGTGTTAATCCATTATGTCCGCCAGGACCACCTTTTGCTTTGATGCGAATGGTTCCAAAGGGCAATGCAAGATCATCTGTGATTACCAATAAATTTTCGACAGAAATTTTTTCTGCTTGCATCCAATATTGAATTGCTTTCCCACTTAAATTCATAAAGGTGGTTGGCTTAATCAAAATAAAATTTCTTCCCTTGAATTTATATTCCGTTACATACGCATGACGATCGTGTTTCCAGGAAAGATTTGCGCCGGCTGCAATTTTATCGAGCACAGAAAATCCGATGTTATGACGTGTGCCATCATATTCATCTCCGATATTTCCAAGGCCTGCGATTAGGTATTTCATTCTTCCGAAAGGTAATTAATCATTTTTATTTTACCTGAAGAGACATGACGCATCGTGGCTCTTTGGGTAAAATAAAAAAACCGCTCCGACATTGCTGAAGGAGCGGTTGTAAAAAAATTACAATTTTACTTTTTCTTCTCAGGTGCTTTTTTAGCATCTGCAGCAGGAGCAGCAGCGCCGGCAGCAGCAGCAGGAGCAGCAGCAGTTGTTGCGCCTGGCTCTTCAACAGCATTACGAGTAACACGAACAGTCACAACAGTGTTGTTCGGCTTATCTAATAATGTCATTCCTGGAATTGTGATATCCACAATGCGAATAGCATCTCCGATTTCCATTTTGGAAACATCAAGTGTAATTGCATCTGGAATTTGTTCAACGGGACCGCGTACAGCAATTTTCCGCATTTTACGAAGAAGCTTTCCGCCGTTACGTACGCCGGGAGCAGTGCCTTCGAATTTCACAGGAAGTTCCATAGTTACCGCTTTACCGGTAGCCACTTCAAGGAAATCAACATGCAGAATCTTGTCAGTAACGGGATGCAACTGAAGCTCTCTCATGACAGCATTGTACTTCTTTCCGCCAAGATCTAACTCAACGACGTGGACATCCGGAGTATAAACTAATGGTTTGAATGCTCTCTCTGCGACAGCAAACGAAACCTGTTCCGTTCCACCATAAAGAATACAAGGTACCAATCCGGAAACTCGCAGCGCTTTTGCATCTTTTTTCCCTACGTTCGAACGGATCGAACCGCTAATGGCTACTGATTTCATTTTGATTTTGTTTTTATGGTTATTGATTAATTAAAAAATTACATGATAAAATGTGAGCTGATTGATTCATGATTGACGATGCGATGAAATACATCTGCAAACATTCCTGTTACTGAAACAACTTTGATTTTTGAACTTTCTTGCTTCAATGGAATTGTATCCGTAACAATCAACTCGGTGATTTTTGATTTTTCTATTGACTCGTAAGCTTTTCCAGAAAGAACTGGGTGTGTACATAATGCACGCACACTTAATGCTCCGCGATCCATCATCATATCCGCAGCTTTACAAAGTGTTCCACCAGTATCAATGATATCATCTACGAGTACAATATTTCTTCCTTCAATATCTCCAATTGCAGTAATGCTATCTACAACATTTGCTCTTGAACGTTGCTTGTAACAAATTACAATTTCACTTTTCAAATGTTTAGCATAAGCATTCGCACGTTTTGATCCGCCCATATCAGGAGCAGCCATTGTGAGATGTGGAAGTTTAAGACTTTCTATATAGGGAATGAAAAGTGTTGAAGCGTAAAGATGATCTACAGGAACATTAAAAAATCCCTGAATCTGATCCGCGTGTAAATCCATTGTCATGATACGATTCACACCTGCTGTATGCAAAAGGTCTGCAATTAATTTTGCTCCGATGGCAACACGTGGTTGATCTTTTCTATCCTGACGAGCAAATCCGAAATAAGGAATAACTGCAATAATTTCTGTAGCAGATGCGCGCTTTGCTGCATCAACCATCAACAATAATTCAAAAAGATTATCTGTTGGTGGAGGAGTAGATTGAATCAAAAAGATAGATGCGCCACGAACGGTTTCTTCGTAGTTAGATTGAAATTCTCCGTCACTGAATTTCTGGAAAGTAAGTTTTCCTAAAGGCTGGCCATAAGCCGCAGCAACCTTCTCCGCGAACGGACGGGTAGCTGAACCTGTGAAAAGCTTGATTTCTGATTCCATAAATTCACTTTTTGGAGGGGTGCAAATGTAGGGAAATCATAGGGAATGGGCAATAGAAAACCTTAGATATGCGCTAGCCACTTTTTGGTGATACGAAAGGCGCAATCCGGTTGATTTGGATAGGGGATCGATATTTTTCCTAAAATACTGGCTTTCAGTACATAATGATATAAAACTTTCCCTTTTTCCCGTGTACTATAGAGGTCAACAGAATAAATAGCACCTCTTTTAAGCCCATCTATAATGAAAGTATTTCCTTCTCGATTTTCAGGTTTTTCAGTTTTGTCATTATCCTTCGGCAAAATCATATGCTTCTTATTTCTATCCACAGAATCTTGCAACATATTTCCCCACCAATAACTTGTATTATGAACCCAGCCCAAAGTCGAATTTTTATCCGACTGATAAAAACATTCCAAGCCATTACCAGTCCACATTTTTGACTCTCCTTTATAGATTGAATTACCGGCTATTGAATCCAGAAAATAACGAATAAAGGGATAATTCGCGGTTCTGAAATTATCGTTTGACCAACTCCACCAAGGCGAACCGATGCCCGCTCCTCCCATAAAGAGTGTTGCCCACATGGCGTTATGCATACTTATATCATTGAATCCTTCAAAGTCACCGGCATCAGCAGCATTTATAGGACCATTTATCATTCCAAGTTCACCGAATAAAAAAGGCTTATTAATTTTTTTTACTCTTCGTGATGAAATGATTTTAAATCGTTTTTGATTACAAAGGAAATCGTTGTCGTAATGATGTACGTCAATAAAACCAATTGCAGGATTTGCAGAAACGAAAAGTCTTTCCTGATTGGTACTGGTTGAAATCAAATGATTATTTCCAAATTCTGTTTGAAGCAATTTAGAAATGTGTAAATAAAATGCAGCGAATTTTTTTTCGTTTCCTGAATATCCTTCCCAACGATCCTGTTCTCCTATCAACTCAACTGTTGCAACTGTACTTGAAAATGCATAACGTGCGTAAACATATCTGATATAACAATCGAATGCATCTAACGCAGAACTATCAGCTAATAAACCGGAAGCAGTCATTCCTTCTTTTTGAAAATTCCGTCGAATAGGATTTTGATTTTCTTTTGAATCTCCTTTGATAAATCCAGTTGTAAGATCTAAACACAAATGAACTTTCATTCCCCGCGATTCGGCAATGTTAATCATGCTATCCAATGCAAATGCAGCGCTCTGATCAAAAACGCTAATTTCATTCCATAGAAGCGCGGTACTCCAAGGCGCCATTACCATACGCACAAAATTCCCGCCATTATCAGCAAGGTTGTTTATGAAATGGTAAACATCATTATAACCGATTTGCGGCCATGTTGATTGACCTATAATTGCAGGGCTATCTGACCAGCCGATATTTTGTCCGAGCACAAAAAAAGGAGTCCCATCTGAATATTGAAAATGTTTTTGATCTGCGGCAATTTTTATAAATCCGTGAGCCATTCCTTTGTAGCTGGAAAATGTAATCGGACATGATTTAGGGATTGCTTTTTCTAAAACTTCACCAATTAAAATAACACAATTCCAATTTCCAGTATCAGGAATAGCAAAACGAATTCGCCATGGCCAAGTTGTGGATTGTTGTACATATCTATTTGTTTTTGCATCCGGCAAAGTCTCTTGCATATAGAAAGCAGGAACGACATACGATTTCCCATTGCAATTAAACTGGACACGCAAGAATTTTTCCGCATAAGGATTTTTAGCATTTGAAGTTCCATTGGTAGCGCCTATTCCAGTGTGTGGAGCAGAAAGAAAATTCTGATATTTCTTTTCATATTCCGGAATACGTAAACCTAGTTCTAGGGTTTGATACTGTTCAATTTTACCATCAGTTGTGCCATGAAGAATTGTAGTTTCTACACGTTGTGCAAAACCGGAAACGATGAAGAAGAGGATAAACGATAATAGAAGAAAATGCCGCTTCATGTTTTGTAAATAGATAATCGCCTGCAAGTTCCAAAAAAATCGTGGAAAACCGTTTTTAAATCTTAGTTATAAGGAATTGAAGGCCGAAGTAAGGAAAAGTGATATTTATTTTAAGGATGTTCTTTGTGTGAAGCCAAAGAATAGGTATTTTCGCATCCCTTTGTAATTCATCTACCAACTCAGGATTTACATTTTACAAATGCCCAGCTGGCGGAATTGGTAGACCTGCCTGCTGAAGCAAAGGCCAATGCGACGGCAGGCAGGCGCGCTTTTAGTTTCGATTTTGTTCTTTTACATTATAAATTTTTATTTGCCCAGCTGGCGGAATTGGTAGACGCGCTGGTCTCAAACACCAGTGCCTTCACTGGCATGCCGGTTCGACTCCGGCGCTGGGTACCTAGAGCCGCTCTAATTTAGAGCGGCTTTTTTTATTTTGAATCTATGTATTTTGTTTATGCCATTAAAAGTCTGAATCGAAATTATATTTATGTCGGAATGACAGAGAATATTCTTGTTCGTTTTCATCAGCATAATAATGGGAAAGAGAAAACTACCAAGCCATATTCTCCCTTTGAGCTTATTTTTACAATGGAATGTGAAAACATAGTGGAAGCTAGAAAATGGGAAAAATTTTATAAAACATCAGAAGGGAAAAGAAGATTGAGAAATCTAAAAAATTAAATAGATGGTCTCAAACACCTGTGCCTTCACTGGCATGCTGTACATTAGATAATATTTATCAAAGCTGATAAATATCGATGATTTAGCTAAAAATAATGTTATCATTTTATTCAGGTCTCTACTTATGAAAAAAAAATCTTTTCTATTCTGGCAAAAATGGCTATTTTATACTAGTATCCTATTTGCATTGTTTGGGATTATCTTCGCCTTATACGGAAATAATATTTTTTTTCGACCCTATAACCAAATGCTCGCCAAAATATTTTGGAATAAACTGGAAATGCCTAATCAGGCAGAATCTTTTCGTGCTTTTATTTGGGGACCATTAGGCGCAACAATTGCCTGCTGTTACATCCTGCTTGCTTATATTGCATATTATCCATTTAAAAGAAAGGAACTTTGGGCGCGTAATGCTATCATTGTAGCTTTTAGTATCTGGGTTACTTTGGATTCGGTTGCCTGCATTAATTACGGAGTGTATTTTCAAATTTACATTATTAACGTATTTTCGATTACAATAAAGGCTTTACCCCTTCTTTTTACATGGAAAGATTTTAAAGTGTCAAATCCTTAATCAGGTAAAAAATTATAATTAGCTCAATCAGCATTTGAAATTCAAAATTTACTACCATGTGTAATGCTTATTAATTTATCTAATAACAATGGTGTCTTTTTGAGTATTCCAACAGAAATATTTGTCAGTGTTTCCTTTCCGAAAAGATGTTGTATATATTTCCCTGTCTTAATTCTATTTGAAAAAAGATAGTTCCATTGATGTTCATACAAATACTCAAGGTCTTGGATTGATATTTCATTTTCCAAATACTTTCTTATCAAATTAAACGCAATATAAGATGAATTCATGGCCATACTCATTCCATTGCCGCATAACGGAGAAATATTACCTGCCGCATCTCCTAACATTAAAATATGATTTTCAACTGCCGTTTTTTTATTAAACGTAATTTGCGAAATAGTTAATGGTTGTTTATACAGAAAAACAGCCTCTGTAAAATATTTCTTAAGAAAAGGATTTTGCATCAATACATTTTTTTCCATTTCCTTTATATCGTTTCCATTATCTTTTAAATTTTGTGAATTAGTCAAATAACACAAACAATATTTATCTTCATCCACTTTTGAAATGCCACAATAACCATCTTTAAAATTATGCAACTCAATTCTATCTTCAGGTAAATCAAGCTGAACATGATACTTTACACCAATATAATTTTTTGTTGTTTTATTTCGCTTACGTTTCAGTTTTTGATCTAAAGAAGATTGCTTACCATAAGCGCCACCAGCAATTTTAGATTTAAACGTGCCTTGAGAAGTTTTTATTTCAAATAATTCGTTTTCAAAAGTAACATCAAACACTTTAGTTTCTTCGAGTAAAATAACTCCTTTATCCCGAGCCAATTCTGCAAGATAGGAATCAAGGGTAAAACGAGAAATTCCAAAACCTCCTAAACCTAATTTCCGAGTAAATGAATTTCCATTTGGTGATGATATTTTTATTTCATCTATAATTGGCAATATCATAGTAGAAAGCGGCACTCCAATTCGTTCTAAAAAATCATAGCTTTCCATTGAAATGTATTCTCCACATACTTTATGAAATGGATATTTATGTTTTTCAAAAAGGATAACAGTATCCCCAGCATCTGCCAACTGAATAGCTAATGTTAATCCCGCCAAACCGCCTCCTATTATTGCACAGTCAAATAATTTAGAATTCATTGGGATGGATAATGACTAAGTGACGGAATGCCCAACGATTTTTTATACTGTAATTTTTAACTCCCGATTTTTGAAGAATCGATTGCCATTCCATTTTTTTAAATCCTCTTAATACTGATAAAGGCGCATCATTTTTTACTAAATGTGATTTTGAAAATAATTTGGTAAGTAGTTTTATTGAATAGTATGCAATAGCATTTCTTTCTAAATCATTGATGATAAATATGGCGTTATGTTTACTGCATAATTGAATAAACTCAATAATTTCGTTTTCAGTAAAATGATGGCAAAATAACGATGCGTGAACAATGTTAATTTGTAAAGGTTCGCAAAATACTTCTCTAAAATCCTCGCGTCGAAATTTTATTTGAAAATCACTACAATTAATTTTGCCATAAGCAATACAGTCTTCTTTTAAATCGACACCTTGTAAATTAATTTTTAAATTTTCTTTTTTAGCCCATTCTGCAATTGCTTTGAGAGAATCACCTCCTCCGCATCCAATATCCATAAGGTTGTAAGATTTAGATTTATCTGTCACAATTTCTTTTAATCCATTTATTGAAATAGAATGTCCACCCAAATATTTATTTATAAATTCTAGTTCTACTAAGTTTCGATAAAGTAAGTCTTTTGGAATATTAGGTTCATCCAAAAATTCTTTTTTATAGGATCTTTTATTAAACATTTTCAAGAATTACTGATTCCATAGTAAGACCTGGACCAAATGCCACACCAAAAGTTTTTTCCTTTTTATCTTTATTTGTTTTAGTATCCAAAATATCTTTTAATACAAATAGAAAAGTTGGCGAAGACATGTTTCCGTAATTTTTTAACACACGAAAGGAACTTTCGAGATCAGGATGCTCCAATGCCAATTCTTTTTGTATAACTTCAAGTATTTTTCTTCCGCCAGGATGTATAGCCCAATGATTAATTTCATGTTTTTTAATTGATAATTGGCTAATTGCTTTATCAAAAAATAGTTTAATATCTTTTTCAATTAGTTGTGGAATGTATGCACTTAAAGTCATTAAAAAGCCAGTTGAAGTGAGTTTCCATGCCATATCATTTTTACCGTTTAAGGAAACTTGCGAATGAAATTTTTTAATTTCAAAACCATTTATTTTGTTTTTTGAAGCATAATTATCCGAAACAATTATGGCAGCTGCTGCACCATCGGCAAACAAAAGGTTGGCAGTATTATTGTCAATATCATTTATTTTTTGAAAATGAATGGTACATAATTCCACACAAATAATTAATACTATTGCGTTTGCTTCGCTCTTGCAAATATAATCAGCTTGTTTAAGTGCGTGCATTGCCGCATAACATCCCATAAAATTTATGGATGTTCTATTTATTGTTTCGTTTAATTTAAAATGCTGAACTATTTCGATATCTAATCCAGGAGCAGACAAGCCTGTACAAGAAACCGTAATAAGATGTGTGATTTGTTGTTTTTTTATTTTCTCACTCCAACAATTTTCAATAGCCTCAATACAAACTGGTAGTGCCATTTTATTATAAAAATCCATGCGAGTTTCTATGCTTGGAAATGGTTCAAGGTTTTTTGTTTTAGGGAAAAATTTACGTTTGCTGGGTATACAATCAAAATCGGGAATAACAGAATAACGAGTATCAATACCACTTTTAGCATACATTAATTTCAATTTTCTTTTTTGTGAATCAGAATGTTTAAGAAATCCGGACATAAAATCTGCTAAGTGTGATTGTTCATACTTATTGGATGGAACTGCTGTAGCTATTTTACAAATAACGCTCATCTGTTGTAGTTTAAAATTAATAGTAAAATGAAACATGAGTTCATCGCTATTGACGCAATAAAATTCATATTCATCATGTTTCTAAAAGAAGCCTGCGATTTATCCTTTGTGGATTTATAAAACCAATTCAAAAAGTAAATTACAACAGGTAGTAAAAAAAGTTGAAAATAAATAAAATGAATTGTATTATGAATACCATCAAAATAGAAGTAAAATAAAAAATTTGCAAGTATAAACATAATCATACTAAACATAAAAGTACCACTAATTCCCAATTTGTAACTTATTGTAAAATCTCCACTCGAACTATCGGCATAATGCTGGTAAACTTGGGTGAGCGGATAAATTCCGCCTATTAAAAATGAACATCCTACTAAAGCAAACAGTAATGTTTTATCAATTACAATTGGAGATGCACTTACTGCCGAATAAACCATCCAAAACGTAAAACCCCCTTGAAATATAACAACAGTTAAAAATCCTATTATTGGAAATTTTTTTAGACGTATGCCTTTAAAACTATATGCTCGTGATGCAAGAATATATAATGCAATACAAATAAAAAATTGAATACTTATAAATAAAGAAAGACTTAATCCTATTGCATCAAATATGATTGAGGTGTAAAACAATTTCTTTGTTGGTTTAGGAGGATGCTCCAATCCGCCAATGCTTGTTTCATCCTGATCCATATAGCTATTATAACCATTGCTAGATGGGTAAATAAATAAATGCAAAATGAAAAAGCAAAGTATAGCGTTTGTCCAATTTACTTCCACTACTTGGCTAAGTGAAAAAAAGAAAACTGGCATTAAAAAAAAAGAAAATGGAATCCGCAATAATTTTATTGTATTAATATTATTGGTTGCTATTTTAATTGGTGTGCTCATGTGTTAGTCTTTTTTTAGAGGTCTTATAATTAATCTCAATGTTGGGTTGTTGGAAATAAAAGCCCAAAACCAATTGAATGCCAATTTTATTTTATTTCTAAAACTTGCAATCGGCATAATGTGAATGAACAGCCAAATTAACCAAGCAAAATAACCTTTGAACGAAAACTTGGGTAAATCGGCTACTGCTTTGTATTTAGAGATGATTGCCATACTTCCTCTGTCATTATACTTAAATTCTTTTAAAAGTTTTCCATCAACTATTTTTGATAAATTTTCGGCTAATAATTTACCTTGTTGAATTGCCACTTGAGCCAATTGTGGATGACCATTCGGATAATTAGGATCACTTGTTTGAAAAGATATATCTCCAATGGCGAATATATCTGTTGTGTCTTTTACTTTGTTGTATGGATCTACTAAAACTCTTTTACCTTTTCCTTTACTTTCCAAAGGCAAACCAATAATTTCTTTCCCAATAACACCAGATGTCCATATTAATGTATTGGTATAAATTGATTCGCCATTGTTTAATAAAACTTTTCCTTCAACATAATCTTTTACTCCAACATTTAATTTTATATTGACTCCTAAATTTGTTAATACTTTTTCGGCTTCTTGTTGTGCTGTTTTACTCATTGGACCAAGCAATACATTGGCGGCATCTATTAAATAAATATGACCTTTTAAGTTCTTAATTTCAGGATATTCTTTTTCTGAGATATAGTTTTCCATCTCTGCAAGCACTCCTGCTATCTCTACTCCTGTTGGCCCACCACCAGCAATAACAATATTTAAATGCTTTTCTCTTTCTGATGATATACTTTCTCGAACGGCATTTTCCATGCTAATTAATAAATGATTCCGAAGATTGAGTGCATCATTTATAGTTTTCATTGGTAAGGCTTTTTGCTTTACATTATCCATTCCAAAATAATTTGGTTCAGTGCCAACCGCGATTACTAAATAATCATAATTTATTTTCCCTGTGTCCGTTTCAATGTTATTACTATCTGCATTAACTCGAATAAGAGATCCTAAATGAAAGCGAATGTTTTCTTTTTGCTGAAACATTCTGCGAAAAGGATAGCTGATATTTGAAGGTTCGATAAAAGCTGTAGCTACCTGATACAATAGTGGTGGGAAAAAGTGATAATTATTAGTGTCAACTAGTACTACATCAAAACTTTTATTCTTTGCTATCCTTTTAATAAAATTAATGCCAGCGAAACCTCCGCCAACCACTACAACTGTTTTTTTAGTATTTGTTTCCAATTCGAATTATTTTATTTTCTGTTCTTCAAAGGTTTCACAATCCTTTTCGTTAAACAATTTTAAATTTTCATTCGCAGGTCCATTAATAACTTTTCCCGCATAAGTAAATCTACTACCGTGACAAGGGCAGCCCCAACTTTTTTCATCACTATTCCATGCCACCATACATTTCAGATGTGTACATTCTGCCGATACTATAAAAAGTTTTCCAGTCAGGTCACGATATGCACCGTATTTTTTTCTTCAATTGTTATAATTTTCGCTTCGTTTAAAGCTATTGAAGCACCTTCTTTACTGTCTTTATGAAACCATTTTGTTATCAAGTATATAAAATCATCTTTAAGAATTTTAAAAAATGGGGCACTTCTCTTTATTGTAAATCTTGAGGGTTTGTATATTTCCTCCCATTCATTTTTTACTCCATTGATAAGATCTGTAATTAAAATTCCGCCAATGGTGCAATAGGTCATACCTATACGACTATCTCCAGTTATAATGTAAACATTATCTCTATCAAACCTATTTCTACCAATATATGGAATTGAATCTATAGGGACCAATACCTCTCCCGACCATTTATAAATAACATCTTCCATTGAAAAACGTTCCCTTGCCCATTTTTCTATACAAATGTATCTTTCTTCTCCCGATAGATTCAATTCATTTCCAACGAGATGATCTTCGCCACCACAAATTAGCAAATCATATTTGTCATTATAAGATTTTGTTCTTACGTAATGTTATAATTGCGAATCTTTATTATTTGTTATTTTTTTTTAATGCCTCAATTAATTTTTAATCACTTTTTTTTAAGTGATGGCGTATTTCTATTTCATTAATAGAATGTGTTTATTCAAGCTTGCTATCATTTTTTGAGAACTCATTTAATTTTGATAATTACTATTTTTCTCCAAAATCGTAATCATCATTTTTTTCCTCTCTTTCAGGGATTTCTTTTTTCTTAGGCATTATTAAACCTTTTGCTATCTCAAAAATATTAATCCCTGTTTCTTTAATTTTATCAGAATTTTTAGCTGCTACATTTGTAACCAAAGCCTGAAAAGCAACGCCCGCCAATTTTTTTAAAGGATTAGCAGAAGATTCAAATATCAGCTTTTTAAGTAAATAGCCAGAGGCCATTCCAATTGCAGCTTTACCGATGCCGGCTTTAATGTCAGGAAATTCTGTTGCATCTTTAAATGTGCTTTTGATAAGATTAATGGGCTTTAAACTTTCATAGGTAGTATTAAGTTGCTCCTTGAGATCATTAAATTGTATAAATCGACTTTCTTCTAATAATAAAATGTCACGATTTAAAACATCTATTGCGCTTTCAGTTTTCATAATTTAAATATTTTTTTATTTGCGAATGTGTGTAACGATGCAATTACATAAAGGCGTTTTTAATAGTTGCTTTCTAAAAATGTATAACACAATTGCAAGAATAGTATAGAAGGCAGCAACGATAAAAAAACCACAAAACGAATTACCAATAAGTTTACCTATCCAAATTGCAGCTCCAATATTAACCATCATAGCAATAAACAAAACCGTGATTGATATAATAAGTGCTGATACAAGTGAAGATAAGACATCTGAAGATTTATCAATCGCTTTAAGCTTTAATAAATCAATGCTACTTTTTGTATAAACTTCGGCTCTTTCGGCAAGAGATTCTATTAACGTTGCTTTTTCTTCCATTTTTTTGTTTTTAACTAAGTTCTTACTAATTTAATAATTCAAATTAGCTCATTGCATTTTTAACTTCTTTCTTTATATCTTGTGCTTTTGATTTGCCTTTATCCATCATATCTTCAGCCTCATCTTTAGCGCTCGCTAATGTTTCTTTAGCTGTTTCTAAAAAATCATCAAATTTTTCTTTCATGTCATCCATAAAATCTTCTCCTGATTGAGATATTTTTTTGCGAGTGTTTGATCCTTTGTCTGGGGCAAATAAAATGCCCAATGCTGCACCAGCAGCTACACCTGCCAATACACCTAATAAAATTTTTCCTGTGCTCATAATTTTTGTTTTTAGATTGTTAATATTAATTTTAAATCTTTGTATTAAATTGTTTTGTTGCCTTTTATAATTCTTAAAATGATTGAGATAAGAGCAATCACTAATAAAATATGAATAATTGACCCTGCACTATATGCAAAAAAGCCAACAGCCCAAATGATTATAAGAATTACGGCAATTAAATAAAGCATGTTTCCCATTTTGTTTTTTTTTACAATTTGTTAAAAAAATAGGGTGGGCTAAACCTTACAGATTATGAAGCCCACCTTATTAATTATAAACTATTTTGTTTATTTTCGCCTTTATTAATGCCTTCGTTTTTTGTGCCATTGATTTGCCCATTCGAAGTTTTATCATTGGTGCTCAAATTATTGTTTTGATTCTTTTTTTCATCAGCCGGAGTTTTGTAATCATGTTTATGGTCAGTATCGTCATGTTCTTTGCGGGTAATTGAATCATTGGTTTTTGTTTTAGATTCATCTTTCATATCATCATTTGTTATTGATGGCTTTTTTGATGGATCAGAATCTGTTTTATTAATTCCTTTATTCATTTCTTCTAATTTTTGTTTTGGATCAAGATTGGTATCTTTACCTTGTTGATCATTGCTTTCGTTGTTTTTCATTTTTTCTAGTTTTTAGTTGTTAAATTAATAATTGATTTTATTATATTTTCTTTTTGTCAGTTTGCTTTAAATCATTAGCAGTTGACGTTTTTTTTGATGAATCGGAATCCGTATTCTTAGGTCCTTTATTCATAGTGTTTTGTTTTAGATCAACTTTAGCATCTTTGCCTAGTTGGTCATTTTTTTGTTTTCTTTCATGTTTTTTTGTTTTTAATTGTTTGTATTAATTAATTTATTTTATTTTCTTTTAGTTGCGACTAACACTGCCGTATCGTCATCATTATAATCTTCATCGGCGGCTTCCACATTAATTGTTTGAGCAATTTCGGATAATGCTTCGTCTGCTTCTTTTTCTTCATTTAAAGTTTCTTCTAATAATGAAGCTACTTTATCTTCACCTAATGTTTTTGCAAAAGATGCAAGTGTACCATAAGTCGCAATTTCGTAATGTTCCACTTTTTGACCTGCCAAAATAATTCCTGCATCACGCACTACACCTTTTTCAGTATCTGTCATAATTCCTTCTGCTTCTTTTATTAAACCAGCCATAGCTTCGCATTTTTTAGCTACTGGCTTTAAATCTATCGAAGCAAAAACTTCTTCTAAACGAGAAACTTGCTCGATTGTAACCTCTAAATGACCTTTTAATGCTTCAATCAATTCTTCAGAAGTTGCATTTTTAATCATTTTAGGAATTGCTTTCGTTAGTGCTTTTTCAGCCCAATAAATGTCTTTTAATTCCGCTTCAAACAAATCACGAAGTCCAGTTGCTGCATCACTTTTTGTTTTAACACCGTTAGTTGCTGTTTTTTTCTGAGTACCATTTTGCGGTATTTTGTTTGTTGTATTTTTCATCTCTTTAATTTTTTTAGTTTGTGTTTTTTCTGGTTGTTTAATTTATTTAAAGCTTTGTTAGTTGAGAGCGTAATAGATATTCGGGGTACTGCTCAACAATTTTATACGCTGTTTCATTTGTGCTATTATTAAATGTATCTTTCTTAAGATTTAGTTTTTCAATTATTGAAGTAGATTTTTCCACTTTTTTTGTGTCAATTAATTTATTCATAATTATATTTTTAGTTTAGTTTTTGAAAATAATTTTTTGACTTTTACTTTTTTCCCGATCTGCTAATTGCAAAAACTATTAAACCGATTATTGCAATTACTATTATTACACCAACGCACATTCCTGTTTTAAATATTCCACCAACTACTGCACAACTACTTAATGAGGTTAGTGTAATAAGAAGTGTTGTCAGTTTTATTAAATAACTTCACTCCAATAGCATTTTTTTTAAATGATTACTGTTATTAAGATTTGGATTTCATTTTTGCACATTCCTCTTTACAAGAAATAGAATTAGCAAGATGAATTTTTAATGAAATTAACGTAGTTGCTGCCCAAGATTGTATATCGGCATCTTTTGAATCGATTGAGGCTTTTTCAAATTTGCTTATCGCATCCTTATGACCTTTTACCATCATATCGCAATACTCATTATCAAATTCAACTCCGAATTTATTTTTTAACTTTTCATTTGCATCTTTTCCATCATTTGTAAGTGCTGATGGAATTGTAATCTGCTTTTTGGCTGCAAGTGTTTTTAAATCTTTTAATGCTTTAGTGTGTTCATCTTCCATCATTTTACCTAATTCAATTACTCGTGACATTGTACTATTTTTTTGTGCTAATTGCCCTAGTTGAATTTCCTCAAGATTAATTTCGGCAGCCGATACTAAAAATTCAGCATCATCTTCTTTAGCATTTGAAAATTATGCATCATTACGATCTTCTGCTACTTCTTTAGAATCTTTAGAATCCTCATTATTAATACACTATGTAACAGTAAATACCGCAACAAACACAGTTGCAAGAATGCTTGCTTTTAAAATAGTTGGTTTTAATTGTTTCATTTGATTTGTTTTTAAATATTAGTTGTTATTTTTTTTAACAAAGATGTTGTAGTTTAATGCAAAAAGTATTACACAGATTATGAAATAGTTTACATCATTCGCACATTGCTATAAATTAATTTTGCCATGTTCACCTTCATTATATTCTTCACCTGTAACAATTGCTTTTAGCATATTAAAAAGAATCACCATTTTGCTCGATGCATTATCCCAATAATTAACTTCATTCGGAATTACTTTTATTAAAATCATATCTGCATCTTCTAATCCAAGCGGAAACCAAGCTTTCATTATAGGATTCCACAATTCTTTCATTTTGGTTTTATCCTCCGATAAACTGCACGTACCGTGAATCATTAAATAATTATTGCTGCTATCGTTAGCAATAGCGATAGATATATTTTTACCTCTCTCGATATCATCTATTTTGTAAGATGATTTTTTTGTAAAAAACCACATTGTTCCATCTTCGTCAATTTTG
Source organism: Bacteroidia bacterium (assembly GCA_038237845.1). Lineage (GTDB taxonomy): Bacteria > Bacteroidota > Bacteroidia > Palsa-965 > Palsa-965. The sequence goes on from JBBRYH010000042.1 coordinate 21,829, forward strand.
TTTATACCCATTGGTCGCCCTGATAAATTTTCAGATTCTTTATCGTATGTAATAAGCATACACACACGCGCATCTTTTTAAAGATAAATTCGCCTTTGTACACGTTATAACTGCTGTTAAAAAAGCATTGCATCCACCAAAGCAGTAACCAACTTATAGATTTTATGGTAAGGTCACAGGAACAGGAACATTTACAGTTGTTGCTGGTGGACCATATTCTTACAACGTAACTGATAATAACGGTTGTGTTTCTACAACTACGATTACAGTTACACAACCAACTGCAGTTGTTCCAACATCTTCTGCAACTTCAATTCTTTGTAACGGTGGTAATGCTACAGTAACAGTTGCTGCGACTGGTGGAACTTCTCCTTACACAGGAACAGGAACATTTACAGTTGTTGCTGGTGGGCCTTATTCATACAACGTAACAGATAACAACGGTTGTGTTTCTACAACTACAATCACAGTTACACAACCAACTATTGTTGTTCCAACATCATCTGCAACTGCGATTCTTTGTAACGGTGGTAATGCAACAATAACTGTTGCTGCGACTGGCGGAACTTCTCCATACACAGGAACAGGAACATTTACAGTTGTTGCTGGTGGACCATATTCTTACAACGTAACAGATAACAACGGTTGTGTTTCCTCAACAACTATTACAGTTACAGAACCGACTGCAATTTCAACAGCAATTGTTACCACTGATGTTTCTTGTTTCGGTGGAACAGATGGAGCAATTGACATAACGGTTTCAGGTGGAACTGGTCTGTATACATTTGACTGGAACAGTGGTGCATTTACAACTGAGGGTCTTGTCGGAATTCCTGCTGGAAATTATGTTGGTTTAATTACTGATGCAAACGGATGTACAGATGGAGAAACGATTGTAATCAACGAACCAACTTTATTAGTTGCAAGCGTTACAAGTTCAACCAATCCGACAACATGTGGCGGAACAGATGGAGCAATAGATATTACTGTTGCTGGCGGAACTGCAGGTTATACTTTTGTATGGAGCAACACAGCAACAACAGAAGATATCACTTCAATCGCTGCGGGTGCTTACAATTGCATCATCACAGATGCAAACGGATGTACAGCAAATACAAATGCATCTCTTAGTGATCCGAATGCACCTACTGTTACTTTAGTTTTACCAATGGATACCGTTTGTGGTAGTTTCCCTGGGTTGATTAATCTTTCGGGTGAATCACCAGCAGGCGGAACATTCAGTGGTCCTGGAGTGAGTGGAAATACATTTGATCCGTTCGCTGTAGGCGATGGAACTTTCTTCATCAGTTATACTTACACAGATATCAATGGATGCACAGGAAGTACTTCCGATAGTTTGTATGTAGATCTTTGTTTGGGAGTTGCTTCGGCAGGAACTTCAGTAGCTGAATTCACTGTTTATCCAAATCCAAACAACGGACAATTTACATTTGTACAGAATTCATCAGCTTCAGTGGATGTATTAATCTATGATGCTCTTGGACAATTGGTAAATTCATTCCAAGCGAATGCAGGCGTTCAACAACAATTGAATTTGCAAGTTTCAGGAATGTATACCATCACAATTGTCGATGCGAATGGAAATCGTTCTTCGCAAAGAGTGATTGTAAGTAAATAGTTGAATTAATACTTTTATTCCAAAAGCCTCCCAACAGTATTGTTGGGAGGCTTTTTCATTAAATGATTTTCACGATAGGAATAATTTTCTTGAAAATTTTTATTCTGATTTGGGTTTTCATTTATCATGAAAATTAATTTTGTTCCTGTCAATTTTCATCGCTTCTGGATTGTTAATGGAAAGGGAGAGCAATATTTATATCCCAAGAACATTTCGATTAGATTCCCGATAACAGCTTAAATAAATCTTCATACTCCTCAAACCGATGTTTTCTTATTGGAAGAATTTGCGGCTCTGTATCAAAATGGAGTAGGAGACAATGCGAAATATTTTTGTATTCATCTGCATACACATAACGAACAAGTTCCTTGTTTTGGATGCGTTGCTTTATTTTGTTGTGTTATGTTTAAAGGAAATGCAAATTTAGCAACTGCAATCATGCGTATTCAAATTTCAAAAAGTGAAGTCAAATAAAAAAGGGAAAATTCTGTTTCCCTTTTTTATTAATTCTTATTTTGTAGAGGCTGTATTTTTTACAAAGTGAAATTCAACTTTTCGATTGACCTGATGTTGTGGCTCTGTGCAAACGGCGCCATTTATACAACCATTTACGATTTTGGTCCAACCATATCCTGTAGGAACAATACGTTTACGACTAATTCCTTTTGAAACAAGATATTTAATAGCAGCATCGTTTCGTTCATTGGATAATTTTAAATTGTATGCTGCAGTACCTCGTTCGTCACAATGGCCGCCCATAACTATTGTCATTTCGGGATATTGTTTCATATAAGTTGCAACACTGTCAAGGTAACTAATCGCATCCGGACGAATTACGGATTTATTATAGTCAAAATAGATTGTTCCTTCAATGGGAGCTACAACATTAACAATCACAAAAGGTTTCACGACATCAGGGACAACTTCCGCCACCTCAATAACTGTTTTTGGTTTTGGTCTGTAACCGATTGTGTAAACTGAAGTTTCCAATGTTGAATCAACTTTATCACGATTCAAATCGAAATATAAAATATCATCTTCACCTTGTCCACCCGCTGCTCTGTTGGAAGAGATGTATCCGGTTTTTCCGTCTTTCAGGAAAATAATTCCGAAATCATCATAGGAGGAATTGAAAGGTGCTTTCATAGGAATTGCTTTTGCAAGAACGCCGTTGTTATTTAAAGCAACACAAATATCCATTCCACCAAATCCCTGGTAACCATTTGAAGAGAAATAGAAATTACCGTCTTCATCTACAGAAGGATATTTCTCTCTATTGAATGTGTTCACATTCGGGCCTATGTTGATCGGTGCTGACCAAGCACCATTTACGCGATTGCAATAGTAAATATCAGTTTCACCCATTCCACCTGGCATATCCGAGACGAAATACAAACGTGATCCGTCTTTAGTCAGAAAAGGATTTGCAACGGAATAAGAATCGCTATTAAAAGCCATTGGAGTTGATTTTGTCCAATCGCCATCTTCTTCTAATGTGGAGTAAAACATTTTGTTTCGTTCGATGCCCAATGTTTTCTTGTCTTCACCTTTCAAATATTTCTCTACACGTGAAACATAAATAGTGTCAAAGTTTTTTGAAAAGCAAGCAGGACCATCGTGATATTTTTTATTAATTTCTTTTCCACCGAAGGGAGCAACGTCTGTAAAGACAGAATCGTTTGCACCTTTTTTCGCATAATACAAATCAAGATAACTTGATCCTGTCCACGGATATGTTTTTTCGTGACCTTCAGTTTTGCGTGAGGAAGTAAACACAATTCCATCTTTGTAAAACACAGGAGCAAGATCGGCGCTTTCTGAATTGATAGACTTTACGTTACTAACGGTGATTGGCTCGTCAAACTGATGATCAGTTTCCACGATTTCAATCGATTCGCTGTAAAATATTCCAGCAGGATCTGACGGAACTAATTCCGCATATTTCTTGAAAGCGGCTTCCGCATCTTCATTTCTGCCATTACTTTTCAGCACTTGTCCGTAGTTAAGATAAAATACCGGCTTGCTGTAGGGACCGTAAGAATTTACTTTGTCATCAGCAACTTGTTCCTGTTTTTTACTATTCATTTTGCGATAGCATTCGCCGAGTTTATAATAGACATCTGCCGTTGGATTTTTCGCTGCTTCTTTTTCATAAAGTTTTGCAGCTTCACAATATTCCCATCGAGCAAATAGGCGATCGGCCTTTTTTTCTGTGTGCGAAAATGCCATGAGACAAAATGCAAGCAGGAGGAGTGATAAATATTTCATTGTCGTATTTTTTGTAATGGATTTGTTTAGAAGAATCGTGGACTTGTCATTTTTGTTCTGTTACAGCTGATATCCCAGCCCAACATGAATTCATGTGTGCCGCTATTATAAGTACCGTTGCGGTTCAGATAATAATCATAGGAATAACCGATGCGGAGGAATCTTGTGATGTCGAACTCTACAATTCCAATTACCATATTATCCATGCCCGACATTTTGATTTTTTTGTCAGCTCTGAATCCTACACCGAGGTATAATTTTTTGTAGAAAATAAACGCGGCATCCAATTCTCCTACAACTGGAGCGGCTTTTACGTATTTGACGAGAAGTGATGGTTTGAAATCCACTTTCTCTCCAATTGGTAAAACAACCCCTGTAGTTGCATAATATTGACGGAAAAACTTTGCCATATCAGCACCTGTCGCGTTTGTTGTTCCGAATTTGGATTGCAACAAATGTGTTGCGCTTAATCCTGCATAGAAACGAGGCTTGTAAAAATATAATCCCGCACTTGCATCTGGAACCCAATGTGCATTCGAATTCGCTACAAAAGAAGGATCATTATTATCATCAATGTTGATTTGATTCCAACCAATGCGAATGTCATTCATCTTGCCGGTTATGCCAAAAGACAACTTTGCTTTTTCACTTACTTTTAAATGATAAGCGAATGTCAAATCAATTCCGGTATTTTTCATCGGACCTGTATTGTCATTGTAAACCGACAATCCCAATCCGATTTTGCTGTTCGGAATTGCGCTGTGCATGCTGAGTGATTGTGTAGTTGGTCCGCCGTCCATCCCAATCCACTGACTGCGATGTGTCAATGTTCCTGAGAAAGTTTCACGACTTCCCGCGTAACCCGGATTGATGTAAAGCGGGTTGAAGAAGTACATCGAGAATCCTGCATCCTGTTGGGCAATTGCGCCGAAGGAGAGTAAACCGAAAGCGAGTGTTGCTATTGATTTTATTTTCATGAGTGAAATGTTTTATTTTATTTATTTGAAAGATTATCGTTTGATAAATACCCAACCACGTAATTCGGTGTTGTTGTAATTGATGATGTAGTAGTAAGTACCATCAGCCAATGCATCACCTTTCATATTCAATCCTGTGAAAGAATTAGTACCGTTGTCGTAATTACTTCCTTTCCAAACTTCTTCACCCCAACGATTGATAATGAGAACGGTGTTGTCAGGATAATAGCTCAGAACTGGAATGTTCCAGTAATCATTATGTCCATCACCATTCGGAGAAAATCCGTTGAAGAATTCTAATTGAGAACTATCTACGATGACAATTGTCTGTATTGCCGTGTCTGATCCGCAACCATTTGTCACAACCAGGATAACTGTGTAAGTTCCGATTACTGCATAGGTGTGAGAAGGACTTACTGCAGTAGAAGTTTGTGAGTCACCGAAACTCCAATTGTAAGTTGATGCATTTGTTGAAGCGTTAGTGAAGACGTACGACAAAGGCCCTGTGATACCAGATACAAATCCTGCAGTAGGAGGTCCTGGATTAACAGTAACAACCGTAATCGCTGATGTATTATTTCCACAAGGACCAGTAACGATCACCGAATAATTTCCAGAAGTATTTACAGTGATACTTTGTGTCGTTGCACCATTTGACCATAAGTAACTGATTCCGATACTTGCAGTGAGTGTAACCGAATCACCCTGGCAAAAAGTTGTCGAGCCATTCGGGGTGATGGTTGCAATCGGTAATGGACTTACCACTACAACTGTTCCTGATGAAGTTGCTGAACAACCATTCGAGTTCGTAACCGTCACAGAATAAGATCCAGATGTCAACACAACGATACTTTGTGTAGTTGCATTCGTTGACCACAGATAAGAGTTTCCGATACTAGATGTAAGTGTTACAGAATCTCCCTGACAGAATGTAGTCGGACCATTTGCTGTGATTGTAGCAATTGGTGAAGGATTGACAGTTACGACTGTGATGGCAGATGTATCCATACATCCGCTTCCGTTGGAAACGATCACATAATAGTTTCCAGCTGTCATCACCACAATACTTTGCATGGTTGTGTTATTAGACCACAAGTAAGAATTTCCAATGCTTGATGTAAGTGTTACAGAATCTCCTTGACAAAAAGTCGTCGGACCATTCGCCGTAATTGTTGCGACTGGCATAGGATTTACTGATACAACTGTTACCAGTGAATTCGCAGAACAACCACCAGCATTTACAACAGTCACTGAATAATTTCCTGATGTTAATACAGTGATACTCTGTGTGAGTGCTCCTGTTGACCACATATAAGAAACACCTACGCTCGATGTGAGTGTTACAGAATCACCCACGCAAAAACTTGTCGGGCCATTTGGTGTGATCGTGGGAACCGGCGATGGCGTAACAGTAACAACAATGGAGGTGGTTGTAATTCCACCACATGCGCCAGTGACAGTAACAGAATAAGTTCCTGCACTATTTACTGTGATGCTTTGTGTTAGCGCTCCTGTTGACCATAAGTAACTAGTGCCCGTACTTGCAGTAAGTGTGACTGAACCACCCTGACAGAAAGTGGTTGGTCCACTTGGTGTAATTGAAGCATTTGCTCCACTTATAACCATGAAGACATCACTCGTTGAAATTGCGCCTGAAGTTGAAAGAGAATGACCGTCCAAAGTATCTCCGAGAAAAAGATTGATGGCGCCGTTATTCGCTACAAGTGTTCCTCTGAAGATTGAATAATTATTAATGTCGACAGCGCCTTCAACTTTCCAAAATACATTTTTGGATTGAGCGCCGCCTCTTAATACAACATTGGAATAAGTGCTAGTAGACATTGCTCCTTGTATTTGAAATACAAAAACAGCATTCGCATTTCCCTGTGCATCTAAGAAAATAGTGTCAGTGAAGGTTGTTGCAGCATTCAATAGGTAAACGTGCGGAGTTAAAACTTCACTTCTTCCGAATTGAACAGGATAAAGCAATTCAATATCATAAGGTAAAAGATTGAGATAATTATAAAGTATATTAATATCTGCGCTACCTGTTGCAGTTGAAGCATCAGGCACAGCATGAACCATTCCGTTTACGATTGTTGGCAAACCGAATCCTGTAACAGGACCATTGTTTGTTCCAACGTCTCCTGTGATAGTAGAGACACCTGTGTTTGTCAATGCACCAATTTCAGTAAGCAAAGCGTAACACGCAGTTGATCCGATATTCGGAGGAAGTGGTCCAGTTAAAACAGGACTTCCGCATCCATCAGGTGAAGTTGCAGTTGTAACTGTTACGCCAACTGCTCCAACAATTGAAAGTGCGCGTCCATCAAGAAAATCTCCTGATGCAAGTGTGATGGCTCCATTGCAAATAATTGTTCCTGCGAAAGAAACACCAGTTGCCATACTTGTTGCACCGTCAATTCTCCAAAATACGTTACACGCTTTTGTTCCATTGATCAAAATAATTTGCGAGCCTGGATTTGCAGAGAACGCACCGTTCAATTGAAATACAAAACAAGCGTTAGGATCTCCCAAGCCATCCAGTGTAAGCGTCCCACTCAGTGTTGAAACTGCAGGGACAGAAAAAACTGCCGGAGTAAATGTCGCTCCTAATCCAAGTGCGATCCCGGGAAACATAGTTGGAACTTGTCCACCTAAGTTTAGGTAAGCAAGGTTCAAATCGAATGCAGCTGATGCACTTACACCATCGTTGTCGTGCATTTGTCCGTTTACATTTCCGAAACCCGTACTTAAACCGGAGTTTGTACCTACGTTTCCTGTAATTTGTGAGATACCAACGTTAGTAACTCCGCCAGCCGAAGTGAAGAGCGCAAAACCACCTGCAACACCCATGGTCGGAGGGGTTTGTGCTAATGCGAACATTGGAAGTAATAGCAAAAGGGCTATTGTCAGTGAATGATTTAATTTCTTTTTCATGATAGTATTAATTAGTTTACCTGTAATGTTGAGGCAAAGGTGGCGCTGCTAAAATTGAAATCTGTTGCATTTCTGCGGATAGATTTTACAAAATTCACACATTGTATTAAAACAGAACAGCCCTGTTTTCACAGAGCTGTTTTGTTTTATGCGGATAAAATTATTTACAAAAGGATAATCAATAAAAGGATAATGATTACTAGAAGTGCTACACTTGAAATACCAATAACAACACCACCATCATGAGCAGCTTTTTTAATGGAGTCAATTCTTTTTTGTAAAGGCTTTTTTGTTTCTTTAGCCGGCTCCTCATCTTTAATGATTTTATTTACTTCATTAATGGCCGAGTTGGAGGGTGTAAGAACTACAGATTCGGTCGTAGAACTTAGCTGATTGGCGTTAGCAATAAAAGGAGTAGCAGTGAATGCGATAAGCAATGTCAATGCAATACGGACAATTTTTTTCATTTTAGTTATTTAATGTGGGTATTTAATTTTGAAATTTAGTTGGTGATCATATGAAATTCTTTTTTGTCAGAACCGTCCATATAATAATACCAAAACTGGTCTTCTTCAAGTTTTAGAATAACAAGCGTATAAGAACTTTGATTACTGATACCAGTTAACGCAATTTCTTTATCGCTATTCTGAAATTTCCAGCTTCCTGTGCCAGAAACACTACCCCATGTATAAGAGTAGTTGCCATCCTTAGAATAGGTTTCTGTATAACCACTTACAAGTGAAGTATAATCATTACCATTCACTTTATAATTATCAACCTTCCATGTATTCGCTACACGCTCAGTACGGCTATGTAAACTCAATAAAGGACCATCTGGATATTTTTTGCATCCTGTAACTGTAATGATTGCAGAAAGAAAAACCAGAAGCGCAAATTTGTGAATTGTTTTCATTGTGTATTTGTTTTAATTAGTAGGATACAAAGTAGGAGATATATAAAGTTGTATGTGTTGTAATCATAGGGTAAATACTTACATATTTCCCATGTTGATGCTTTATATTTATTTGACCGGCTGAGTGGTTGGAATTACTTTGTCAGGGACACCTGGTGTTTGATGTTCATGCGGATGGGGTAGTGGGGTCTGTTCATGATTTTCCCCTCATCTCCATGTGGGTGTTTCATTGGTGTTTGCTCTTGATTTTCTTTTGTCGGAGTTGCCGGTGCTTGGATTTCGTTTTTCATTTTATTATTTTTTAGAAAGTGAATTATAGTTAGGTTTTGGATAGGTGTAATGCAATGACAACACCAACTCCCATGAGCATAAAAACGCCAAAGAAAATCGCAATAAATTTTGCTACTCCGAATTCTGCAACTAATAATCGAAGTGGTTGTGAAACCATTCTATCCACAAGATGTTCCAGTTTAAACCAAGATTTATTGTCTTTTACGATATATTCACTTGCACCTGCTCGCATAGATTCAACAGCCATTGCTACCTCTTCACTGGAAGTATGAATCACCACTTGTGTTTGTGGAAAACGCTCTTTAATAATTTTTATAAATTCTACGCTTTGTTTTGAAGGATCGCCTTTTTCATTAAGGTTCTGGTCGAGTATTACAAGTTCAACATCTTCGTGCATCATTCGAAGGCAACTTTTATCACTGAAATAAAGTTTAATATTTAAGTTTTCTTTGAAATGATTCAGTAGAAAACGACGAAGCGTACCCGCAACATGTTTATTGTTATCTACAATGTAGAGTGTATGTTTGTATGTTTCCATGATGGTAAGTTTGGATTTATTTTGATTGCCAATCAAATGTCCTTATTCATCACGGTTAATGAGTTGCACTATAATCTGGAAAACTTGTAAATTTCATCTATCTCTTGGATAGGAATTTATAATCAAATGGTGAAGTAGAGCAATATATTCAATCTCGGCAAAAATTATTTCAACAATTCTACTTTCCCACTCGCATCAACTTCCATTGGAATTTCTTTAGCTGTTTTGAGATTGTTCAACTTTACAGACGTTTTAATATTGAGTTTGTAGTAGGAAATATCTTTATTAGTGACAATGCTCCACGCTGTTTTTAGAGGATTGACATATTTTATATTTACAGGCACATCGATAAATACACTAGAGCTAGGGTTTACAATAACTGTTTTTTCATAAACGCCTTGTGTGGACAACGTATTCTTAATCGTTAGATTGTATATAATATTATGCAATTCGAGATCTAATAAGGTGCCTTTGTTTATAATTTCAATTTTTATAATTGCGTCTGAGGATTTCGTTTTATTGTTGTATTTGCCACGGTCCACTTTTACGACTTTTATTATTGGAAAAACGGGAAAAGAAATTTTAATTCTTTTGCTATAATCGAGTTTTTGAACACCGAACAAAGTATTATAAACGACATAAAATCCTGCATCAAGATAGGTTGAGTCCTGACCTTTTAAGTCTGATGTAATTTTTTGTACTTCTACCAATGAAACTTTTATAGGAAGTTCAATGGTATCAATTTCATTGCTTAGAAGATTAACGTGAAGCGGTAATGTAGCTTTTGTCAACATCTTATTCTCCATTTTAACGTCAAAGTGTATCGTATCAATAACCATTTTGTAGGGCATCTTATTTTGAATGATAACATGCAATTTGATAATTACAGAATCTTTCCTAAGATCAAAATGAACAAAATTTATTTCATTCAGATCAGGAAGAACCAAGAGAAGCGCTTTTTTCGGATTATAGATATAATATAATATTACACCTCCAGCTGCCATGGCAAAAATCAGAATAAGTATTCCGGTTATTTTTAGAAATTTTTTCATGATTATTTTATTCGCCCTTTTTCTTTTACGGCAATTTCAGTTGGTTTAATATCACTGTCTAAAAGATCCGAATATGCCTTTGTAAATTCAGCCCCGAAGAAAACTATCATAGACGAGTAGGATGTCCACAATAAAATAAGAATAATGGAACCAGCTGCACCATAAATGGATCCAGGATTAACTTTTCCAAAATAATATCCTAAAGCAGTTTTGCCAATGACAAAAAGAAGTGAGGTAACAAAAGCTCCAATCCAAACTAATTTCCATTTGATTTTAGCGTCAGGTAATATTTTAAACATTATTGCAAACAATAGCGTGATTACGGATAATGAAAAAACAAAATTGAGTACATGAAAAAGAATCAAAAAGGATTCAGACCAATAATGCATGACCCAATTGCTTAAGGCCGAAAGCAAAGTTGTTATCACCATAGAAATGAGTAATAGAAATCCAATGGAAATAATTAAACTAAATGAAAATAGTCTGGTTTTTAGAAAAGTTTTGATTCCAGATCTTTTAGTAATTGTTTTTACTTCCCAAATTATGTTGAATGATTTTTGCAATTGAATAAATACAGAAGTCGCACCAAGTACAATGGTAGTTATCCCGAATACAGTGGCAAGAACAGAATTTCTGCTTTTTATGGCCATGATGATGATTTCCTGAATTTGATCTGCTGCAGAATTGCCCATTGCTTTGGATATTACTTTGTGCATTCTTCCATTCACGGCATCCGGCCCAAAAAAATATCCTGCAAGAACAATTACAATGACAAGTAATCCTGGCAAAGAGAAAATCGCATTAAAGGCTATTACAGAACTTTCTTTAAAGGGATCACGCTTATACCAATTGACACATGTCTTTTTGAGTACAGTCGCTATTTCTTTAATACTGACTTTTTTCATCTCAATCAATTATTTACAGTTAGGGATTGCAAATAAATTAATTAAGATATCTTCTAAGTGTCCATGCAATTGTTTCATGGTCTTCCATTAATACTGTTAGCAT
>JBBRYH010000043.1:0-32096 GCA_038237845.1 Bacteroidia bacterium
GATGCGCAACGCAATACATACGATGATCTTTTTCAGAAAAGAATGTTCAGCAGTTTTGTAAGAAAAGAATCTAATGTTTACGACCGTGAAATTGCTTCTTACGCAACCGGTACTGATGCATTGTTAGAAGCAGATCGTGTGAAGGATGATATTTTTAAAATGGAACACGACGTATGGCATTTATAAATCTAGCATCTGTTAAGAAGTGGTCTGAGCGGTAACAGATAATAGTAAGGTCCCGGATTGAATTTTAATTTGTCCGGGATCTTTTTCATTTGAATAACGATGTGGTGAAATTGGAAAGTTTGCAAGGGAAAATTCACATTCAAAAACCACATCGTTATTCTTTACTTCAAATCAAAATACGAAAAGCACTTATTCAACGTTTAATATAAGAACAACATCTCCCATGAAGCAATCTACTCCACCATTTTTATTTTCATCAACAGGAGGCTGCTATGTTCTATCCACACAAAAAAGAAAAACCAAAAGTGCGCGTGATCACGATTTTGTTCACTGAACTTTCTTCTGCACTGAAATTATTAATTTTCTTAACGGCACTTTTTTTTGCTTTCAGAAGTCACGCACAATGTTACACCTGTGTTACTCCTGATACAACCACCAGTGTACTAATTCCAGGAACAGGTGCAAGAAAGCCGATTCCTTATCCTTTTGTTCGCGAAGCAGATGTGATGTGGTCTAAAAGAATCTGGCGGACCATTGATCTTCGTGAAAAAATTAACCAACCTTATTATTATCCGGAAACGCCACATAACGGACTCAACAGTTTATTTGATGTTATTAAATGTGGCGTAATGAATGGTTGTGTTATGGCATTTGATAACCCCGCGATGGATGATGAATTTAAATTTAAGATGTCGGCACAAGCGGTGGAAAATTTATTGGTGCAAATTGATACAATTGAACAGGAGGATCCGATGAATCCTGGCACCTATGTAAAAGTTATTCAACGAACAGAGATTTCAAGTTCCGATGTTCTTGCCTATTGGATTAAGGAAGATTGGTTTTTTGACAAACAACGATCAGTAATGGATGTTCGAATTCTTGGTATTTGTCCGATGGCAACAAAAAAAGATCCGACAACTGGAGAGGTAGTTGGATTCCGTCCCTTGTTCTGGGTTTATTTTCCACAACTACGTCCTTTGTTAGTTCGACAAAGAGTATTTCTAGGAAGTAATTTTTCAATTCCTTCAACGTATGATGATCTATTTCAAGAAAGATATTTCAGTAGTTACATTCATAAAGAATCGAATGTATATGATCGGACAATTAATTCTTATTATTCCGGAATTGATATTTTACTTGAAGGAGAAAAAATAAAAAACGATATAGCGAATTTTGAAAGTGATCTTTGGCATTTATAAAAATTGAATTTTGTATTCTGAGTTAAATAGTTCAATTCAAAATTCAGAACTCAAAATTCAAAATTTATTTAATCTATCGCTCGCTGTAAAAAAGCATTCAAAGGCTGCATTGCTTTACAGATTTCGACTGCTTTTTTTACATAGTTTTTACTCTGTACATCTTTGTCGCTGATGGAACCGACGGCAATAAAACTTTTTAGACGAAGTAAATCCAGCGCTTTGTGATCTTTTGGATATCCTTTAGGAGCATTTACTAAAATATCATCCTGATCCAATTCTCCGAATATTTTTTTGAAAGTTTTGTGCTTGATGATTTTCGTAAATTCCTCAAGGTTATAATCAATTTCCTGACGAATTTTTGAAAGGTTGGATGGTTCTGGCATCCACATTCCTCCAGCGATAAATGAATTGCCGGGTTGAATGTGAATGTAATAACCTGGTGACATATCTTTTTTACCGCCGGGATTAATACTTGCACCTAAGTTATTTTTGTATGGTCGTTTGTCTTTACTGAATCGAACATCTCTATAAATTCGGAAGACACATTTTTTTGCTGAAAGATCAGCAGGAATCCGTTTATCGAATTTTCGAATGCCGTTTAGAATTTCTTCGATGTTTTTTTCTACATCATCTTTTGATTCGACATACAGTTCTTTGTTTTTTTCAAACCAATCACGATTATTGTTGGCGCTTACTTTTTTTAAGAAAGCAAGAGTTGATTTTTGAATCATACAAAAAGAGTTATTTTATTTTTCCTGTATCCTGGAATTTTCTTCCAATTCATCTGTAAGTCTTTGTACAAAGCGATATTTGGAAAGGAATTCTTTTGCAATAATTCGGATAATAGTATACAACGGAACGGCAACGATCATTCCACCAATTCCGGCAATTGTTCCAGCTACCAAAACAACAAGAAAAATTTCGATTGGATGTGCTTTAACTCTTTTTGAAAATATGAATGGTTGAACCAGAAATGCATCGGTTAAATTCATGGCAACAAATACCAAAATGATTCTTTCTATTAATGGAAGAATGCCCATATAAAAATCAAGTGTAAGGTTTGAAGAAACGCCAATAACAATGGCAAATGCACCTCCTATCAATGGACCTACATAGGGAACAATATTCATAACACCAGCAAAAACGCCAATAATAAAAGCATTAGGTACACCACAAAGTGCAAGTCCGATTCCAACAAATGTGGAAACAAATGCAACATCGATTAATACGCCGGTGAAATATTTGCGCAGCATAAATTGACTTTCATCAATGATATTTCGAATGTTTTGAAGGCGGTTGACAGGGGCAAGTAAAAGAAGCATTTCTAAAATAGCTGAGCCGTCTTTTATAAAAAAGAAAGTAAAAAAGGAGATCGCAAAAAATGCTACCATCATTGAGCTGAAAAAAGAGACTAGTCCGTTTGCGATGCCTGATACTTTTGTTGCATCAAGAATTTTTCCAGCTCCTGATTGAATAAATTGCTCGAAATTTTCTTTAGGTACAGAATCGGATTGCATTTTAGATAAGCCGGTAAAAGCATTTTCTAATTGCAAAATAGGTTCATGAAATGCAGTTGTAAGTTGTTTGCTATCGACTTCAGAAATAATTTTAGCCTGATTGACAAACAAAGGGACAAATATTGCGAAGATTGAAAATATGACAAGGTAAATGGAGAGCAAAATCACCAGCGCGCGTATGGCTCTTGGTAATTTGAATTTTTTAATTCTAATTTTCTGAAGTTTATTTTCTAGAGGACGTGTAATCATGGCAAGAATTCCAGCCACCAAAACATATAATAAAATAGTTCTGATTTGCCAGAAAGCCCAAGCTCCAGCGCAAATAAGCACCAGACTCAAAAAAATCAGAATTCCTGAAACGGTATATTTTTTTACTGTTGACATTGAGGGATTAAAGATAGTGATTAGTGATTAGTTAATAGTTTTTAGGGATTTGTTAGAAGATAATGTTCTTTTAACAAGAATTATTCTGGGCCACTTTTTTCTTAATAATGAAATTCAATCATTAGCCCTGATAGAGCCGAGCTCCGTCGAGGTGATAGCAGGAAAGAAGGTGCTAAAGAAGGTAATGATCTGCTCCAAAAAGCTCTATCAACTAATCGTCAAAAACTAATCACTAATCATTACCTTTGCACCCAATTATGATTTCGGCAAGTAATGTTACAGTATCATTCGGCGGATTTACGCTTTACGACGGGATTTCCTTCCTGATCGGGGACAGGGACAGGATTGGTTTAGCGGGAAGAAACGGGGCTGGAAAATCGACTTTATTAAAGATTCTTGCTGGTCATCAGCGTCCGGATAGCGGTGATATTGCCCGTCCGAACGGAATGACTTTGGGTTATTTAGCGCAGGATATGGTGCATAATCTTGGGAAGACAGTTTTTGATGAAGCTTCTACTGCGTTTGCAGAATTAAAAGAATTGGAATTAAAGGTTGTTTCACTTACCGAACAACTTTCGACACGTACAGATTATGAATCTGACGGATACATGGATATTATTCATGAGTTGACCCATGCGAACGAGCGATTGCAAGTGTTAGATGGATTTTCGATGGAAGGAAAAATTGAAGTCACTTTAATGGGTCTTGGATTTGAGCGAAAAGATTTTAATCGATTGATGGATGAGTTTAGTGGAGGATGGAGAATGCGTGTTGAGTTGGCAAAATTACTTTTGATGCAGCCGAATGTTTTGTTGTTGGATGAGCCGACGAATCACTTGGATATAGAATCGATTCAATGGTTGGAAGAATATCTCAAGACTTATGATGGTGCCGTTGTAATTGTTTCTCATGATAAAGCGTTCCTTGATAATTTAACGAATCGTACTTTAGAATTATCGGTTGGAAAATTATTTGATTACAAGGCTAATTATTCAAAATATCTTGCATTAAGAAAAGAGCGTCGTGATCAACAGGCGTCTGCTGCAAAAAATCAGCAAAAAGAAATTGAGCGTACAGAACAATTGATTGATAAATTCCGTGCGAAAGCGAGTAAAGCAACATTTGCGCAATCGTTGATCAAGAAGTTGGATCGTATGGATATTATTGAGGTGGATGAAGAAGATACCGGTGGTATTCGATTCCGTTTTCCACCAGCGCCTCGCTCAGGGAAAGTTGCGGTAGAAGCAATTGGAGCTGCAAAATCGTATGGCGAGAAAGTGATTTTCAAAAATGTAGATTTTAATATTGAGCGCGAAGAACGAATTGCATTTGTAGGAAAAAATGGAGAAGGAAAATCGACGATGATCAAATTGATCACGAAGGTTGAATATCCTACTGCGGGAACTGTTGCGCAAGGATTCAGTATTGATGCAGGATATTTTGCGCAGGATGATGCCGATACAATGGACGGAACAAAAACCGTTTTTGAAACGATTGATGATCTTGCTGTGGGTGATATGCGAAAGCAGGTGCGTGGGTTGTTGGGATCATTTTTGTTTAGTGGCGATACTGTAGATAAAAAAGTAAGAGTATTATCTGGTGGAGAAAGAACACGACTTGCTTTATGTCGATTGCTTTTACATCCTTATAATTTATTGATTCTGGATGAGCCGACGAATCACTTGGATATGCGTTCGAAAGACGTATTAAAAAGTGCGTTAATGAAATTTGATGGAACTTTAATTATTGTTTCTCACGATCGTGATTTTTTACAGGGACTTACCACAAAGAGTTATGAGTTCAGACATGGAAATGTAAAACAGCATATTGGCGACATTAATGAGTTCTTGAAGTATCGTAAAATTGAAAATATTTCTGAGTTGAACAGGAAAACAACTTTAGCACAGGCTACGGATACTGTAGTAACTAAAGTCGTTGGTGTGTCGAATGCGGAGAATGAAGAAGCGCGTAAGAAACAAAAAGAGCAACAGGCAATAAAAAATAAAATTTCAAAAGTAGAAGAAGAAATTTCGAAATTGGAAGCTGAAATAAAAGTGGTGGATGATCAATTGCAGGATCCGATTAAATATCAGGAGGCTATGAATAATCCAGATGTTTTTAAGAAATACGAAGAGAAAAAGAAGAAGTTGGAGGAGAAGATGAAGGAGTGGGAGGAATTTAATAGCAATCTTTAAAAAAAAATTACCTATTACCAAATTACCAATTACCATATTAAGATTCGGTAATTGGTAATTTGGTAATTTATTGTTGTGTTCTTGTCATTGATTCGGGAACGGTGATGATAAACTCTCCTAGATTTTTACTTTCATCATCGAGCTTTTCAATATTCTCTTGGGTTGCTGCGCTGATAACAAGAATTTTCAGTTTAGGATTTTTCTGTAATAAGTACCATGCAATTCCGGAATGATTATTACTGTGGTAAGCGCCATTAAAGTGGATGAAGGTATGACCAGGTTTCCAATTTTGCATAATAAAATACGACATGGTTGCATCTTTTGAAGCTTGCGACATCGGAAGATTTTGTCCGCCATGTCCACCAGCATTTTCAAAGATTTCTTTATAGGCCTGAACGGTGCTGTCATATTTAATCGGCAAGGGCGCTATGAATTTTTTTGAATCAGCAGAAAGACTGTCCAATGATTTTAGTCCGCGTTTGTAAACAAGATTTGCATAACGACGCGGAATATTGTCGGCAATAAATGCAAGATGATTTGCTTTTGCAAATTCTACTAATGGTTTGTAATCTGTTCCGTAATTCGGCCAGAGTTTTGCTTCGTCTTTGAAAGTATTCTCGGAAAGTTTGCCGGCTAAATATTCATTAAGAATAACCTGATCATCCGATTCGAACATTTCAGCTCCAAGCACCAGTTTGTCTTTTTTGGATGTATAGAGATCTTTTGTAATTTCTAATTCCAACCAGTGCACAATAGGATTGTCGTGCAATTCACCAAAAAGTACAATATCAGCTTCTGTTGCGGCTTTAAGCATTTCGGCATAATTTGAAATTTTACCATCTCCGGCGAAAATTTCATAGGCTTTTTTCTCGCCTGTAAATCCGAATGAAAGCATTGCAAGTGAACAAAAGAGAATGATTTTTTTCATTTATTTGGTTTTGAATTTTATCTGATAAAGATAAAGTTAAAGACTAGTTTTCATTGCCAAATTGATTAAAATCATGCCAAAAAATGCCATAATGCATTGAAAATCTTCAAATTCAATTTGGCAATTCCAGAAAAGCGTCTACATTTGTGCCATCAAAATGAAAACAAATACAACAAACCATCATCATCACTGCTTCCTGTCAACAGGTAAGTGCTGAAGCGTGTTTGTAACTTTACAACAGCGGGGCTTACCATCAAGGTGAGCCTTTTTTATTTTAAAAAATTTAATAAATACTATATGACCAAGTTAAAAATTGCAATACAGAAATCGGGTCGACTCAATGAAGATTCTATTCGTTTGTTGAAGGAGTGTGGGATCACATTTAATAATGGTATTAACAAACTCAAAGCAGAGGCATTCAATTTTCCAATCGAAGTGTTTTTTCTGCGTGATGATGATATTCCCGAATACGTTGCGAGCGGTGTTGCTGATATTGGTATTGTGGGTGAGAATGTTTTGCTGGAAGCGAATAGCGATGTAAAGATTGTTGAGCGTTTAGGTTTCGGTAAATGTCGTTTGTCGATTGCAGTGGAGAAAGGTGTAAAATATAAATCGCTAAAGGATTTACATGGGAAACGCATTGCAACTACCTATAAACATATTCTAGGTAAGTTTCTGAAGAAGGAAAAAATCAATGCAGAAATTCATGAGATCAGCGGTTCGGTGGAGATTGCACCTGGAATTGGATTGGCCGATGCGATTTGTGATTTGGTAAGTTCAGGATCTACTTTGTTTATGAATGGTTTAAAAGAAGTTGAAACCGTTTTGTTATCAGAAGCTGTATTGGTTTCAAATAAAAATCTGAATACAAAACAACTTGAAATTATTGAACGATTATTGTTTCGAATTCGTGCAGTGCGTAAAGCAAAACAGAATAAATATATTTTGTTGAACGCTCCGAATGATAAATTGGATAAAATCATTAAACTAATTCCCGGAATTAAAAGCCCTACTGTTTTGCCTTTGGCGGATGAAGGATGGAGTTCAGTTCACTCTGTGTTGGAGGAAGATGAGTTTTGGGAGATTATTGAAAAATTAAAAGCGGCGGGCGCACAAGGAATTTTGGTGGTTCCAATTGAGAAAATGATTGTTTGATAAAGACGAATGTAAAAAGTAATCAAAAAATAAATGAAATATTCAGAATTTCCTTCGAAGACAGAAATCGAAAAATTATTGAAGCGTCCTGCAATGGATGTTTCTCAGCTTGAGGAAAAGGTTTCAGCTATCATGCGAGATGTGCGGGAGCGAGGTGATGTGGCGTTGCAAGAATATACAAAACAATTTGATGGGGTAGAGGTAATTGAATTACCAGCGTCTGCTGAAGAGTTTGTGGCTTCGGAAAAAAGTATAAGTCAAGAATTGAAATCGGCCATTCAGTTGGCAAAAAATAATATTGAAAAATTTCATATTGCTCAAAAAACAAAAATTGAAATTGTTGAAACTATTTCTGGTGTAAAGTGTTGGAGAAAAAATTTACCGATTGAAAGGGTTGGACTTTACATTCCGGGTGGCTCTGCACCTTTGTTCTCCACGATACTCATGCTAAGCGTTCCTGCGCAATTAGCAGGTTGCAAAGAAATTATTTTGTGCACACCTCCATCTAAAGACGGGACGATTCACCCTGCAATTCTGTACACAGCCAATTTATGCGGAGTGACAAAATTGTATAAAGTAGGAGGCGCACAAGCGATTGCTGCAATGGCTTATGGAACTGAATCAATTCCGAAAGCTTATAAGATTTTCGGTCCAGGAAATTCATATGTTACCTGTGCAAAACAATTGCTCACGAAAGAAGGAATTGCAATTGATATTCCTGCAGGGCCTTCGGAATTGGCTATTTATGCTGATGTAACAGTTCCTGCATCTTTTATTGCTGCCGATTTGCTTTCGCAAGCTGAACATGGACCAGATTCACAAGTGATTTTGGTTTCAGCTAGTAAAATTGTTTTGACCAATGTGATGAGTGAAGTGAAATTGCAAGTTGAAAAATTACCACGAAAGGAAATTGCAAAAAAAGCATTAGAGAAATCCCAAGCAATTCTTGTGAAAGATGAAATTGAAGCAATGGAATTACTCAACGATTATGCTCCTGAACATTTAATTCTCGCTTGTAATAATGCAACTGAGCTTTCCGAAAAAGTAATCAATGCGGGATCTGTTTTTCTTGGCGCATGGTCGCCTGAGAGTGCTGGTGATTATGCCTCAGGGACGAACCATACCTTACCTACAAACGGATATGCACGCGCATGGAGCGGAGTTTCCCTCGACAGCTTTGTAAAGAAAGTTACTTTTCAGGAATTAACAAAAGAAGGTTTACAAAACATTGGCCCCTCTATCGAAGCGATGGCAGAAGCTGAAGGATTATTCGCACACAAAAATGCCGTGACAATTAGATTGAAATAAATTGCAAAAACCGAAGACCTTAGTGCCAAGCAGGAAAAATAAATAAAAGTATGTTTAACATTGATAAATTGCTTCGAAACAATATCCTAACACTTACACCTTATTCATCCGCTCGTGATGAGTTCAAAGGGAAAGCTGAAATCTATCTCGATGCGAATGAAAATTCTTACGGGTCACCAATAGAAGAACGTTTCAATCGCTATCCCGACCCAATGCAATGGGAGTTAAAAGAAAAAATTTCTCAGATCAAAGGTGTTCCTGCCGAAAATATTTTTCTTGGTAATGGAAGTGACGAGGCAATTGATATTTTATACCGCGCATTTTGCAATCCGGGGAAAGACAATGTAATTCTTACACCACCAACATACGGCATGTATGAAGTGAGCGCGAATATCAATGATGTTTTTGTAAAACGTGTTCCGTTGTTGAAGAATTTTCAACTCGACGTAGAATCGATTGCAGAAGTAGTAAGTGAAACCACGAAATTGATTTTTTTGTGTTCACCGAATAACCCAAGCGGCAATTCCCTCCATCGCGAAGACATTGAAATGATCCTGAATAATTTTGACGGAATAGTTGTCGTAGATGAAGCCTACATCAATTATTCTCGCAACAGAAGTTTTATTCCTGACCTCGTTGATTATCCGAATCTAGTAGTGTTGCAAACACTTTCTAAAGCATGGGGTCTTGCGGGATTACGCATAGGAATGGCTTTTGCATCGGCCGATATTATTTCGGTTTTTAATAAAATAAAACCACCTTATAATATTTCTCAGGCAACGCAAGAAATTGCATTTAAGGCCTTGAATAATATTTCTCAAATAAATGATTGGACAAAAGAAACAGTTATTCAACGCGATGCAGTTGCAGAAGCCTTAAAACAAATTCAAATTGTAGAAGAAGTATTTCCGTCTGATTCGAATTTTCTATTGGTAAAAGTAACAGGGCCAATTTATGTTTACGATTACCTTGTTGGAAAAGGAATTATCGTGCGTGATCGATCGAAAGTTGTTTTATGTGAAGGATGTTTGAGAATAACAATTGGAACTCCAAAGGAGAATGTTGAATTAATTGAAGCTTTAAGAAATTATAAATCCTAAACATGAAAAAACGAATCCTCTTTATCGACCGCGACGGAACTCTTATCAACGAACCGCCAGACACTTTTCAGATTGACAGCTTC
Source organism: Bacteroidia bacterium (assembly GCA_038237845.1). Lineage (GTDB taxonomy): Bacteria > Bacteroidota > Bacteroidia > Palsa-965 > Palsa-965. The sequence continues at coordinate 10,056 of JBBRYH010000043.1, forward strand.
GAAAAATTGAGATTTCTTCCGGGAGCAATTTCTTTTCTCAGAAAAATCAGTCAGGAATTGGAGTACGAATTAGTTATGGTTACCAATCAGGACGGACTCGGAACCGCATCTTATCCAGAAAATACATTCTGGCCAGTGCAGGATTTTATGATGCATACTTTGAACGGAGAACAAATCTCATTTTATGAAGTTTGTATTGATAGAAGTTTTGAAAAAGATAATCTCCCTACACGCAAACCGAATACAGGGATGCTAACTAAATATTTAAATGGAGATTATGATCTAGCTAATTCATATGTGATTGGTGACCGTATTACAGATGTTAAGCTCGCACAGAACCTTGGGTCAAAATCTATCTTCCTATTAAATTATGATAAAGTAAATGGTTGGGAAGATAAAATTTCGAAAGTTGTAAAAACCTGGGAAGAGATTTATAATTTTCTCAAAAATCCTCCGCGCATTGCTACTCAAGAACGAATCACCAATGAAACAAAAATAAAAATTGAATTGAATTTAGATGGTACAGGCGAAGCATCTATAAATACAGGTGTTCCATTTTTCGATCATATGTTAGATCAACTTTCTCGCCATGGAAATTTAGATTTGAAAATAGATGTAAAAGGCGATTTGCAAATTGACGAACATCATACGATTGAAGATACTGCTATTACCTTGGGAGAAACATTTGCAAAAGCCATTGGAGACAAACGAGGCATTGAGCGTTACGGATTTTGTTTACCCATGGATGATTGTCTGGCGCAAGTGGCCATTGATTTTGGTGGCCGTCCATGGACCGTTTGGGAAGCAGAATTCAAAAGAGAAAAAATCGGAGAAATGCCAACTGAAATGTTCTTTCACTTTTTCAAATCATTCAGCGATGCTGCCAAATGCAATTTGAATATCAAAGCCGAAGGAACAAACGAGCATCATAAGATCGAAGCCATCTTCAAAGCATTTGCGAAAGCAATTAAAATGGCCGTGAAGCGGGAAGTTGGAAACAATCGATTGCCAAGTACGAAAGGTGTTTTATAATTCGTAATTCTGAATTGCAAGCAACGAACTAATGAAAGATGTGCGCGCTATAACTGTGTCTATGAAAAGACCAAAATCCGCCGGTTTTATAGTTGCTATGTGAACCTTTGTTTGGATTTCTTCCATGATGATGTAATCGATTCTTTTGCTTTTCAAATTGACGGTGTTGCTTTTTAAATTCCATATGCTGACTTGTCACATTTCTGTAATGTGTTTTTTCTTTAGAACTTTTTCTTGATTGTCCATTTACCTGACAACCGTCGATTTTCGGATTTTTTTTGGCTGATGCAGGAACTGCAGTTGCAAGTAACAGACCTGCGATGAAGAATGCGATGAGAGTTTTCATAGTCTTTATGTTTGACTATGGTAATGCATATGCCTTGCCAAAAACAGGATTATTTCAATTGGGTAAGATAACTGGCAGGAAAAAATAGACAGGCGGTTGCTATTGAACCGGATAATATTGGTTAATCAAATATAAATAGACACCGAAGCCATGGTGACGAAATATATTTTTCGGATCATCGGGATATTTTGTGTGGTACATAGCATCAGCGTAAAGAATAATGGGAACACCGCACGTCATATAATTTAGACATTTAGCATATTCCTGTTTTGAAAAACCTTTAATTTGTTTACGCACTAATTTCCCTGTCCCTTTCGCAAGGTATTTTGTAAAACGTTTTCTCGCTTTTTTTGCTGCGCGATTCATTTTTCGCACAATATGTTTTGCGAAAAGTTTTGCAGGTAATGGTGCGCCTGCCAATAAAATGTTTGTATTGACAAATGGATTTCCTTTTTCAATATCACCAAGGGTTTGAACTGTGAAAGGAACTTCAGGTACCCAGTCAGAAGTACTAACAATACGATAAGCCCATCCTCCTCTTGTAATAAAATCAAAATCGTAGGCGTAAAACTGATTTCCAACTTTTGGAACACCGCTCGCATAGGTTTTAAATTGAATATCCGCTGGAATACTTTTTCCTTTTTCATAATATAAATAGGAAGTAAGTAAATCAATAATAGCAGCTCCTTGCGAATGGCCCATCAAAATGAAATTTTTTATTCCCTTTTTATATTGATCATTAATCTGTTCTACAATACTTGGTGCGAGATAAGCTAATCCTACAGTCCATCCGATATGTACAAATGCATTTGTATCGTTCGATAATTTATAGTTAAACGATTTGCCATTTTCCATATTGAGTTTTCCACTTGCAGGAATCATTCCCGCATACAAATTCTCAAGCCAAGAAGCCTCAGTTCCAGTTGTACCTCTAACACTGATGACATCAATAGAATCTTTTCCGCTCCATAAATCCCAACGATTATCTAATCCTAATACAGGGGAGCGATAAATCAAATCATAACCCACTGGATAAGGAAACCAACTTTTTGTATATGGTGTATCAATCTGATAAGCAGAAATGGAAAACATTTTACGGAATTCATTATTATCAAATCCGGGTTGAAGCTGACGAGCGGATAAATGAATTGTAAAACAAAGAAAGAGTAGAAAAAGAAGTGATTTGCGCATGGTGTAAAGTTAGGATGAAAATGGGAGCTGAGAAAAAACGATCTTTAGGGAAATTTTACCCGCTATTCGCTCGCAGGAGCTCACTTTTATCGGGGCTAAGGATTACCTATATTTGAATTTACAATCAAAAAAAATGACCAACAACGACATTCTCAAAAAACTAAGGGTTGCACTCAAACTTCGCAATACCGACATTATCAAAATCCTCTCACTAGTAGATTTTAAAGTAACCGAAAGTGAATTAGGTGCTTTATTCCGTGCTGAAGATCATCCGAATTATATGCCTTGTGGCGATCAGATTCTGAGAAATTTTCTGAATGGATTAATTATTCATTTACGTGGACCCAGAGATCCAAGTAAACCGAATCCGGTAGAAGACGAGCAGTAAAAACTATTTAAATGGCTGAAAATAAAACCCAAGAAACGAATCTCAGTGTAAAGAAATACATTGATGGAATTGCAGACAAGCAAATTCGCTTGGACTGTAATGAAATTATTGCAATGATGAAATCCATCATGAAATGTGAACCTAAAATGTGGGGCACTGCAATTGTCGGATTTGGGTCTTATCATTATGTTTATGAAAGCGGTCGTGAAGGGGATATGTGCGTGCTAGGTTTTTCAGCTCGTAAAAAAAATATCTCATTATATCTCGGTTCCGCTTGCCTAGAGGAGGTTGAATTGCTCGAAAAACTAGGCAAGCATAAGTCTTCCAAAGGATGCCTTTATATTAATAAAATGAAAGATGTAGATGCTAAGATTCTTAAGAAGTTGATTGAGATTAGTCTAAAAGAGCGGAAGAAATATGTTGCTGATATGAAGAAAAAGGCAAAAAAATAGACTTTTTCTATAGCTTGAACGAGGAAATTTTGGATGGATTTGCTTTTCTCCAAAATTCTATCTTATATTTGTGCTCTCATGAAAAACACAAACAACAAACATTGGTGGCATACTGCAGAAGTTTCTTCGGCTGTGTGATGCTGCTATTGTTGATCTGATATATCTGACAAGGCCTGCTGTTCACAGCAGGCTTTTTTCGTTTAATAAACTTTTCTCATGAATTCAATTGCTGACCAAATCGATAAAAAATCAATCCTGCCAAAAGCTGGATCGTTTCCACTACGTGTAGAAATGACGAGTTTTTTGGATGATACTTGCACGCCTGTGAGCTTGTATCTGCGTTTACGTGATAAATTCCCAGGCGCAGTTTTACTTGAAAGTGCAGATAATGCCGAGGGGAAAAATTCAAGATCCTTTATTGCTATTAAACCCGTTGCACAAATTCTGATGCAGACGGATAAACTTATTATTTCTGCACCGGAATTAAATATTGAAACCTCAATAGAAAAAAAATCATTAGCTGAAAAGTTAAACGAATTCATATCCCTTTTTCGAATTGAAGGTGATGTTCCAAAGGAAGCAGTAACTGGAATGATAGGTTACACTTCGTATGATGCGATTCCATTTTTTGAAGATGTAAATTTCAAAGAACGTATTTCTGAGAATAAGATTCCCCTTTTGCGATATGCTTTGTATCAATACGTGATTGTCTTTGATCATCTTCGTCACCGCATGCATATTGTTGCACAATTATTTCCAGGAGAAAAAAATGAAAGTGCCTCAATCGAATCGCTCATTCGTCAAATGGATGTTCCGCAATTCCGTTTTGCAATTTCGGGCGATGAAAAAGCCAATATGAAAGATTTAGATTTTCTGGAGCTGGTAAATAAAGGAAAAGAGCACTGCAAAAGAGGCGATGTATTTCAAATCGTATTATCACGGCAATTCAAACAGAAATTTTCAGGTGACGAATTCAATGTTTATCGTTCGCTTCGTGCTATAAATCCTTCTCCTTATTTGTTCTTCGCGGATTTTGGCGATTATAGAATTTTCGGTTCTTCCCCAGAAGCGCAATTGATTGTTACTAATAATCAAGCAATCGTTCATCCAATCGCGGGAACCTTCCGAAGAACTGGAGATGATGAAAAAGATCTTCAGTTGGAAAAGGATTTATTAAATGATCCAAAGGAAAATTCAGAACATATTATGTTGGTTGATCTCGCACGAAATGATTTGAGCAAATCAACCACCGAAGTAAAAGTAGAATCCTTTCGTGAGGTTCATCGTTTTTCTCATGTCATCCATTTGGTTTCCAAAGTTAGCGGTAAATTGAAAAAGGATTTTAATGCATTTCGCTTACTCGGAGATACATTTCCGGCTGGCACATTATCAGGTGCACCAAAAATTATGGCAATGAATCTCATTGATCAATACGAACCTACAACGCGATCATTTTATGGTGGTTGTATAGGATTGGTAGGTTTCGATGGAAATATGAATCAGGCAATCATGATTCGGTCCTTTCTTAGTAAAAATGGTGAACTTACTTATCAGGCAGGCGCTGGCATTGTAATTACTTCTGTTCCGGAAAATGAATTACAGGAAATAAACAATAAGCTAGAAGCCTTAAGAAGTGCAATAAAAATGGCTTCAACTTTAAAAAATTAATTATGAAACGGATTCTTGTTTTTGATAATTACGATTCTTTCACCTACAATCTGGTTCATCTCGTGGAGAAAATTACAGATGCAAAAGTAGATGTGATTCGAAATGATAAAATGAATTTGAACGAAGTTGAAGTTTATGATAAAATAATTCTTTCACCCGGACCAGGAATTCCACAAGAAGCAGGATTGCTTTTGGAAATAATAAAAAAATATGCTCCAACAAAAAGTATTTTAGGAGTTTGTCTCGGGCACCAAGCAATTGCGGAAGCCTTAGGTGGTAAATTAAAACAACTGGATACCGTTTTTCACGGAGTCGCAACGGATGTTAAACAAGAATCGAATAGTGGTTTTCTTTTTTCAGGTTTACCGAATGTGTTTAAAGTGGGTCGCTATCATTCTTGGGTGGTGGATGAAAAAGAATTGCCGTCTGAACTAATTGTTACTGCTCGTGATCAAGATGGTGGGATAATGGCAATTCAACATGCTAAATATGATGTGAGTGGTGTGCAATTTCATCCGGAGTCTATCATGACAGAATATGGTGAAGAGCTGATTCGAAATTTTATCTCGCATTAATCATGAAAAAAGTTTTAGAACAACTTTTCGAACATCAAACTTTAAGTCGCGCCGAAGCGAAGGATATTTTAGTGCGTATTGCATCGGGTGAAGGAAACGAAGCACAATTCGCTGCGTTCATGACTGTTTATTTAATGCGCACCGTTACACCAGAAGAACTTTCCGGATTTCGTTCTGCCTTATTAGAATTATGTAAATCAGTTTCACTTCCTTCTAGTGATGCAATCGATTTATGTGGAACGGGCGGGGATGGAAAAAACACATTCAATATTTCTACTCTTTCTTCTTTTGTTGTTGCAGGTGCCGGAGGAAAAGTAATTAAGCACGGTAATTATGGCGTTTCCTCTGTTAGTGGATCTTCGAACGTAATGGAATTTTTCGGTTATAAATTCACGGATGATAATTCTAAATTAAATACTTCTCTAGAAAATTCCGGTGTTTGTTTTTTGCATGCTCCTTTATTTCATCCTGCATTAAAAAGAGTAGGGCCCGTTCGTCGCGATCTTGGTGTAAAAACATTTTTTAATATGCTAGGACCTTTAGTAAATCCAGCACAACCCAAATTTCGTGTCACTGGAGTTTTTAGTCTGGAATTGGCGCGTGCTTATCAATATTTAATTGAACAAACAGATGAACGGTATGTTATTTTGCATAGTCTGGATGGGTATGATGAGCTTTCGCTTACTTCAGATGCGAAAATATTCAGGAATGAAGGCGAGCAGATTATTTCTCCTGCGAATTTTGGATTGAGGAAATTACTTGCATCGGAAATTCTTGGTGGTTCAACAGTTGAAGATGCTGCAACCATTTTTCGCGAAGTTTTACATAATAGAGGAACCTCAGCTCAAAATCAGGTGGTGATTGCAAATGCTGCATTGGCCTTGCAATGTTTAGGTAAATATGAAAAATTAGAAGACGCAGTTGCTGCTTCAAAAGAATCTCTTGATTCCGGAAAAGCATTGCTTGCATTTAAAAAAACCTTAGAAATAAAATAATATGAGCACAATACTCGATACCATTATCGCAAATAAACGAATTGAAACGGCTGAACGTAAATCACTTTTTCCAACCAAACTATTGGAACGAAGTCTTTGTTTTGAAACCAAACCTGTTTCATTAAAACATTATCTCCAACGAAAAGATCTTAGTGGAATAATAGCTGAGTTCAAACGTAAATCTCCTTCAAAAGGAATGTTGAATGCGTATGCTGATGTAGAAAAAACAACACTTTCCTATATGCAAGCCGGTGCATCTGCATTATCAGTTTTGACAGATGAAAAATTCTTCGGTGGGAAAAATTCAGATTTAGAATCTGCTCGGCGTGTGAATTATTGCCCTGTTTTAAGAAAAGATTTTGTTATTGACGAATATCAGATCATTGAAGCAAAATCTTTAGGCGCAGATGCAATACTCTTAATTGCGGCTGTTCTCTCATTAGAGGAAGTAAAGAGATTTTCAACACTTGCTTTTTCATTAGGAATGGAAGTATTGTTAGAATTGCATGATGTCGCAGAAATGGATAGAGTTGTTTCAGGAATTCATTTGGTCGGAATTAATAATCGTAATCTGAATTCGTTTGAAGTGAATGTGAATCAGTCGTTTGAAATGGCAAAGAATTTGTCTTCTGAACTTACGCTTATTTCTGAAAGTGGTATTTCAGAACCGGAAACAGTAAATGAATTACGCGAAGCAGGTTTTCAGGGATTCCTGATGGGAGAACTTTTTATGAAGTCGCCTTCACCTGGAAAGGCCTGTGCAAATTTTATTGCTAAACTGAAAAAGAATTCAACTTTCTTAACTTCTGTACTATGATCATCAAAGTTTGTGGTATTAAAGAAAATGAAGACTTGATTTCTATTTCTACAATGGGAATAAATTATGTAGGATTTATTTTCGTGCCCACATCTCCTCGTGATGCTACTTGTGTTATTGATTCTGGTTTGACAGAGTTACTTTCCCGTTCTACGCCACAATTAAAGAAAACTGGGGTTTTTGTTGATGCCGATATGGTTGAAATCTTAGACAAGATTGATCAATTTCATTTGAATGCTGTTCAGTTGCACGGTACTGAAAGTCCAGATGTTTGCGAGACTTTGTTGGAAAAAGTGGAAGTCATAAAATCATTTTCTATAAACGAAGAATTTGATTTTGAAAAAACATCAGCATACGAAGGTAAATGCACCTATTTTCTTTTTGACACAGCAGGACCATTAGCTGGCGGAAACGGTTTTTCTTTTGATTGGTTGCTTTTAAATAATTACCTCGGTGAAACTCCTTTTTTACTGAGTGGTGGAATCGGACCAACTTCTGCAATTGCACTTCTTGAATTTCCCCATTCCCAGTTTGTAGGTATTGACATCAACAGCAAATTTGAAATATTTCCAGGCAAAAAAAACATTTCTTCTTTAGCCTCATTTGTAAAAGCATTCAAAACGATTAATTATGGATTATAAAGTTTCGGAAAAAGGATATTATGGAGAATTTGGAGGAGCATTTATTCCCGAGTTGCTCTACCCTAATGTTGAAGAGTTGCGATTGCAATATCTCAATATTATGAATGATGCAGATTTTAAAAATGAATTGCAACAATTGTTACGTGATTACGTTGGTCGTCCAACTCCATTATTCGAAGCGAATCGATTATCTGCTTATTATAAGACCAGAATTTTTCTTAAACGGGAAGATCTTTGTCATACAGGCGCGCATAAAATAAATAATACTGTTGGACAAATTCTGCTGGCAAAACGTTTAGGTAAAACCAGAATCATTGCAGAGACAGGTGCAGGACAACATGGCGTTGCTACTGCTACAGTTTGTGCTCTTATGGGAATGTTATGTATTGTTTATATGGGTGAAAAGGATATTAAACGACAAGCACCCAACGTTGCAAGAATGAAAATGCTAGGTGCTGAAGTTCGTTCTGTTTCATCTGGTAGTAAGACTTTAAAGGATGCAACCAATGAAGCAATTCGAGATTGGATCAATCATCCACTCGACACACATTATATTATTGGTTCCGTTGTGGGTCCGCATCCTTATCCTGATTTGGTAGCAAAATTCCAATCTATAATTTCTGAAGAAATTAAAATTCAATTGAAAGAAAAAACAGGAAATGAAAATCCGGATGTTGTGATAGCTTGTGTTGGCGGCGGAAGTAATGCAGCTGGGGCATTTTATCATTTTCTAGATGATGAGAAAGTTTCTCTTATTGCCGTTGAAGCGGCAGGGAAAGGAATTGATTCCGGATTTTCTGCGGCTACTTCTGTTTTAGGAAAATCAGGAATTATTCACGGAAGCAAAACACTTTTAATGCAAAGTGAAGACGGACAAATCACCGAACCTCATTCTATTTCTGCAGGATTGGATTATCCAGGTGTTGGACCTTTGCATGCATTTTTGCACGATTGCGGAAGAGCAAAATTTATGTCAGCAACCGATGATGAAGCATTGCAGGCAGCATATTTACTTTCACGAATGGAAGGAATTATTCCTGCCTTGGAAAGTGCGCACGCCTTGGCAGTACTAGAACAAATTAATTTCAAACCGGAACAGATTGTAGTTATTAATCTTTCTGGTCGTGGCGATAAGGATCTTGAAACTTACATTAATAATCTCCCGTCATGAATTTATTAGACGAATTATTTCAGAATAAAAAGAAGGATGTTCTAGCTGTTTATTACACGGCTGGATTTCCAAATTTGAATGATACCAGCACCATTTTGAATTCATTAGTTGAAGGTGGTGCTGATATTGTAGAAATTGGAATGCCTTTTAGTGATCCTTTAGCAGATGGCCCCGTCATTCAGGAATGTTCAAGACTTGCATTGGAAAATGGAATGAGCATAAAGCTTCTATTTGATCAACTCCTTTCATTGCCTCCTGCTCCTAAAAAAGTTCCTCTTGTTCTTATGGGATATCTTAATCCTGTTTTACAATATGGAATGGATAAGTTTCTTACATCGTGTACTTCTTGTGGAATTTCAGGTGTTATTCTTCCTGATTTGCCATTGGAAGTATATGAGCAAGAATATAAAACTCAATTTGAAAAGGCAGGTGTACATTTTATTTTTCTTATCACTCCAACTTCAAGTGAATCTCGCATTCGAAAAATTGCATCGCTCTCAAAAGGGTTTTTATATCTCGTTTCCTCATCAGCAACAACAGGTGGAAATAATTCATTTGAGATTAATCAGCTTAATGCGTTGAAGAAAGTGGCGGATTATAAATTAAATATTCCTATTCTAACTGGATTTGGAATTCATAACCGAGAAACATTTCTAGCGGCTTCTGAACATACGAATGGTGCAATTATTGGTACAGCATTTTTGAAAGAAGTGACAAAAGATGCTTCATCGGAAAATATTAAAAAATTTATTGACAATATAAAAAAAGAGCAATATGATTATTCAACTAAATGAAAACATTACCACAGAACAGGAGAATTTTGTACGTGGAATTGTTACTAAAACAGGATACGCACTTAACGAAGTAAAAACCAAACGCCAGCGTTATCTAGTTTGTGTTGGTAATAAACCTTTTGACATTCGCACCATAGGAAATCTTCCAGGTGTACATGATGTGCATTATGTGGCAGATGCAAATAAACTTGTTTCTAATGAATGGAAAGTTAAAAATACTGTTATTGATTTAGGCGATGGAATAAAAATTGGCGAAGGTAATTTTTCAATTATGGCAGGACCTTGTTCCATTGAAAACGAAGCCCAAATTGAAACAACGGTTACTTTTTTGAAGCAACAAGGAATTAAAATCATGCGGGGTGGTGTTTATAAACCAAGAAGTTCTCCTTATGCTTTTCGAGGATTGGGAATTGAAGGATTGAAATTATTTTACAAAGAATGTGCGGCGAACGGAATAAAAATCGTTACGGAAGTTATGCAGATGGATCAGATTGAAGCGATGTATGAATACGTGGATATTTTTCAAGTAGGTGCGCGAAATGCTCAGAATTTTAATTTGCTCGATGCACTTGGAGAAGCAGGAAAGCCGGTTTTATTAAAAAGAGGCATTTCAGGTACAGTAGAAGAGTTGCTTTCATCTGCAGAATATATTTTTTCAAATGGAAATGAACAGATCATTCTTTGTGAACGTGGAATTCGCACCTATGAGAAGGCCTATCGGAATACACTTGATTTGAATGCTGTTCCTTATCTTAAATCAAAGACACACTTGCCTGTCGTTGTTGATCCTTCTCACGGCGTTGGAATTCGTGCATACGTTGAATCTATGTCCTTGGCTGCAGTTATGGCGGGTGCAGATGGAGTAATTGTAGAAATTCATGAAAATCCTGAAAAAGCATTTTCTGATGGACAACAAACGCTTAATTTTACCGAAGCAGAGCTTTTAGTTGATAAATTGCGGAAGACTTATCAGTTGAGAGAAACATTTCAGTAGAAATTAATATCACCAAGGTTAAGACGAATGAAAATAGCCATCATCGATTATAAATCAGGAAACACGCAGTCGGTTCAATTTGCTTTGCAGCGATTAGGATTTACTGCTGTTGTAACGGAGAATCCTGAGGAAATAATTAAGGCTGATAAAGTAATTATTCCCGGTGTCGGTGAAGCTTCTTCTGCGATGAAGTCGATGAAAGAAAAAAAATTGGATGAAGTAATTCTTTCTTTGAACCAACCTGTTTTAGGAATTTGTCTCGGAATGCAATTGATGTGTCGACAAACTGAGGAAGGGCTGTCGACTACGCTTCAACATACACAAGGATTAGGAATTTTCAGAGTGAACGTAAAAAAGTTTGTTACCCCCAATGACAAACCTGATTTGAAAGTGCCCCAAATGGGATGGAATTCTATTTCTCATTTGAAAGGACCTTTGTTTACAGGTGTACCCGAAAATGCATTCGTGTATTATGTTCATGGTTATTATGCGGAATTAGACGCTTACTCTTCAGCAATTACAGATTACATTCAGCCGTATAGTGCGGCGTTGTCTTATGAAAATTTTCATGGCGTTCAATTCCATCCTGAAAAAAGTGGTGTTGCCGGCGAATTTATTCTTAGAAATTTTTTGAATTTATGATTACGATAATCCCTGCCATAGATCTTATTGATGGAAAATGTGTGCGTTTATCCAATGGCGATTACGCAACTACAAAAATCTATCGCGAAAATCCTGTTGAAGTAGCAAAAGAATTTGAAGCTGCAGGAATTCAACGATTACATTTAGTAGATCTTGATGGTGCAAAATCCGGCACTCCTAAAAATATTTCTGTTTTAGAGAAAATCGCCAAAGCGACAAAATTACTTATTGATTATGGTGGCGGCATAAAAACAGATGAAGATATTCAACGTGTTTTTAATGCAGGAGTAACTTTTGCCTCTATAGGAAGTGTTGCAGTTAAATCGCCTGATGTTTTTGATGGCTGGATTCGGAAATACGGAGCAGAAAGTATTTTCCTAGGGGCTGATGTGCGAAATGGGAAAATTGCAGTTGGCGGATGGCTAGAACAAACAGAAATTGATGTGGTGGAATTTATTCAGCTGCAAATGCAGAAAAGAATTTCACATGTTTTCTGTACAGATATTTCAAAAGACGGATTACTATCTGGCCCTGCAAGTAATTTATACAAACACATTCTTGCAAAATGTCCCGGATTACGATTAGTTGCAAGTGGTGGTGTTTCCTGCATTGAAGATATTTTGGAATTAAATCAACTGGGTTGCGAAGGAGTGATTGTAGGAAAAGCGATTTACGAAGGAAAAATTCTTTTAGAGGATCTAATTAATTACAATGATTAACAAACTTAACGACACACTTCATTTTTAAGTCAAAAGTCAAACATTTTTTTCCTCCTCTTGTCCCTTGTCACCAATTATCGTTAAACGATGCTTACAAAACGAATCATCCCCTGTCTTGATATCAAAGATGGTCGCACGGTAAAAGGTGTCAATTTTGAAGGGCTACGTGATGCTGGTGATCCTGTAGAATTAGCTTTGCGTTATGCCAAAGAAGGTGCTGACGAATTGGTTTTTCTGGATATTTCTGCAACTGACGAAAAGAGAAAAACATTAGTGGAACTTGTACATAAAGTTGCTTCGGTGATAAATATTCCATTTACTGTTGGCGGTGGTATCAGTTCCATTGAAGATGTTTCTGTTTTATTAGAAAATGGTGCAGATAAAATTTCCGTTAACACTTCTGCTTTTAAAAATCCGCAATTAATTTCTGATTTAGCAAATCGATTCGGTAGCCAATGTATTGTTTTGGCTGTGGATACAAAATTCGAAAATAACGAATGGACTGTTTTTCTGAATGGCGGCAAAATTCCTACGAGAAAATCTACTTTGGAATGGGTTAAGGAAGCAGTTCAATTAGGCGCAGGCGAAATACTTCTTACTTCCATGAATAACGACGGAACAAAAAACGGTTTCGCTTTAGATATTACCAGAGCAATTTCAGAAGCAGTTAATGTTCCAGTGATTGCTTCTGGCGGTGCAGGTTCAAAACAACATTTTGTGGATGTTTTTACCAATGGGAAAGCGGATGCAGCATTAGCAGCCAGCATTTTTCATTATAATGAAATCAGTATTCCGGATTTGAAAAAAGAATTACACCATAATAATATTTCAATTAGATTTCAATAAACCTGTTCACTGCTATTGCTACGGAATTATTACTGAGGCAATGACAAGGAATAAAAAGCAGATATAATGGCAGATTTTTCAAAATATTCCGACAAGCTCATTCCAGCAATTATCCAGGATGATACAACTAATAAAGTCCTAATGCTTGGATTTATGAATGAAGAAGCATATGCCAAAACGAAGAAAGAAAATAGAGTAACTTTTTTCTCGCGTTCAAAGAATCGATTGTGGACAAAAGGGGAAGAGAGTGGAAATTTTCTAGAGGTAAAATCTATTCTGGAAGATTGCGATAACGACACTTTTCTGATTAAAGTAAATCCACTTGGTCCTGTTTGTCATACAGGAACAGATACTTGTTGGGGCGAAGAGAATAAATCAAGTTTCATTTTTGAATTGGAGAAAATTATTCAGTCTCGAAAAAATGCGGATCCGAAATCTTCTTATACAGCTGAATTGTTTTCCAAAGGAATAAATAAAGTTGCCCAAAAGCTAGGTGAAGAGGCAATTGAAGTAGTTATTGAGGCGAAAGACGATAATAATGAATTGTTTCTCGGAGAATCAGCTGATTTGCTTTTTCACTTTATGGTTTTGTTAACTGCGAAAGGTTTTGAATTGGAAGATGTGGAAGCGGTGCTAAAAAGAAGACATTTAAATAAATGATTTTTCACCGCAAAGACACGAAGGCGCAAAGAAAAAGAAAATAAAAAATAGGTAATTGGTAATTCGCTCCGAAGGAGTTCTATTGGGAGTAATCGGTAATTAATTTACCATTTCTTCTCTTCCGTCATCTGATTACGCACATACTCTTGCGTAGAAACTAAGGCGCCTTTTTCATCATATACTTTCCATGTGCCTTCTTTCATAAAATTATCTAGCTCTGCATAATACTGCATCGTTCCTTCATCCGTCATGATTCCACTTTCGTAAAATTCTTTGAGGTAATATTTTTTCTTTTTCTTATCCGTTAACTGCAAATCACTTTGCGTCTTTCCATTTTCGTAATAGAAAGTTCGGAATAATAAATATTCACATTTCTTGGTATATTCTTCTGCGATTTCAGGATTTCCATTTTCATAATATTCATGCGTCGTTTCATCTTGGCCTTGATAATAAACAATGTCTGAACGTACTTTGCCATTGATCCAATATAAAATCATTTCATTTCTGAAATAATCAATGTTATGAAAATCTCTTTCTACTTGACCTGATTCATAAAAATTTTTGTAACTGCGTAATTGTCCGTCAACATAATAGCCTGAATGTAAAACGGCCCCGCTTACATAATAATCTTCCCAAAGATTCTGTGCAGAATATCCTTTTGGTGTATTCCGAACTGAATCGCCACCCATCGCAAGATTTAATTTCTCGTATATATTTATTCCTTCCGAGGAATCATAAACGGCAGTAAAAGTGTAATATTTTGTAGTATTCTTCTGCTTACCAAATTGCGCATGCATAGGTAGCGTGAATAAAATTGCAATAAGAAGGGTAAAAAGTAACCGCATTTAATTGTTGAAGTGATTTGAACTTCTGATCAAATTTACAGAAAAATCTTGTAAGGTTCCAGAACCTTAACTCGATTTAAACTTTAATAAAATATCCTCGATTAGTAATAGCATTACTTAGAAAGCGCACAAATTTCTTTTTGCAGTTCTTCTGCCGTCTTTCTTTTCTGCAATACAATGCGTACTAATGAATTCCTTTATCCGCTAGATAACGTTCTGCATCAAGTGCGCCCATACATCCGCTGCCAGCTGCAGTAACAGCTTGACGATACACTTTATCCTGCGCATCACCCACAGCAAAAACACCTTCTATATTTGTTTTGCTGGTTCCAGGAATCGTCTGAATATAACCTTGCTCATCCATGTTAATCCAAGGTTTAAAAACATCGGTATTGGGTTTGTGTCCAATCGCTACGAAAAATCCGAAAATATCTACTGTGCGCTCTTCTTTCGTTTTTACATTGGTAAATGTTGCACCTGTGACTCCCATATCATTTCCCAAAACTTCTTTGGTTTCTGAATCCCAGAGAATTTCAATATTCGCAATATTCATTACACGATGTTGCATTGTTTTTGATGCACGCATCTGTCCTTCACTTCGACGCACAACCATGTACACTTTCTTACAAAGTTTTGCGAGATAAGCAGCTTCTTCACATGCAGTATCACCTGCACCCACAATCGCAACATCTTTTCCACGATAGAAAAATCCATCACAAACTGCGCAAGCAGAAACGCCACCAATCGAACGAAATTTTTGTTCTGATTCTAAACCCAACCATTTTGCAGTTGCACCGGTAGCAATAATAATTGTATCAGCATGAATTTCCACTTTGCCTTCATCCATCCAAACTTTATGCACAGGTCCGGAGAAATCTACTTTTGTTGCCCATCCAAAACGGATATCAGTTTGAAAACGTTCAGCTTGTTTTTTGAAAAGTTCCATCATTTCTGGACCCTGAATTCCTTCGGGATAACCAGGATAATTTTCTACTTCAGTAGTGGTGGTAAGTTGACCTCCTGGTTCTGGTCCCATGTACATCATAGGTTTTAGATCCGCGCGTGCAGCGTAAATAGCAGCGGTATATCCTGCAGGGCCTGATCCGATGATCAGTGTTTTTACTTTTTCGGCTGTAGTTGACATAAATGCTTTGCTAAAATTGTGAGCTGCAAAAATAGCAAATAAGTACTTGGTAAAAGGATGATTTTTCTTAGGGAAAATTGATAGGGGCATAGGTTGAAATGATAGATATGTCGTCATTTGAACATTTTCATAAAGAAAATTTTGTTTAAATTAGGGACATGAAACAGAATTCAATTTACCTTCTATTAACAGCTCTATTAGTCACAACTTTCGCCTTTATCATACCCAAGAAGTCAATTCGATTTAGTGATGCAAATCCTTCGTTTACAATTACTGCCAAGATTGATACTGTCAACTATAAAATGGCTTATTTGGCTGTTTGGGAAGATGGAGATTTTAAAAAGTTAGATTCTTGCGTAGTGGAAAATGGGGAATTTAAATTCAACGGAAAGGTTAACTCACCAAAGTACGTTTACATTCTTTTTGTGAATGGCAAAAGAGAATTTATTCCTTTATTTTTGGAAAATTCTGCCATTACAATTACAGGAACTACAATTGACAGAAAAAATATTCTCATAAAGGGTTCTTCAACTCAAACCGATTTAGAAGATTTTAATAAAATGGATGACGTTTACGAAGGGAAGCTTCGGGGGATAAACCATCTATATGATAGTGCAGGGAAGGCTGGGAATAAAGAACTTTGTAAAGAATTTGATTTGCAATATGACATAGAAGATTCTATTCGTGGTGTTTTTGTGCGTGAATATTTAAATACACATAATAATTCAATTACTTCGGCTTACATTCTTCAGGCAAATTATTCTCGTTTTGATGTAGAAAGCATGGATAAAATCTATTCAGCATTTTCTGACAAAGTAAAAATGTCTGACTATGGAAAAGAAATTGACACGAAGATTAAATTGCTTCAAAGTATTCGTGTAGGACAACCAGCTCCGTTATTTACAATGAATGATGAGAATGGAAAACCTGTTTCACTTGAAAGTTTTAAAGGAAATTATGTGATGATTGATTTCTGGGCCTCTTGGTGTAATCCTTGTCGTGCAGAAAATCCGAACGTAGTAAAAGCGTACAATCAATTCCACCCAAAAGGTTTTCAGATTCTAGGAGTTTCACTTGACAAAACAAAGGAAAAGTGGACCGCTGCAATTAAAAAAGATGGTTTAACCTGGACACATGTAAGTGATTTAAAAGGTTGGAGTAATGAAGTTGCTCTTCAATATTCCGTTTCTTCTATTCCACATTCTGTATTAATAGATAAAAATGGAATAATTGTGGCGAATGATTTAAAAGGTGACGACCTGGTAAAAAAATTAACTGAGATTTACGGAGAGTAAATGTCTTTCCAACAAATTTAATTTCTTTTCAATTTCCAGAATTCTCCAAGAACCATCCTCTTCGAATTAGGAAAGTATTCTGTACAATTTGTTTACTTTTATAGGATGTCCGATCAACCTGAAAAACGTCCCCGTCGTGTTCGCTATAAAGGAAAACATCCAAAATCCTTTAAGGAGAAATACAAGGAACTAAATCCTGAACAATATGCAGCTGATGTTGCAAAAGTATTGGAGCAGGGGAGAACACCTGCAGGAACGCATCGTTCAATTTGCGTAAAAGAAATCATGGACTTTCTTAAAGTTGCACCTGGACAAATTGGTCTTGATGCAACACTTGGTTACGGTGGCCATTCATTTGAACTATTGAAAGCTCTCAATCATAAAGGAAAACTTTTTGCAATTGATGTAGATCCGATAGAATTGCCACGTACGCGTGAACGATTGTCTGCTTTAGGTTATGGTGATGATGATTTAGAAATTAAAAAATTAAATTTTTCTAATATAGATTTGATTATTGCAGAATCTGGTCCTTTGAATTTTGTTTTAGCTGACTTAGGCGTTTCTTCCATGCAGATTGATAATCCTGATCGCGGATTTTCGTTTAAGGTTGATGGGCCGCTCGATTTGAGATTAAATCCAAAGACAGGAAAATCAGCTGCTGCCTTATTGAAAAATATTAGTTTGGATAAGTTGGAAGAGATTTTATCGGAAAATGCCGATGAACCGAATTACGATATTATTGCTGAAGCTATTGTGAAAAAAATCGCTCGAGGTATTTCTATCGAAACTACAACGGCACTCAAACAAGTTATCGAAGAGACCTTGGATTTTTTTCCTGCTGAAACGCGAAAGGATGATATTAAAAAATCTTGTCAACGTTGCTTTCAGGCTTTGCGTATAGAAGTAAATAATGAATTTGAAGTATTGGATAAGTTTCTTGAAAAACTTCCTGAGGCGCTTGCACCTGGCGGCCGTGTTGCAATCCTCTCTTTTCATTCTGGAGAAGATAGACGTGTAAAAAAATCTTTTCAACTTTTATTTCGTGAAGGTATTTACAGCGAAATCACGACAGATATTATTCGTCCCTCTGCTGAGGAATGTTTTACAAATCCAAGAGCGAAATCGGCAAAATTGAGATGGGCAATTAAAAAATAAAAGGTGACACGAGGTGTAGTAGATATGATGCTTGTTGGATGCCACTTGTCAAATAACTAAATCTGCTAGTGGCAGATGATCGTATCGTAAGTCTGACCATACCCACAAAAAATCCCAAGGCCACCTTCCACATTCGTTTTTATAACTCCCGGAGCAGCAAATGGATTTCCATTGGATGAAACTACGTTCTCATACGTTTTGAAGAAATTTGCTTCGGGTTGTCCTATAGTACAAAATTGAACTATAATGGTATCGCCAATAATATAGAACCCATTTTGTGGTCCATTATCCTCCGGGGCGGTGGAGCCTGAAATACTAGGACGGTAATAGGCAAAATCAAAACTTGTCCCTTCAATAAATTTATCATCGAATGCCGCTCCGAAGGGAGTTAAGAATGCAGGATCTTTTGTTATTCGTTTTGTAAACCAACGATATGCATTTCCAGTTCCAGCAGGATCTGTCAAATGCGCCCAAGCATATCCCAGACTATCATTAGGTGGTTCTAGTCTAAACCAGGCCGTATCAAGTGGAACGGGTGTGTGAATAATTGTAGTTGCAGAAGCAGATTTTCCATTTGCGACAACGGTCAGCGTATAGGTATGTCCTACTTGTCCAAGAATGGTTGAACCTCTCCATACAATTGGAATGGGTTTATTTGCATTGAATGCAATTTGTAAAGTATCCGTTAATGTTCCGTCGTGTAATACTACAACTGCAGTTGAAACAAGGTAATTTGCCAATGAGGCTGAATCAATCGGATCAAAATAACCTGTTGACCAAGTTAAATTTATTTCTGCAGGCTCACCAACATAGATACCGCCATCCACAACTAATTTTTTCTCTGGTTGAGGTAAAGCAATTGTGATTTCCTTAGTGCAGGAAATGAAAGATAGTATAACGAGAAATGTAAATAAATACTTTTTCATTGAATTAAAATTTAAAATTCCAAGTAATTGAAGGAAGAATCGGAAATAAAGAAACTTGTTTCGCAGTGACAACTAAATTTCCCTCCTGAATACTTCCTTGATTGTCGAAGAAAATAAAATAAGGGTTGTGACGGTTGTACACATTGTA
Source organism: Bacteroidia bacterium (assembly GCA_038237845.1). Classification (GTDB taxonomy): domain Bacteria; phylum Bacteroidota; class Bacteroidia; order Palsa-965; family Palsa-965. The sequence continues at coordinate 29,500 of JBBRYH010000043.1, forward strand.
AACAGAAAAATTCCAACTATTCTGATAAGGAATACTTTTGAAAATATGTTTTTGCTTTCCAGTCCATGTAACGGAAATATCAAGACGATGGTAAGCCGGCATTCGATAGGAATTTCGACGACCATAATCCGAGACGATCGATCCTTCAATAATATAGCGTGATTCAGGAAGTGAAATTGCATTTCCTGTTCCATAAACAAAAATGGCTCCGAATGACCATTTCTCATTTAGGTCATAAACAGTAACCACTGAAATATCATGTCGTCGATCGTAACGGGCATAGAAAGGAAGTCCATTATCAATTTCAGGAAATTTCCTAGTTGTCCATGAAAGTGTATAACCTATCCATCCTGTAAATTTTCCTTTTGCTTTTTTGAAAAAGAATTCAGCTCCATAGGATTCACCACTTCCGAAAACAAAATTATTATCCGTGTTGTTATTTACATTGTCCTCAGGTAATGCAGAAGGTGCAAATTCTACCTGATTACGCATGTTTTTATAATACACTTCAACTGATGATTCGTAAGTATTGTTTTTGAAATTTCTAAAATATCCTGCAGCATATTGTTCACCGATCTGAGGTTTTACAACATCTGAACAAGGAACCCAAATATCCGTAGGTAAAGAGATTGGTGAAATTGTTGCCAAATGAACATATTGCAAATTATGTGTGAAGGAAGCTTTCAAGGATGAACGTTCATTCAATAAAAAGCGGGCAGATAAGCGTGGTTCCAATCCACCGTAAGCAGCAACTTTTTGAAATTTATCGTAATGAATAGTTCCAGTGGTTCGTCCTGTCACATCTACTAAGTAGCGATCAAAGGGTCCCACTTGCATAAAGTAGGAATAACGTAAACCAGTTGACAAATGCCATCGAGGTGATACATCCCAGTCATCATTTACATATGCAGCCACTTCATGTCCGTATTCTTTTTTTAATCCACCCAAATCAAATACTGTTTCGCCTTGTTTTGCTGAAACATTATTTGGCGTAAAGGTATGCCAGGTATAATTCGTTCCGAATCGAATGTAATGTTTGTTATTTGGCAAATAAGAAAAGTCAACTTTTCCATTCCAATCGCGGATGCCTGAAAAAAGTTTGAATTCAAACCCATCCTGTTCTGCACCGAATGAAAATTTATAATCAGTGAAAACGGCTGTAGTATTCACAAACATTTTCGGACTGACCAAATGATTCCAGCGTAAAGAAGTTGTAGCATTTCCCCATGGAATTGTGACTTTGAAATCGGATTTAGTATCGTTGTATGTAAATACATCTCGACCGAAATATCCACTTAAGAAAATTTTATTCTTGTCATTAATTCTCCAATTAAGTTTTGTATTTAAATCATAGAAATAATATCCCGAACCTTTGAAGGGAGAGCTTGGTTTGATTAATGGTTTCATGATTACATCAATGTAAGTTCGTCGCGCACTTACAATAAACGAGGCAGTGTCTTTTTTAATGGGTCCCTGAACCGTTAAGCGTGATGCGATCAAGCCAATTCCTCCTTCTGCTTCGAAATTCTGATTATTACCTTCCTTCATTGAAATATCAAGCACCGAAGAAAGTCTTCCGCCGTATTGTGCAGGCATGCCACCTTTAATAAGATTAATATCTTTTATTGCATCACCGTTGAATACCGAGAAGAATCCGAAAAGATGTCCTGCATTATATACAGTTGCTTCATCCAACAAAACCAAATTTTGATCAGGACCTCCGCCGCGAACATAAAATCCTGAATTTCCTTCTGCACCACCCTTTACTCCTGGTAACAATTGAATGGTTTTTAAAACATCAACCTCTCCCATAAAAGCAGGAATCTTAACTACCTGTTTCATGTCGAGTCGATTTGCACTCATTTGCCCATCTGAAACATTTTCATCCGCTTTTTTATCAGAAATAACTACTTCTTCGTTCTGAATGATTTCCATTTTCACATTCAACTGAATGTCTTTTGTTAAGCTAATTCTTTGATGATATTGTTGAAGCCCAGTATAAGAAACGGTAAGATCATAAGTTCCCGTATCTGTCGTTATTGAGAAAAAGCCATAATTGTTCGTAACCGTACCTTTTATTGGCTCTCGAATCGTAATGACCGCACCGATGATAGCTTCTCCATTTGAAGCTTCGGTAATATTTCCGCTTATGGTTGCCCTTTTTATCTGTTGTGCATTTACATCAAATGAAAAAAGAAAAAGAAAGAGGCAAACGAAAACTTCAACTTTTGAAAATAAATTTGACTTCATATGAAACTATAAATTATATCGAGTACAAAACTAAGGGGAGTTCTAAAAATCAAATTGTCAGCAAGTAATAATTTAACTTTCTGATTATCAAATAATTATGGCTATATTATATGCTATAAACAAGATAGGCAAAATGAAGTTAATACGCTACAAAACACGAGGAAAAAAGGGATTATTTGACGAACAAAACTCGATAGAACTTTTACCAGAAATTGGTAATCCATTAGAGATGGTAAGTAAGGTGATGGATTTTGAGATGTTTCGTTCAACCTTAGAGAACAAATTATTGAACACGAATAAAAAAAATAACGCAGGAGCAAAACCATTTGACACGGTGTTGATGTTTA
>JBBRYH010000044.1:0-31991 GCA_038237845.1 Bacteroidia bacterium
CGGTAATTGGTAATAAGGTAATTGGTAATTTTACCCCCATGGATTCCTACGTTTACGTCAAAGCGCTTCACATCATTTTCGTGGTCACTTGGTTTGCAGCCTTGTTCTATATGCCTCGTCTTCTAATTTATCACGTTGAAGCGGCTGCAAAGCCCGAACCTGATAAATCAATTTTATCGGAGCAACTAAAAATTATGCAAAAACGATTGTGGAATGCAATCGCATGGCCGTCCATGATTCTTACCTGGCTTTTCGGCCTTTGGATGTTGGTGCTGAATCAGATGATGTCCTTGCAAGGATTAGCCGAAAATTTATTAATTAAGCCATGGTTCATCCTCAAATTGGTTTTCGTTTTTCTGCTTTCACTTTATCACTTAAAAACACATTTCATTTTTAAAAAACAGCAGAAGGAAATTTTTCAATGGAAATCTTTTCACCTTCGCTTGTGGAATGAAGTGGCAACTGTTTTTCTTTTTGCCATTATTTTTCTTGTCATTCCAAAACCAACTTCCGGATGGGTATGGGGAATTCTCGGTTTAATTCTTTTTATCATCGCCATTTTCGGCGCTGTCGGAATTTATAAAGCAAATCGTGAAAAGAAAGAAGTTCCTGAAAATAATCAGAATCAAGGTAAAATTTAGGAGCAGATAAATTGCTTTCGCAATGTTCCTGCTTTTCGCTACAAGTCCTCCCCCAACCCCAACAGTTTTGTTGAGCTTGGTGTGCGGGCTTTCCGCTGCAATCATGGCTATAAAAAAACGCCTTCAACATTAACCTCCGCATAACAATTGCACAATACTGATTCTATAAGTTTGCTAACCCTTAACTATGGAAAAGCAAGCAAAACGAATTCTCATTGTCGACGATGAGCCGGATATTAGAGAATTCATCAGTTACAATTTGGTTCGTAAAGGCTATCTCGTGTTCACCGCTGCAGATGGCAAAGAAGCTTTTGATGTAGCTGTTCAGTTTCGTCCCGACCTTATTATTCTCGATGTTCTAATGCCGCAGATGAACGGCTTTGAAACTTGTATGCGACTTCGCAGTAATCCACTTTTCGCTAACACAAAAATTATTTTCCTTTCTGCCTTAAGCGAATCGTATGCAAAAGATCTCGGATTAGAATTAGAAGCAGATGCATTTATCTACAAGCCCATCCGTATTGAACTTTTAGTAAAACAAGTGGAACAGTGGATCAAAAAAGCTGGGTGAGATAATTACCGGATTACCGATTACCAGATTACCAATTACCGATTATTGGATTGGTTCAACATCATTAATATATTGTATTTAAATACTACCCTTTTACAAACTCATTTGTTCTAGGTAATTGGCAATAATGTAATCTGGAATTATTTTTTAAGAATCCATGCACCAGGAACATCATTGCTGATTTTAGCAAGATAAACCAAGGCTTCTTCTTTAGAATCAAATGCGGCAATACTGATATGCGTGAGTTTGCTACGCAACTGATCAATCACTTTTGCATTATATCCTTTTGCTTTCAAGGTTTTGATAAAACGCTGTGCATTTGCTTCAACACCAAAAGCACCACCGACGATATAATATTTGTTTCCAGAGTAATTTGAAACATAAGACTGATTCGTAGGATCAGCCACGCGCGTGGTATCCGGCATTACTTTGTGAATGTCTACAATAATCGCAGGTGCATGCGGAGTTATTGAAATAGTTCCAATGCCATTCGGATCTGTTTTTAATTCAGTAATCGTTGGCAATGTATCATTAGGATTTGCCTTAAACCATTTTACGGGTTGAAATTTTGAAGGCTCCTTTTTTCCAAAAATCCCCAAAGAAGAAAATCCATCTGTATTCTGAGAGGTAAAGAAAAAAGCTGCTACCAAAACTGGAATTGCAACCGCTGCGGTAATCAAATTTCGGCGAACGCGACGACGAGTTGGTTTTGAATCCGCAAGTTCCATCGCAATTGGACGATCTGTTTTTTCAGTAAGCAAACGTTTCTCAACAACACCTTCACGAAGAATCGGCATCGATTGAAAAGATGAAAGTCCGAAAGATTCAATGAGAAAATTAATTTCCGGAAACGTTTCAAAACAAATATTTTTTTCAGGATCAAGTGAAAGCATTCCAAGATTATGCAGCTCAACTTTTTTGCCAGACTTCAAATTAGCATTCAATTCACTAACAAAAACACTGATGCTTGCCATCGCTTCATCAAATGAACAAGACAAAGCAGAAGCAATCGTCTGCGAAAGCAAACCATCATTCTGTTGCAGATGTTTATTAAAAACAATTTGTTTGGAAGGTGGTGTAAATGTATGTTGAGCAGGATGAACACGAGCAGGTGCATACGTAGAAACGAAAGCCCCAAAGCCCGGCACAACTACGCAGTCATGCTGAAACAAAAGTTCGCTAATATAATGTGCTACGTTTACCTGATTTTCCATTATTTGATCTCCAAAGGAGTTTGACGCAAAGTATTCCTAGGATTCGAACAAAAATAGCCAAAACCATCAACCTACAGGGCTTGTTTTTTTCAAAGGAAATTAACAATTTAAGGTAGAGGCATTTAGATCTAAAACAAGGGGGAAAAAGGCCGAATTAGTCGGTAAAAGCATCTCAAAACCTACAAAATCTCCTTTTGGGAGGATTTCCAAAGCAGGAACATAAATCCGGCAGAACCAATGATGCTAATGACAAAAATTCCCATTCCAACATTGTAATTTTTGAACGCTTCGCTGTGTTGATTCATGTATTCTATAAAAATCGAAATGCCATTAAACAGAAAATGCATCACAATAGTAATTCGCAAAGAACCTGTCCAATAAAATGCATAACCAAGAATTAAACCTGCTAGAAAAATAAACGGAACCGAAATGGGATCTAAATGGAAGAAAGCAAAAATCATTGCTGTTGCAATAATCGAAACATGCTTAAATCTTGTTCGTTCCATTAATATTTGCTGAATTCCTGCTCGAAATAATAACTCTTCACAAATGGCTGGAACTAATGCATTCGCCAATAAACAAAACAAAAAACCTCCGAAAGTCGGCATCTGAATAAACCATGCATCTAATTTCGCCATCTCATCTTCGAACGTGCGAAGTTCCTGATTGGTGATTGCATTATTTACCCAAGTAACACCTTGGTTAATGGCAGGCAAAAGAAATATCATCAGAAAAGCACCAATAAGAATTTTCATTCCGGATACCGGCACATTTAATCTGAAGTATCCGAATCGGTCCTGGGGAAAAACATTCGCATAAATTAAAGCAGGAACACCAAAAATAAAAATCGAACGAATGATGGCGGCAATCCAAGCGGTCTGAGGCGTATCGCCATTTTCAGGAGATGGCGAAAGCCATGATAATTGCTGGGCCTTTGAAATCATTTCATAAATTCCAACGCAAGAAAAAACCAGCGCTACCAATAACATGGCTCGCATTCCTGGTCCAAACGTAAATAAAGGTTTTACAGGCTGATCGCTATCGTCCAAGGGTAATTCCGTTTTAAGTAACTTTGCCAAAATTAGTAATTAGTAATTGGTAATTAGTGTTTGACTTTTAGTAATTCGTGATTTCTTCAAACTTTATATTGCCTAACACTTTTGACTAGCGTTTATCCTCCATGGTAAAAATCGGAAACATAGAATTGCCTGACTTTCCATTACTGCTTGCTCCAATGGAGGATGTAAGTGATCCGCCATTTCGTTTTGTATGCAAGAAAGAAGGGGCAGATTTGATGTATACCGAATTTATTTCTTCGGAAGGATTAATTCGCGATGCATGGAAGAGCAGACAGAAATTAGATATTTTCGATTACGAACGTCCCGTGGGAATTCAGATTTTTGGTGGGGATGAAGAAGCTATGGCGCTCTCCGCAAAAATTGTGGATACAGTTCAACCCGATTTATTGGATATCAATTTTGGTTGTCCAGTAAAAAAGGTGGTTTGTAAAGGTGCTGGCGCTGGTGTTTTGAAAGATATTGATTTGATGATTCGTTTGACAAAAGCGGTTGTGAATTCTACTTCACTTCCTGTTACTGTAAAAACGCGTTTGGGTTGGGATGAAAAATCGATCAACATTATGGAAGTGGCGGAACGATTACAAGATGTGGGTGTAAAAGCATTGACAATTCATGGTCGCACACGAGCGCAGTTGTATAAAGGCTTTGCGGATTGGGAAAAAATCGGTGAAGTAAAAAACAATCCACGCATTCACATTCCTATTTTCGGAAACGGCGATATGGATACGCCCGAAAAAGTGTTGGACATGAAAAATAAATATGGTGTGGATGGAGTAATGATTGGAAGAGCAAGTATTGGTTATCCTTGGATTTTTAATGAAGTAAAACATTTCTTAAAAACTGGAGAACATCTTCCAGCACCGACTTTGGAAGATCGAGTGAATGTTTGTAAAACGCATTTGATGAAATCGGTGGATTGGAAAGGTGAACATGTTGGTATAGTAGAAATGCGCCGACATTATTCTAATTATTTCAAAGGCTTACCGAATTTCAAAGAGATAAGATCTAAATTGGTAACTACTGATCACTTGAATGAAATTTTGGATTTGTTGGAAGTGGTGCGCGTGAAATATGCTGATGAATTGATGTGTTGATGAAATAAATCAACTCTGCCAACTCTGAGGTAACATTTCCTTGAAGTAAATTGCCACTAAGACACTCCGGCAGGGCGAAGTCACTAAGGAAGAAAATGTTTCCTTTTTGAATCTGAGTAAATCTGCGCAATCAGTGGCTTAGATAGAATAACTCTTCAAAGGCATATTCACTCCCAAAGTCGAAGTGGTCAAAATTAAACCAACATCTTTAGCGTAAAACCAATTGTATTTTGTTCCTGCATTGATGATATTTCCATTGATATTAAAACTCATCACTCCTTCCAATTCCATTACATCGTTATATGTTTGTCCTTCTACGGTTTTAGTTCCACCCGTAGATAAAACTACTATTGCAAGAATACTATTGATTGTATTTGCGAGATAAGTAATATCCCATTTGTCACCAGCATTTAAATCCTCTTTAAGAAAAGGCTGCATATTTCCTGCTTCGTAACTGTCTGTATAAAATATGTTACCGTCCTTTTTTACCTGAACATTTGTTGCCACCATCGAGTTCGACATCACAAATAAATTTCCATCTCCACTCTCCACTTTATTTGTAAATGTTGATCCGTCGTTGTTTCCGTAAGTCCAGGAATTGCCTGCTTTAAGTGGGTAATAAGTTGACATTGGTTTTAGTTTTTAGTATGTGAAATAGGAAGACTAATGTAGGATAAAATTAACAACAATCACTTATTTTAAACGAACCCTGTTTCCTCAATTGGATAACTATTGTAAGTTTTTTTCGCAAATGAGGTAGATAAATAAATTTGTTTGGAATTTTCCACGAATCCAAATAGCTAACAGAAAAATAAAACAACAAGAAAAAAGGATCAATAATTTGCCAAACTTACTTCTCCAAGTATTATTTTATCAGGATCATCATTTAAACCAGTACCTTTTTGAACTTGCCAAATCAATACCGAATCTGTTGGCATTTCCTGAAAGTCGGACATTAAACAACTTTTTGATGCCTTTCTAAAATAATGATAAGCGTCAGTACCAATTGACCAAAACAATTCTTCGCCCTTAACATCTTCCTCATAGGTCTCAATATACATTTGAAATCCATCAATTGCGTATGGTTTATAATTTTTATCCAATCTCCAATGTTTTTCCATCCAAGCAGATTTAATTCGTACTTGAAGTGTGTCATTTATTTTCCAGATTTCTCCATCCACTTTAAAATCTTTCACAAACATTCCATTCTCCTTCGAATCACTGATTTTAGTAGAACATTGGTTATAATCTCTTGGATCTTCACATGAGAAAATCATTATTCCAACGAATAATACCAATAAAATTAAAGTAGTTTTCATTTCAATTTTTTACCGTTTTTATCCAAAAGATCCTCTTCATCAGTATTCTATTTCCTGCTACTCCACTTCTACCCCATATTTCCCCAACAAACCTGACAATCCTAAAACAGAAAATTTAGCTTTCTTCATTTTATTCTGTTCCGGATCAATTGTAAAATTTCTAGCCGTACGAAAATCTACTTTCTCCAGATTATTATTTTGAAAAAAAGTGTTTTCCAATTCACACATTTCAAAAACTGATTCGCTTAAATCAACATCTGTGAAATGGGATTCTTTGATACTGCATTCTTTGAAAATGGTTTTCTTCATTTTCTTTCGCTGGAATGCGGTGTAATCCATTGTACAGGAAGAAAAACTTACGGTAAACAGAAAATCATTACAATTACTAAAATCAATTCCGGTTAATTTGCAGCCGAGAAAATGAACATTCTTCAATCCAGTTTTTGCAAGTTTTGCCAAACTCAAATTGCAATTTTCAAATTTACAATCTATAAAATCATTTCCGGAAAGATCACTTTTTTCGAAGCTGCAACTTTTAAAAACACATTGGATAAACTCACGATCACGCAATTCCTTATTGGAATAATCAACTTTTTCGAACGTTTTATTTTCGTGAAGTGTTTCGCTCATGCCTAAATTTCAATTGAAACTATTTCCCCATGAAGAGTGCTTTCAATTCAGTAGCTTCTTCCGGTTTCATTTTACCAGCTAATATGAGCGCTAATTGTCGGCGACGTAATGCACCTTCGAATCTTTCCTTTTCCTGGTCAGACTCTGGAATAACTGGAGGAACTGGAAGTGGCGCACCATTTTGATCTACTGCAACGAACGTATAAATTGCTTCGTTACTTTTTCTACGCTCACCAGAAACAGGATCTTCCACCCACACATCAATAAATACTTCCATGGAAGAATTAAATGATCTTGAAACCTTTGCTTCAAGCGTCACAATACTTGCGTAACCAATAGCAGAATGAAAAGCTACATGATTTACAGTTGCAGTTACTACAACTCTTCTACAATGACGATGCGCAGATATCGCAGCAATTACATCCATCCATTCCAACAATCGACCACCAAACAGATTGTTGAGATTGTTCGTGTCGTTAGGAAGTACGTGATGAGTAGAAATAGAAAGTGATTCTTTCGAGGCTTTTGGTTTCATAGTGTAAAGGTAGTTGGGAGTTTGGAGTTAGGTGTTCTAAGTGACGAAAAAACTTCTGTTTTCTTAATTATTTAGAAAATTAGGCTAAAAACGAATTCAAGAACTAGCAACTCCGAACTAAGCATTACCTTTGTCCCCAATGAAAAACCTATTCGGCGTCCTGAAGTATGTTCGCGGTTATTGGCGTTACGGAATTTGGAATATTCTATTCAACATCCTTTCCGTTATTTTCGGTTTATTCTCCTTAACAATTGTCAAACCTTTTCTCGATTTAATAACTGAAAAAGATCCTTTAGCCTACTCTAAAATTTTGGCTGCAGGTGAACCACCAATTGGCACTTCCATTGAATCATTAACCGGGTACTTGAATTATCATTTAAGCGGAATGATTATTCATGATGGCAGAATGAAAGCATTGGTTACTATTTGTCTTGCGGGACTATTTGTTTTTTTCTTCAAAGCCCTGTTCAGGTATTTAGGAATGTTTTTTCTGGCTCCAATTAGAAATGGAGTTGTAAAAGATTTACGAAATTCTATTTATAAAAAAACGCTAGAACTTCCACTTTCTTATTATTCCGACGAACGTAAAGGAGATATTATGTCTCGTATTACCAGTGATGTGCAGGAAGTGGAATGGTCAGTGATGAGTTCATTGGAAATGATTTTCCGTGACCCGATTAATATTATTATTCTGCTTGGAGTATTGATTTATGTTAGTCCTTCATTGACTTTAGTTGCATTTGTACTTTTACCAATTGCAGCCTTGTTGATTTCTTTTATTGGCAAAAGTCTGAAACGATCATCTTCTCGTGCGAAAGAACAATTAGGAAGTTTATTTTCTATCATGGAAGAAACACTTGGTGGACTTAGAATCATCAAAGGTTTTAATGCAGAAAAAAACATGAAAGAGAAGTTTGGCGAGACCAATGCGAATTACACTAAACAAATGGTGAATACGTATCGCAAAGTTGATCTTGCATCTCCAGTAAGTGAATTCGTAAGTTCAGCTATTATGATGGCGCTTATTTATTTTGGCGGAAAACTTGTGCTTGGAGATAATGCAAGCATGGATGGAAGCACTTTTGTTTTTTATGTTTTGACTTTTTCACAGGTAATTACACCTGCTAAAACATTGACAGGCGCTTACTCGAATATTCAAAAAGGTTTGGCTTCGATGGATCGTATTAATAAAATTCTTCTTGCGGAAGTAGCTTTAGCAGATAAAGAAAATGCAAAAGATATTTCCAGCTTAAAACATGAAATTATTTATAAAGATGTTTCATTTGCTTACCTCCGCGGTGACCAGGGATATGCGTTGAAAAATATTAATCTGAAAATTGCAAAAGGAAAAAGTATTGCTCTTGTTGGACAATCCGGATCGGGGAAAACAACATTGGCTGATTTACTTCCACGATTTTACGAGCCGAGTAGCGGAACAATTTTTATAGATGGGGTCGATACACGTGAGTGCAAGGTGCATGACCTCCGCAATCTAATGGGAATTGTTTCTCAAGAATCTATTCTCTTCAATGATACTGTTCACAACAACATTGCCTTTGGAATGGACCATGCCACGCGAGAAGCTGTAATCGAAGCAGCAAAAGTGGCGAATGCGCATGATTTTATTATGGAAATGCCAGAAGGATATGATACTAACATAGGAGATCGCGGAGGAAAAATGTCGGGTGGACAGCGTCAACGAATGTCCATTGCAAGAGCTGTTTTAAAAAATCCACCGATCCTCATTTTAGATGAAGCAACTTCTGCTTTAGATACAGGAAGTGAACGATTAGTTCAAGAGGCATTGAATAACTTAATGCTCAATCGCACTTCTATTATCATTGCTCATCGATTAAGCACAATTCAACATGCTGATCAAATCGTTGTACTTGAAAAAGGCGAAATTATAGAGCAAGGGACACACACGGAATTATTGGATTTAAAAGGCACCTACCGTAAACTTTACGATTTACAGGTCTTCATTTAGTTTTCTGGCCCTTTTGGACTCCATTTGAACACGTAAGAAATACAAAACTCCCTATTTCAAGCTCCCATTCCTTTTGTATATTTGCTTAAATCAATCTCCGGAAACTCCCGGAAAAGAAAAACTACCATGAAAAAACAATTACTTTCTTTATTTGCTATTGCAACACTTGCCTTAACTGCATCTGCACAGCAATACATTCCTAATGCAGGTTTCGAAACCTGGGGCACTTCTGTTGGTGAAGATATCCAGCCAACCGGATGGATTTCATACAATGTTTTTACATCTGCTTTAATTGATCCAGGTAACACCAACCCAACTTCTGTTTTCCAAGCAGGTGCTCCTGATAATTTTCAAGGAACCTATTCTGCTAAAATCACTACAGTTGATTTAGTAACCAATCCTTCTGCTACAACGATTCCAACACGCGGTTCCTTCCTTACTGTAGGTTCAATTTCATTTACTGCACCTTATTTATACGCAGGCTACCAATTTACAAGTCGCCCTACTACATTCACTTATGAAGCAAAATACACTCCAGTTGGATCAGATTCTGCTTTTACATTGGTATATCTAACCAAATGGAATGGAACTTCTCGCGACACAGTTGCTGCTGGATACGATTTATTTCCAACAGCTCTTTCTACTTATCAGGCAAGAACCATCAACCTCATTTTTGATGCAACATTGAGTGGTGTTTTACCTGACACTGCACAGGTTTTCTTCAGCTCTAGCAGCGTATACAATTCTCAAATCGGATCCGCTCTTTATGTTGATGCACTCGGATTTTCAGGCTATAATGGAATCAATGAATCAGCTCAAAACAACGGTGTAGATGTTTACCCAAATCCTTCTACTACGATTACAAACTTTGATGTTGTTTCTGAAGAGGCTTACGAAGTAATTGTAAATGATATGACTGGCAGAGAAGTAAGCCGATTAATGATCAGCAATAAAAATGCAAAACTGAATAGTTATTTAATGGCTGAAGGAATTTATTCATATTCTATCATCTCAAATAATAATGAAGTTTTGAGTCGCGGCAAATTTGCTATCGCTCAATAATTATAGAATAGAAAGTCTTTTCATTAAAAACCGCTCCATATTTAGGGGCGGTTTTTACATTTATAGCTATTTTGCTCACAATTAATAACATTTATCGACAGTTTACATGTTCTTATGGTGTGGTCACCGCCTTTTGTCTAGTTTTGTGCATGCTCATGAGGCAAACCATTGAGCTACCCTTTGCATGAAAATTCTTCTTCTTCCGATTGCTGCACTTTTACTCTTTGCAAGTTGCGGTGATAAAAATCCGATTAACGGCAAACAGGTTGTTGCGGAAGATCCTGAAAAAGTAAATCAATTACTTGGCGAATTTATTAAAAGCGAAATGTCCTCGCTTGATACTACTAAAGCAATAGTAATAAATAAAGATTCCATTCTGAATTCAGGATTAGTTAAAGTTGCGTACACAAAAAATGCAAACAAAATTTTCTGGACAAATAAGGGAAAACTAAATCCTGCAGGCACTTCACTTTATGGAGTTATTGTTGATGCACTGCAATATGGATTAATTCCTAACGACTATCATTTTACTTTATTAGATTCTTTATTGGGAACGGCTTACGATAGCACTAAAGAAACTTATAATGTAACAAAACTCGGCGAGGCAGATTTATTAATGACGGATGCCTTTTTCTCAATTGCAGTTCACGTTGCAGTTGGTCGAATGGAAAATGATAGTTCCACCGCACGAACATGGCGCAGATCAATTATGAAAACTGATCTTTTTAAATTATTTCAAACTGCTTATGCTGAAAAAAATTATATAAATACTTTTAACAAAGTTGAATGTCAACGTCCCGAATATCTTGCGATTAAAAAACACATGAATGAATATCGCAAAAAATATATTGGCGTTAAATGGGATCATATTCCAAATCGAAGAAAAGATAGTCTTGGTTTTTATGCAGGCGTGAAAAAAAGATTGATTCAAACAGGCGATTACGATTCAATATCCACAGATAAAGATTCACTAAAATTAGCCAGCGCCTTAAAGAAATTTCAGAAACGATGTTATTTGGAAGATGATGGAAAAATCGGTCGCAACACAATTCTTGCGCTCGATATGACACCAGAAGATTGGGTAATACAAATGGCGATGAACATGGAACGTTGGAGATGGGAACCTGAAAAATTTGAGAAACGTCATATGTTGGTTAATCTTCCTGCATTTAAAATGACTGTATTTGAAGAAGACACAATCGTCATGGAGTCGCGCATAGTTTGCGGAGCAGTAAAAACACAAACACCTGAACTCGATAGTAAAGTAAATCAGATTGTTCTTTATCCTTATTGGACGGTTCCCTACAGTATTGCTTGGAAGGAATTGTTGCCACATGTTCAACGTGATACAGCTTATTTACGCAAAGAACATTATGAAGTATTAGATCATGATAAAAATGTGGTAGATCCAACAACTATTCAATGGAAAAAATATCATAAAGGATATCTACCCTATTCTTTCCGACAGATGACTGGCGATGCAAACGCTTTGGGAATTATGAAATTTGAATTCTCCAATAAGTATAGTGTATATATGCACGATACAAATTCAAAAAAATATTTTCGATTCACAACTAGAGCTTTTTCTCATGGTTGTATGCGTTTAGAAAAATTCATGGATCTTGCTCACTTTTTAATACGTGATGATAGTGTCAGATTACCTAAAGATACTTTTGATGTATGGACGACTCTCGATTCAAATATGAAAGTCAATTTGCGAAAACCGTTACCGATTCATGTCCGCTATTTTACATGTGATGTGGATACAGATGGAAATGTTGCAGTACATACGGACATCTATTTACGCGATGAAAGAATGGAGAAAGTTCTTTATAGTAAATATTTTTCTAAGAATCCAAATGCACCTAGTCCTGCAACTCCAAATGAAAAATCGGTTGTTGGCCCTGCGAAAAATGCAACGGTACCAAAGCAACAGAAAGTTCCTGGAAAGAAATAAGGTATAGTTCAGGTTGGAATTTTGGAGTAAGTACGATTTCGAATTTTAAATTTCCGTAAATCAGTAAAATCCTTTTCTATTTATTCCAAAACTCCATATGCTGATTAGGAAAACGCTTCTCATGAATGGCTTTCACTTCATCAAATAAAAGTTGTTTGAATTGCTCAATATTTTCTTTGTCGGTAGCGGAAATAAAAATACAGGGTGCACTTAATTTACTCATCCAGCTTCTTCCCATTTCCTCCAATGTAAGAACTGCCTTTTTTGTCGGATCCAATAAATGTTCTTCTTTGGGTGGCTCTCGATACGCATCAATTTTATTAAAAACTAAAATCGTTCGTTTATCACCGGCACCGATTTCCGAAAGTGTTTGTTTTACAACATTCAATTGATCTTCAAAATTCGGATGCGAAATATCTACAACATGCAATAATACATCCGCCTCACGAGTTTCATCTAAAGTTGATTTGAATGACTCAACTAATTGCGTAGGGAGTTTTCGAATAAATCCTACCGTGTCGGAAAGTAGAAAAGGTAAATTTCCAATAACTACTTTTCGAACAGTGGTATCCAATGTTGCGAACAATTTATTTTCAGCAAATACTTCCGACTTGCTTAGCATATTCATGATTGTAGACTTTCCAACGTTGGTATAGCCAACTAAAGCCACACGTACCATTTCGCCTCTACCCTTTCGTTGCGTTGCCATTTGACGATCAATGATTTTCAATTCATCTTTCAGCAATGCAATGCGATCCCGAATATTTCGACGATCTGTTTCAATTTCTTTTTCTCCTGAACCACCTCGCGTTCCTGTTCCTCCACGTTGACGCTCCAAGTGAGTCCACATTCCTGTAAGTCTAGGAAGCAAATATTGATTTCTTGCAAGCTCAACCTGCGCTTTTGCATAGGCAGTTCTAGCTCGTGCAGCGAAAATATCTAGAATCAAAAGATTTCGATCAAAAACTTTTTTACCAGTTTCCTTTTCTAAATTACGCTGTTGAGAAGGAGAAAGTTCATCATCAAAAATGATATAATTAATCGCATTTTCGTCTGCGAATTTTTTTATCTCCTGCACTTTCCCTGAACCTACATACAATCTATTATCAGGATGTGGGAGTTTTTGTGTAAAGTTTTTTACCGGGACAATATTTGCTGTTCGAGCGAGGAATGCAAGCTCTTCCAGAAATTCCGTCATCTGTTCTTCGTCCTGACGTTTATCAATTACACCAACAAGAACAGCTCTTGATTCTAAAGGTTTACTATCTGGATTTTCTTTCATTATAAACTCCTACTCACTTTCTAACAAACACTCTTATTTATTTACGCAACGATTCAACATATTTAGCAAGTACTTCAATTTCGTTGTCTTTTAGTTCAGGGCCAAAAGCTTTCATTGCGTTTTTTCCACTTTTAATTACTGACACAACAGTTTCATGATTGATCGTTCCCTTTGATAAATCTGCTGCGCCCATAGTTCCTGCAGCTCCATCATCACCATGACACATCACACACTTTGAAGAATATAATACACTACCATCAGCAACAGTATTAGCAGTAGAGTTTTTTGAACTAGTATCTGCATTTACATTTGGCTTTTCATTGCTTCCACATGACTGAATTGTAAAAACAATTAGACTGAAAACGAATAAAAATAAAATTGCTTTTTTCATTAGAAAAATAATTTAGAACCATTTGAAAGTTGCAAATTTTGCCATAAAAGGCCAAGGGATCATGGCAAGAATAAGTACAAGACCGATGGTGAAAAAGATTGCGATGCTTTTGAATTTTCCCTTATCTGAAGACATGCG
This sequence comes from Bacteroidia bacterium, assembly GCA_038237845.1. GTDB lineage: Bacteria > Bacteroidota > Bacteroidia > Palsa-965 > Palsa-965. Next base: position 13,901 of record JBBRYH010000044.1, read on the forward strand.
TTTTGCACGAGAATAACCGACAGTAATCATTGCAATGGCAACAATCATTCCCGTAATATGTTCAACAGAAAAGAAACGCATCAAAGGATTTTTCATCGAAGCGCCAAAGTCAAAACCTTCCGAAGTAATAAAATTTACATAAAGCCAAAGGCCTATCACCAATTGCAAGTGCATGCTGATTAATGTAAATAGTGCCAATTTTTTATCACCAGCTGAAAAAGATTTATTTCCCGACATCCCGGCAAAGGCTTTAAAAATTGTAACCAGAAGCAGAAACAATCCGATCCATCGTAAACCCGAGTGGGCATGTTGTAAGAAGTTATTCATAAAAGATGATTTTTTTTATCCGCATAAAATTAGTGAAAAAGGGTGTTGTCTTACCGTTGGTCACCCTTCTTTATTCTCAATAGCAGTTTTCTATAATTTAGAGGGTATCAGGAGCCTTATTTTCCTATTTTTACCCTCCTTTGAAAAAGCAGTACCTATGAAAAAAACTCTTTTAGCAATCGCTTTGTTTATTGTTGGTTTTCATGTCAACGCACAGAATCCAACCTTTCCTGTAAACGGAGCAACCGATAATCGACATACCATATTTGCATTTACAAATGCACATATCCAAGTAGATCCGGAGACCTCAATTAATAGCGGAACGATGCTTGTTCAGGATGGTTTGATTCTGGAAGTTGGAACGACTGTTAATATTCCGAAAGGTTCAATTGTCTATGATCTAAAAGGAAAATGGATATATGCTTCATTCGTGGATCCATATACTACTTATGGGATGCCAGAAGTTAAAAGAGGTGCATGGTCGCCGTTTCCTCAAACAGAAAGTTCACGTGGAGGTGCATATGGTTGGAACGAAGCTCTAAAACCGGATAACGATGCAGCTAAAGATTTTACTTCAAATGCATCAAGCGCGGATGATTATCGCAATTTGGGATTTGGTACTACAATGTGCTATGAAAAAGATGGGATTGCACGTGGGACTGCTACTTGTGTAACACTAAATGCGGAGGATGGCGACAATATGGTGATGTTGAATAATAAAGTCGCGAATTGTTTTTCATTTGACAAAGGAACCTCAAGACAAGATTATCCATCTTCTCTAATGGGAGCAATTGCATTAATCAGACAATCATATCTCGATGCCGATTGGTATGCGGCTGCAAAAGTGAAACCTGAATTTAATCTGACTTTAGAAGCATGGAACGCAAATAGAATGCTCCCACAAATTTTTGAAACAAATGACAAATGGAATGTCCTTCGTGCTGATAAAATCGGTGATGAATTTAAGGTTCAATATATTTTTAAAGGAAGTGGGAACGAATACCAACGCATAGCTGAAATGAAAGCAACCGGTGGTTCATTTATCTTGCCGCTTAATTTTCCAAACGCGTTTGATGTAGAAGATCCATATGACGCAGATTTAATTGGAATTGCAGATTTAAAACATTGGGAACTTGCTCCATTGAATCCGAGTGCTTTTGAAAAAAATAATATTCCGTTTGCCTTAACGCTTTCTGATTTAAAGGACAAAAAAGTTTTCTGGGGAAATCTTCGCAAAGCGATTAAATATGGATTGACAAAAAAAACAGCCTTAAAAGCATTAACCGTTACTCCTTCGACCCTATTAAAAATAAATGACAAAACCGGAACAATCACAAAAGGGAAGTTGGCCAATTTTATTATTACGAATGGCGATGTTTTCGAGGACACAGCGGTTATTTGGGAAAATTGGATTAAAGGCCACCAATATATTCTTAAAGATTATAATGCGCTTGATATTCGAGGTACTTATAATTTTACATTGAATGCAAACAGTTCAAGGACTTTGAAAATTGAAGGTCAAAAAGAAAAAATGAAATCCGTTTTATCGGGATCAGATTCGATAAAAGAAAATGCTTCAGTTTCTCTGAATGGAAATAATATTACCATCACCTATACTTCAAAATCTTATGAAGGAGTTGTGCGATTATCAGGAATCGTAGATACAAAATCTATGTTTATGAGTGGTCGTGGACAATTACCGGATGGAACATGGGTGGATTGGATGGCAAGTCAGACTTCTAAATTTTATCAGAAGACAGAACCAAAAGACACAACAGTAATTGAATATCCAACACTTGATGAAGTAATTTATCCGTTTACTTCATACGGAAGAACAAAACAGGACTCCCTTGAAATAGATAAATTCCAATCAAGCTATTCTTCGATTCTTATTAAGAATACAAATGTTTGGACGAATGAAGCGGATAGCATGATGGCAAATACGGATGTACTTATAGTTGGTGGAAAAATTTCTCAGATCGGAAAAAGTCTTGTTGCACCTGCAAAATGTATGACCATCGACGGCACTGGAAAATATCTTACACCTGGAATTATTGATGAACATTCACATATTGCAATTGGTGGCGGTGTAAATGAAGGAACTCAAGCATCAAGTGCTGAAGTTAGAATTGGAGATGTTATTAATCCTGATGATGTTCAAATCTATCGTCAGCTTGCTGGCGGAGTAGTTGCAGCGCAATTATTGCACGGCTCTGCAAATCCGATTGGTGGACAATCTGCTATTGTAAAATTACGTTGGGGTGCTTCCGCTGAGCAAATGAAAATTGATTACGCACCTGGGTTTATCAAATTTGCATTAGGAGAAAATGTAAAACAAAGTAACTGGGGTGATTTTAATACTAGTCGTTTCCCTCAAACAAGAATGGGAGTTGAACAGGTGTATTATGATTATTTCACTCGTGCGAAAGAATATCAAGCTAACTGGAAAAAATACAATGGACTTTCAGCAGCTGACAAAGCAAAAACAAATGCCCCACGTCGCGATCTGGATTTGGAAGCTGTTGCAGAAATTTTAGATGGAAAAAGAAATATTACTTGTCACTCCTATGTTCAATCAGAGTTAACCATGTTAATGCATGTTGCGGATTCAATGGGATTTAAAGTAAATACGTTCACGCACATTCTTGATGGATATAAAGTAGCCGACATGATGAAATCGCATGGCATTGGCGGATCAACTTTCTCTGATTGGTGGGCTTACAAATACGAAGTGAAAGATGCGATTCCTTATAATGCTGCAGTGATGACACGCATGGGCATTATCGTTGCCATTAACTCTGACGACGCTGAAATGGCTAGACGTTTGAACCAAGAGGCTGCAAAAGCAATTAAATATGGCGGACTGACAGAAATGGAAGCCTTCAAAATGGTGACCTTAAATCCAGCAAAACTTTTACATCTCGATCAACACATGGGTAGTATTAAGGTTGGAAAAGATGCAGATGTTGTTTTATGGAATGCAAATCCAACTTCAATTTATGCTAAACCGGAAAAAACAATTGTCGACGGAAAAGTTTTATTTGATATTAATGAAGATGCAAAACTTCGTGCTGATATGGCGAAAGAAAAAGCCCGTATTGTACAAAAAATGATTGCTGAAAAAAATGGTGGTGCACCCGTTAAGAAAGCGAGCTATCGTAAACCGCACTTGTGGGGATGTGATGATTATATCGAAGATGGTACCTATTTAGATCAACGATAAACTTTATTTTTTTATCAACCTTCAATTACTTCTTCGTAATTAAGAAGTTTGAAAAGAAATAGAAAATAGAATTGAAACAATAAGTTTTAAAATAAAACAAATGAAAAATATAATCACAAGCCTCTTGCCACTTTTTTGTCTGCCGCTTTTTGTTTTCTCGCAGCAACCAGTGCCGGCAAAAAAACAATCCAAAAGTATTTTGTTAATGAATGGAACTGCCCATCTAGGGAATGGTCAAGTCATTGAAAATTCTGTTGTTGGATTTAAGGATGGAAAAATCACGTTAATCGGAGATGCAAAAACGATTCGATTAGCAAAGGGTGCTTTTGATACTATCATCAATGTTTACGGTAAACAAATTTATCCAGGATTCATTGCACCGAATACCACACTTGGATTAACTGATATTGATGCTGTACGTGCAACAAATGATTTTAATGATGTTGGTGGATTTAATCCACATGTCCGTTCGCAGATTGCATTTAATACTGATTCTAAAATTAATCCAACAGTGCGCACGAATGGCGTTTTACTTGTTCAGGCAACACCACGAGGAGGAAGAATTTCTGGTTCTTCAAGTATCATGACATTAGACGGTTGGAATTGGATGGATGCAACAGTAAAAGCAGATGATGGTATACATTTAAATTGGCCGTCCTACTATTCCCGTAGTTGGAATGAAGATGATGGATTCAGTGCCTATTCACAAAACAAAGATTACGAATCGCAACGTCAGGAAATGGAGAAGTTTTTCGCAGAGTCAAAAGCGTATGCAGAAAACAATACTACCTCGGAAAAAAATCTAAGATTGGAAGCGATGCGTGGAATATTTGACGGAACAAAAATCCTTTATATTCATGCTGATCTAATGAAAGAAATTACGGAGGCAATAACATTTTCTAAAAAATTAGGTGTTGTAAAAATGGTCATTGTTGGTGGATCCGACAGTTGGAAATGTGCAGAAGTATTGAAGCAAAATAATATTGCTGTGATGCTCACACGTATACACAGTTTGCCATTACGCTCTGATGATGATGTAGATCAGCCTTACAAAACGGCTGCTATGTTGCAAGATGCAGGCGTGTTATTTTGTATTCAGAATGAAGGTGATCAAGAAGCTGCCAATGCAAGAAATCTTCCATTCCAAGCCGGAACATGTGTTGCATATGGCTTGACAAAAGAACAAGCTGTAATGGCATTGACAGGCAGTAGTGCAAAAATCCTTGGTATAGATAATTTAACTGGAACATTGGAAGTCGGAAAAGATGCTACACTTTTTGTTTCAGAAGGTGATGCCTTAGATATGAAAACCAACAATGTGACTTACGCTTTCATTCAGGGCAGAACTTTGGATTTAAGAAATGAGCAACAGGAATTGTATCATCGGTATGAAGAGAAATATAATTTGCCGAATAAGTAATAGCAGATTTTAATTAAACTAAAAAGGGGTTGAACATTTTTGTTCAACCCCTTTTTAAATGAAATTATTTCTAATTAACTTTTACAAAGCAATAATCATTCTTTCCTTTTTGCAGTAAAAGAAATTTTCCATTGATAAAATGGCTGGAATTAATAATCATTTTCGGATCGGTAATTTTTTCCTTATTAATAGAAAGACCATTTCCTTTAATCATTTTCATCGCATCACCATTCGACTCAAACATTTTCGAACGTGTAGTCAGTAATTCTACCACACCGAAACCTGCATCTACATCAGCTTTACTTACATCAACAGATGCAGAACCAGCTGAACTAATCATTTCAATTAATTTCGATGCGTCAAATCGAGCAATTTGAACCGCTGCATCTTTCGCCATAAACAACGCAGTCACTTCTAAAACTGCATTCAAAGCTTCCTTATCGTGAACCCGAATGGTAATATCTTCCGCCAAGGCCTTCTGCAATTTGCGTAGATGCGGTTCTATTTTATGTTCAGCCTCTAGACGTTCGATTTCTTCTTTGCTTTTCACTGTAAAAATGCGAATGTAATTTTCAGTATCTGAATCCGCAGCATTTAGCCAAAACTGATAAAATTCATAAGGAGAAGTTCGTTTTGGGTCTAACCAGACATTTCCACTTTCCGTTTTTCCGAATTTTGTTCCATCCGCTTTCTTGATCAATGGTGTTGCCAATCCCCAAGCTTCTCCTCCGTCTTTGCGTCGAATTAATTCAGAACCCGTATAAATATTTCCAAGTTGATCACTTCCGCCCATTTGCATTTTCACGCCATGGTGTTTCCACAAATAATAAAAATCATATCCCTGAATCAATTGATAACTGAATTCTGTAAAGGACATTCCTTCACGTTCATCACCAGAAATTCTTTTTTTAACTGACTCTTTCGACATCATGTAATTCACTGTGATATGTTTTCCAACATCACGAATGAAATCCAAAAAAGAAATTCCTTTAAACCAATCGTAATTATTTACAATTGTTGCGGAATTTTCGCCACAATTAAAATCAAGAAATTTTTCTAATTGTTTTTGCTGACAGGAAAGATTATGCTGCAATGTTTTTTCATCCAACAAATTCCGCTCCGCTGATTTTCCGGAAGGATCACCTACCATTCCTGTTGCACCACCTACCAATGCAATCGGTTTATGACCGCATTGTTGAAAATGCAACAAGGTCATGATCTGTACAAGATTTCCTAAACCTAATGAATCAGCCGTCGGGTCAAATCCGATATAACCAGTAACCATTTCTTTATTTAGCAATTCCTCAGTGCCAGGCATAATTTCCTGCAACATGCGACGCCATTTGAGTTCTTCTATGAAGTTCTTTTTCATACAGAGCAAAGATAGGATGTTGGTTGTTATTTCTGCAGGATTATTTTCTTTGAAACGATTCCTTCTTCGGAATAAACTCTCAGGAAATATATTCCATCATCGAAATGGCCCATTTTAATTCTTTTTTCATTGGCGCCCTCATAAATCAAATGTCCGTAAACATCCAAAATCTCAACTTCGAAATCTGAAAGTTCTGTTTCAATAAAAATATTTTCACTTGTTGGATTTGGATAAATAGAAATTAGAGATTCAGATTTCAGTTCAGAAACCGCAACATTCAAGTTTGCATTATGTAATTTGTAAGCCCATCCATGCCAACCTACAGCATAAGCAATATTATTTCCTGCATCACAAATTGAAGTTAACCAATCCGAACTCATCGTTGTATCCAGATGCCATGTGGTACCAGCGTCATATGAAACATAAATTATTGCTCCAACAGGTGGATAAGGCGGCGAATGAAATATAAAGTTATTGTTTTCTCCACCCACTATATATCCTACAGAATCATTAAAAAATAAAATATCAAGAAGATCATCATTTGTATTTATCCAAGTCGGAAACCAATTCGTTCCACCATTTACTGTTCTCCATATTTTACCAGCTTGTGCAATAACTATTCCCGTATCCTTATTGAACATATAAATAGATAATGCCCAAGCTCCGGTATTGCCGAGATTTATAGCAGTCCAATTGTTTCCTCCATCAATCGTCTTTCTTACACTTCCGTAATTTCCATCCGCTAAAAAGCCAATAGTATCATTTATAAATTGAAATTTTCCAGTGCCAGGATAGAAATTTGTAAATGAACTTTGCAGATTTGAAACAATATTCCAATTTGATCCACCATCTACCGTTTTAAATATTTTTCCATCAAAATCAGCGGCAAATCCAGTATCGCGTGCAGTAAAATATATGGTACTGATATCATCCTGAAAAGCAACGGCCGAAGTATAGGTCCATATATTTCCCATGTTAAATGTTTTGTAAACTACTCCGTTTCTACCAATAGCATAACCCGTAGAATCATCAGGAAAACAAATAGACATTACAATTCCACCATTCGAAATATTAGTATTTGTCCAGGTTTGACCGCCGTCCAAGGTGCGTTGAATTAGCATGCCTGTTCCAGCACTATCCCCTGCAATAAAACCAGTATCTGAATTAATAAAACATACAGCACAATTATAATAGTTTGTATCCTGAGGTAATTGCATCCATTGTCCATAACCATTCAATGAAAAAATGGTAAAAAAAAGAAAGAGTACTAAAAACCGTTTTATGGACAGACAAGATTTACTGCTATTCATCAAGCTAATATAGAATTTAGTTTCAAGTAAATCAGAGGTAATTCTTTGACAAAAATCCAGAAACGTACATACCTTTACACGATGATTCTTCTCACAGGCGGCACTGGATTATTAGGTTCGCACATTGCTTACGAATTAGTGAGCAGAGGCGAAAAAATACGTGCGCTAAAGCGAAAAGGAAGTTCAACAGAACTGACACAGAAAATATTTGGTTTTTATAGTTCCGATTCAACTAATTTATTTGAGCGAATCGAATGGATAGAAGGTGATATGCTAGACATTGGATCAATTGAATTGGCTTTGCAGGATATTTCAGAAATTTATCATTGTGCAGCAATTGTTTCATTTAATCCGAAGGAAAAAGAAAAAATGCTTGCAATCAATATTGAAGGCACTTCGAATCTTGTCAACATTGCTTTAGAAGTCGGAATTAAAAAATTCTGTCATATAAGTTCCATTGCAGCTTTAGGATTTACAATAGATGGCTCACTGATCAATGAAGATGTATGGTGGAAAAACGATCCTGATAATTCTTGGTATGCTATCAGCAAATATGGAGCAGAAAGAGAAGTATGGCGGGCCGCCGAAGAAGGTTTGAATGTGGTAATATTAAATCCTTCGTTCATTCTTGGTCCGGGTGATACTTCAAAAACGAGTACAGAAATTTTCGGCGTTTTAAAGAAAGGAAATGCCTGGTACACTATAGGAGAAAATGGATATGTCGATGTTAGAGATGTTGCTATAGCTGCAATAAAATTAATGGAAAGTAAAATAAGTAATCAACGTTTTATATTGAGTGCTGAAAATCTTTCTTACAAAGATCTTTTTGATAGGATTCTTGTTGCATTTGGAAAACCAAAAACGAAACGTCAAGCAGGAAAATTTACTTTAGGCATTGGCTGGCGTGCTGAAAAATTATTGACAAAGATTTCTGGAAAAAATCCACGCGTAACAAAAGAGACTGCCATTACGGCTTTACAATTCAATCGTTATGATGGATCCAAAATCACCAAATCAATCGATTTTCAGTACAGGAATTTAAACACCACCCTTTCAGAAATGATTGCCTTTTACAAATAAAGAAATAGGTTGAGGAGGATAGCGGAAATTTAAATTATTTGCCCGATTTTTCCTGCAATTGTCTTTTGGTTAATTCGGTCACAACCTCATCATAAATTCCATTCAACACTTCAGGTTGTGAAGCATACCACTTCATTGAAGTTTCATATTGTTTTTTGGTCACATTATATTTCTTGAAAATATTATACCAATCGAGTGGAAGTTTGGCATTTGGATCTGCAATTATAGGAGTGATAGCAGTATCTCTTCTTATTTCTAAAGTCAATGGCATTCGAGGTTGATTAACTTGAGGAGACCTAACATTTAGTGCAGCTTCCAATAAATGAACATCCGCTATAATTTGAACCATTTGAACTTCTGGAATCAAGTCCACAGGCTTAACTATTGCCTTTGAAGGAGCATTATTACATGAAAAAAGCAAGAAAAGGGCAAACACTAGATATCTTGACATAATTACAAAGGTAAGGGAACTCGTGATAAGCCGGAAAAAAGGATATTTTTGTTTAAACCGTAACCCGGACTAGAAAAGAGCTAAAACCCTATCCTATGAAACTATCCCTATTCGCTATTTGTTTGCTAGTCACAACTTCCATTTTTGGTCAGATCGACATGGGAATTCCTTCAGCTGCTGGTAGAGGTGGTGCTGCTACCGCAATGGTGAAAGATTGGGAATGTATAGGAATAAATCCATCAAATTTGGGTTGGTCCTCCAATTATAAATTTTCCATCAGCATTCTGAGTTTTGGTTTATCTGCTCAATCGAAAGCCATCGATTTTGCTACGCTTAAAAATGCCATGCTTCATCCGAAGGATACTTTTACCGCTGCTGAAAAACAAAACTATGCTGATCTCTTTACTAATCCGGAGGGATTTAATTTGAATGCGAATGTAAACTGGCTAGCAACCTCCATTTATTTTCCGAAACTTGGTGGATTAGCATTCAGTGTACGTGATCGTGCTTTTTCTCATGTTGGATTAAACCATAATGCAGCTGATATTATTTTTAATGGGCAGAATTCTACTGTTTATCAAGATTCAGCGATTTACACAAAAAATATTTCCACCATTTTTGATGGCTGCAATATGACTTATCTTCATTTCAGGGAAGCCAATCTGGCTTACGGGCGAAGAATTGCAAGTTTTGGAGATGTAGATGGAGAAGGAAATCCAGCAGTTCAGATTTATGGCGGTGTTGGATTAAAATTCATTTGGGGAATGGCAAACATGAATGCTAAAATTGAAAATGGTACCATCTTGGGGCAATCCTCTTTTTCTACCAACTACACTATTAATTATGGAGCGATTCAGAATTTTACACCTGAAAAAACTGGAAGTATTTTTAATAATGTCGGCACCGGAATGGGATTCGATTTTGGTAGTTCAATTATTCTGAAAAACAAATTACGCTTCGCTATTGCAGTAACTGATATTGGTTCCATTACTTGGACAAACAATGTTTTGGTGGCAAATGATACTACAATGCCACATCTTGACAGCACTAATTATGGCTTGAATAACTGGCAGGTTGGTTCACAGGCCGGGTCTCTATTCGCGTCGAATGGGTTTATGAATTATAGTGCTGCAAAAGATTACAAATCTAATCTGCCAACACGATTGCGTTTAGGTGTTGGACTTAAAGTTGGAAAACGCTTAGATATCGGTGCTGATTTAGTTTTTCCATTAAACAAAACTTTATATAATCTTTCCAAACCATATATGGCATTAGGTGCTGACGTTAAAATATTTGAAGTACTCAAACTCAACTTTGGTATTTCGGGAAGTGGAGATTTGGGTTGGAATGTACCTTTTGGAATTACATTAGGACCATTAGGACCATTAGAAATTGGAATTGCAACTGGCGATGTATTAACCTTTCTGGACAAATCAAGAAATCCGAATCTTTCTGTTTGCATGGGATTCCTACGTTTAAATATTGATCCCAAAACAGGCATTGGTGCAACTACTCCACCTACACCTGGTATCTAATTTACATATTGGTAATGCGATTTAAAGACAAAGTTATTTGGATTACAGGAGCATCTTCGGGAATCGGAGAAGCGCTGGTAAAAGCCTTTGCTGATGAAGGAGCAAAAATAATTTTGTCGGCAAGAAGAATAGAAGAACTTGAACGCGTTAAACATAAATGCAAACTCAATGATTCCAATTCACTTGTAATTCCATTAGATCTTGCTGATACAAATTCTATTGATCTTCAAACTAAAATGGTTCTTTCAAAATTCGGAAGAATAGATATTTTAATAAATAATGGAGGAATTTCTCAACGTTCACTGGCAAAAGACACGCCAATGGAAATTGACAGAAAAATAATGGAAGTAAATTTTTTCGGACAAGTTGCAATTACAAAAAGTGTCCTTCCATTTATGTTGAAGCAAAAGCAAGGACAAATTGTAGTCATCAGCAGCATTTCTGGAAAATTCGGCTTCTGGCTTCGAACTGCTTATTCTTCCTCCAAACATGCCTTGCATGGATTTTTTGAATCTTTACGCTTAGAAACAGAAGCAGATGGAATTAAAATATTGATTGCTGTTCCTGGAAAAATCCAATCTGATATTTCTTTACATGCTTTAAAAGAAGATGGCAGTAAACACAATCAAATGGATAAAAGTCAGGAAGCAGGAATGCCAGCAGCAGTATGCGCTTCAATCATTTTAGATGCAATCGAAAAAGGAAAAGAAGAAATATTAATTGGAGGCAGAGAAATAAAAGCAGTTTGGCTTAAACGTCATTTCCCAAAATGGTTTTCTCGTGTAATACGTAAACAAACCAAAGAATAATAAATAAAACGATGAATCATATGAATGGAATTATTCAGGTAACCGTAATTATTGCAATTCTTTTGATTCGTTTCATTATCAAGATGGCTCGAAAACAATCAGGAGGCACAACTTTTAATTCAAATCCTCCAGTGAATAATGGTACGATGAAACAGCCACCACCCTACAATCCTTCAAATCAACAACAATCGAACGACGTATTCGCAAATCTATTCAATGATCAGAAAGCTTCGACCGCATCTAATGCATCCAATCCATTTTCAAACACACCAACTCCGCCTTCCTTTAGCGATCCCTTTGACGAAAAGCAAGATGCCTTTTCAAATATTCCAAAGCACAATACTTCAAGCAACATGGGTGTTGGCAGTCAGAATTATTATTGCATGTATTGTGGGAAGAAATTTCAATCAACAGCAGCTTTAAAAATGGATACCTGTTTTAAACATCCTAAATCCGAACAGGGTTTACAAAAACATGTTTTGTATACAGGAGCTGGAAAACCAAATATTGGTTTTTAGAAAATTATTTCACCAGAATTTTAGGTTCAAGCATATCCATCATCGCATATTTCACTCCTTCTCTTCCGAGTCCAGATTCTTTAATTCCTCCATATGGCATATGATCCATGCGAAATGTCGGAACATCATTTAAGATTACACCGCCTGTTTCAATTTCATTAAACGCTTGGTCCATTTCCGAAATCTCATTAGTAAAAACTCCTGCTTGCAATCCGAACTTGCTATCGTTGATAAAACGAATTGCTTCATCAAAATTATCAAAAGGTTCTAATAAAACCACTGGACCAAAAACCTCTTCACAATTTACTTTCATCAAATTAGTTGTGTTGGTCAGAACAGTAGCTGGATAAAATGAACCATTTCTTTTTCCACCTAACAAAACTTTCGCGCCTGCATTTACTGCTTCTTCCACCCACGATTCAACACGCTTAGCATTCGCCTCATCAATCATGGAAGAAATGTCAGTTGTATTTTCCGTTGGATCACCAAAAATTAATTTAGATGCTGCAAGACAAAACAATTTTGAAAAAGATTCAAAAATTTCTTTTGCAATAAAAATTCGTTGCACATGAATACAAATCTGACCACTATAGGCAAATGCACCAACTAGGCATTTTTTCACGGTCATTTCGATGTCTGCATGCTTCGTAATAATTACACCTGCATTTCCGCCTAATTCAAGAATTACTTTTTTACGTCCTGCATTCTTTTTCATTTCCCATCCAACCTGCGGCGATCCTGTAAATGATAATAATGCAATTCTTTCATCGGTGACTAATAAATTTCCAAGACTTCTATTCATTGGCAAAATTGAAACAGCACCTTTTGGCAATTCAGTTTTGTCAATAATTTTTGCAAGTGCTAACGTTGAAAGGGGTGTTGATGAGGCCGGCTTGAGAATAATTGGACAGCCCGCAGCAATAGCAGGAGCAATTTTATGTACGGCAAGGTTTAATGGAAAATTAAAAGGCGCTATTCCTGCAACAATTCCTATTGGAAAATAATTTATTATTCCATTTTTGTTTTCCCCGACTTTCGTCCAGTCCAAAGAAATAAATTCTTTTGGCAAACGTTTTGCTTCTTCTGCAGCTACAATAAAAGTCTGGGCCGCACGATCAATCTCTGCAATTGCATAACGAAATGGTTTTCCAGATTCCTGACAAAGCAAAAGAGCTAATTGCTCACGCTCCAACGATATTTCATTCGCAATCTCCATGAGAATCGCATACCTTTTGTAAGAAGGAAGTGTCTTCATTTCAATCCGAACTTTCTGCGCAGCCTTTAGGGCCAGTTCCAATTCAGTTTTATCAGCAAGAAAAGTATTTGCTACAACTTTCCCTGAATAAGGATTATGCACTTCAAGTTTAGTTGATGTTTCCAAAAAATCTCCGCCGCAATAAATCGGGAACACTTTCATTTTCTATTGATTTATAACTGTTGCCTCATAGGCATAGGTGTCACTAACAGCTTGAATTATATTTTCAACTGAATTCAATGCATTATCAAAAACCAATGAAGCTTTGTTGGAAGTTAGATCCACATTTATTTTCTGAATTCCTTCTAATGCTTTAATTGCATTTGTAACGCTTGCGACACAATGCGAACAGGTCATGCCTGTTATTTGTAATTCAAGTTCTTGTAAAGCCATAGGTAAAGTTATGTAAAATGTAGCATGAGAAAGGATTCTACTAGTCAGAAGTAAAAGGTGTCAAAAGTATTTTTGACTAATATTTGTAGTATACAAGAGCTTTATCAAAGTTTCATTGGTTATGCTTGCCTTGCCAATTTAGAAACATCTCTTTTTAGTAGCTTTGCTCGTGCAAAATCGAAAACTTCTACATTGGATTATTTTTGTCGCCTTAGCCTTGACATGGGGAAGTTCTTTTATTCTGATGAAGCGTGGGCTAGATACGTTTAAAAGTGATCAGGTAGCAGCGATACGAATTTTTGTAGCTTTCATTTTTTTACTTCCGATTGCTTACCGTCATATTAACAAACAACTATTTCCACTTATACCTGCTTTTGCTGGAATGGGCGTTTTTGGAAATCTACTTCCTGCTTTTCTTTTCACGAAGGCAGAAACCATGATTAGTAGTGCACTTACGGGAATGCTCAATTCATTGACGCCAGTTTTTGCACTAGTGTTGGGACTTTTTATTTTCAAGCAACGCGTTAAAACACTTCAGATTCTTGGTGTATTGGTTGGATTGGCAGGTGCAATTGGATTGCTGTCGTTGGGTAAAGACAGTGTAACAAAAGGAAGTGATAGTATGAATCAGATATTATCAGGAGGTGGCTTGGTCGTAATTGCCACATTCTTTTATGGCTTGAGTGTAAATATTATCAAAGCAAAATTGAATGGAGTTAATTCTATTACAGCTACTGTATTTGCTTTATGTATTATAGGTCCAGTTGCTGGTATTTATTTATTTACAACTGACTTTATTACACGTATGCAAACGATGCCTCTGGCATGGCAAAGTTTTGGTTATGTATGTATCCTTGCCATCTTTGGAACAGCTCTAAGCGTAATTGTTTTTAATACACTGATCAAAGAAGCAGGAACTCTTTTTGCTTCTTCTGTAACTTATTTGATCCCTGTTGTTGCAATGGGCTGGGGTGCGTTTGACGGAGAGGTTATATCCATCCTACATTTTCTTTTTATCATTGTGATACTGAGTGGTGTCTGGCTCGTTAATAAAAAATAGTTTCACACAAACCCTACTTCGTAATTGGTACATCGTAAATTCGCTTTATGGCTGAACAGCTCCGACTTTCCGAACTTTGTAAATTGGTTAATGATGCATTGCAGAATGCATTCAATGACCGTGCCTATTGGGTATTGGCAGAAATCAAAGAAAGAAACGATAAGGGTGAATACATTTATTTTGAATTAGTTGAAAAAGCCACAAATGGTACAGAAGTAATTGCAAGAATTAATGCTAGTGTATGGAGAAAAGAAGCTTTAGCTGCCTTTCGAAATTTTGAAGATCTAACTGGAAAACGTCCTGAAAAAGGAATGCAAGTACTTGTAAAAGCTGGTGTCAACTATCATCCCGTTTATGGTTTAAGTCTTCAACTATTCGATATTGATTCTCAGCATATGTTGGGGCAATTAGAGTTGCAAAGAAGAAAAACAATTGAGCATCTCGCAACAAAACCAGGTATCAGGCTTGTAGATAATATTCTTTTTACACCGAATAAAGAACTTGAATTCGGACCAGTTATTCAACACCTTGCCATTATCACTTCTGCATCTGCAGCAGGTTATCAGGATTTCATTCATACACTGGAGCAAAATGATTTTGGTTATAAATTTTCGATTGCAACTTACTTCTCCATTTTGCAAGGAGAAAAGGCTGCGGATCAAATGAAAGAACAACTGATTAAAGTATATGAGGATTCCAAGACAAAACAAATAGATGCTGTTGTTTTTATTAGAGGTGGTGGAGCCCAAAGCGATTTACTTCCCTTCGATCAATTCAATTTGGCTCATGCTGTTGCGCGATTTCCAATTCCAATAATTACAGGAATAGGACATTTAAGAAATGAAAGTATTGTAGATATGGTGGCACATACTTCTACGAAAACACCAACAAAAGCTGCAGAATTAATTATAGGACATAATCGTTCGTTTGAGGAAGATGTGATGGGCTTACGAGAAATAATTACACTTAGAGCTAGTGGACTACTTACAAAAAATCACAGAAAACTGGATCATATTTCTGCAATACTAAGTAATGGCACCCTTCAACTTCTGAATACAAACGGCAATCAATTAAGTCGAATTCTTGAAAAAATCACATCTGGTTCAGCAAAATTTATCGCCACAGAACTGCAACAGGTAGAAGAAAATCAGAGAAATTTCAAAGGTTTGTCAGACCGATTTCTAGACCGACAGGGCCATCGATTGGAATTATTAGAAGAAAAAGTTAAGAATTTATCTCCTGAAAATGTACTCAAACGTGGTTATGCGATGCTGAAAAAAAAGGATCAGTTAATTGTTTCTTCCCACCAAGTTGAAGCAGGTGATGAAATTCAGGTTATCATGTTTGATGGTGAAATTAAAACAAAAGTTCAGTAATAATTAAAATGTAAAATATGAACAAAGATCTCTCTTATACGGATGCATTAAATGAATTAAATGAAATTGCACATGCAATAGATAACGAAAGTATTCCATTGGATGAATTGGCAAAAAAAGTCAAACGTGCTTCTGAATTAATTGCATTTTGCAGAGCAAAACTTCGATCTACAGAAGATGAAGTAAAAAAAATCATTGGTGAAATGGGAGAAGGTAAATAAACAAATTATTCTATTTTCCCATTGTAGACCTTAGCAGGATGATGCAGACCAACTCAGGTTTTACTAGTACCTTAGCGAACGCTAAATATTTTCATTTCAGCAATATCTGTTTGATTCAATTTAAATAAAACATTAGAACAATAAACAATGTTCAACGAAGAAAAGCAAGATGCAATCAGTATCCTTCAACTGATTTATTCAAATAGAAAAACATTTCTTTATGTTTTGGTTACTTCCATCACATTGTCAATTGGCTTGACATTATTGATGCCGAATCAATATTATTCTTTCGGAACTATTTTTGCACCCAATAGCTATGCATCGAATTCCGTCATTGACAATCCACAATTCGGTTTTGAAGTGGATGCAGATCATTTAATGCAGGTACTCGAATCAGAAAACGTACGCTTAAATGTGATCCGTAAATTTAACCTTACAGAATATTACAATATCGACACGCTCGATAATGATTGGCAGCAGCAGGTAACCAAAAAATTTATTTCTGATATTACCTTTTTTCGGACGAAATATATGTCTGTTATCATTTCGGCAACAACCACCAAGCCCGAGTTATCTGCTGACATTGTAAATTATATTATTGAGATAGCAAATAAAACTAAAAACGTCATTTTTGAAATCAACAGAAAAAATGAATTGGCCTATAAAAAAGAAAGTTATTTATCTGAGAAGCACATTCTCGATTCGATCACTGACAAAATTTACACATTGAAACAATCAGACAAATCGAACGAACTTATTTACAACCATCTTTTAATGGCTAATAAAGATGTTGCTCCTGCTGAGCTTTACACATTCATAGATAATAAAGAATTGGAACAATTAATTACAGATTACAAATCAACCTTCGCTCGAACAGAAGTGCTGAAAAAAGAATATTCAGAAGCTGAATACTTTTTTAATCGACCCTTCCCTGAAAATTATATTATTGATAAGGCCAAACCACAATACAAAAAAGCATCTCCTTCCTTTTCAATCAATTGTTCAATCGGAGTTTTTGCTTCACTCCTGATGACAATAGTCTATCTTTTTGCAAAGAGCAAAATAAAATCGCTAACGCAAGAATTAGCGTAAGCATGAAGCCGCGGCTTTTAAAAATACTTAAGTATCTTGAATTACCCTTGCTCCTACTTGGGGTAATAGTAATTTTTTATTTACTACATCTTGAAAATTATTTAGTAATTCGCAACATTTGTTTGGCAATAGTTGCTATTCCATTTCTTTATTTCTGCTTTTTTAAACGCACCTATCTAATTTTAGGATGTCTTTTGCTGGTTCCTATTGCCATAAAAATTGAAATCGGGTCAACCGGTGCCATGATAGAATTTCCATCGGAATTTATAGCGGCAATAATTGCAATTCTTTTTGCTATTTCCATTTTTATAAAACCTGTAATTGACAAAAAGGTTCTATTACATCCTATTACTATACTGCTTGTTTTTGACATTTGCCTGCTATTATTTATGACCTTATTCAGCGAAATGCCAATAGTATCGCTTAAAAGAATTGCTATGCGAATTATTTTTGAGCTGACTTTTTATTTTGCAATAATACAATTGCAGAAAAAGAAAAATTATTTGATTGCACCCTATTTACTTTATGCGGTAGGATTGATCCCTGTAATTTTAATTGTGTGGAAAGCCCATGCGCATTACAATTTTGATCCCAGAGTTACCTTTTCCATTGCTTCACCCTTCTTTGATGATCATACAATTTATGGTGC
>JBBRYH010000045.1:0-29669 GCA_038237845.1 Bacteroidia bacterium
AAACGCTCCGAACTAAACGCTCCGAACTAAACGCTCCGAACTAAACGCTCCGAACTAAACGCTCCGAACTAAATGCTCCGAACTAAACGCTCCGAACTAAGAACTTTTTATCTGGCGCGATTCCCCTTGTAAGAGGCTATTTCAATCAATTGAGAAATCAATCTCCTTCCGTATCTTTACACTAACCCAATAGGTAATTGAGTCGATGAAGTTTTTCAAAGCAGCATTTTTCTTTGTTTTATTTTTAATGGTTTGTCCGAAAATTTCTTTTGGTCAAGATACTGCGCACGTAAAACCGCAAGAAAATTTTAAGCGAGAAATTGTAATTAACGATAAACGTTTTCGTGTTTACAATAATTGGTTCAGTGGTGGAGCAGGAATTGCTTACAATACTTCCATTCCCAAATTGCAATTTACTATTGGTGTCAATATGAATTTTCATATTCATCAGTATTATTTTCGCATCGGTGGATTGATGTCGGGAGATAATTTTGGCTTATGGAATAATTATGGATTGCACGTGGGCTATATTCCAATTCGTAGAGAAACCGAAAAATATAATCTTGCTGTTGTAGGTGCAATTTCTTATTCTACTGGATATAATTATATCGGAGGAACGCTTTTATACGACAACAATAATCCTTATGCAGCTGTTGGAGGATATGCGGAGATTCAGTACATCCATAAAATTTTGTATGATGCTGGGGTAGGTGGTGCTTTTTTTGTGAATGTGAATGCGAAAAACACCATTATTGGATTACGAGCTGATATATATTTGTCAGGGGCCTATAAAGGTTATGTAAAAGGTCGTGAACCGCATAAACAACAGTAACGGATACTTTTCCCCTCTTAAAATCGTTTTGAACTTATGAAACGAATTCCCATAGCGCTTTTTATTTTATCTATTTCCGTTTTTATTTTTACAGGAGCGATCGATGATGATACGCTTGCAAAGAAAAATGCGACTGACGATTATCACAACAGCATTACTGCAACAACAATTACAAATGCAGATCAATTAGGTTGGACAGGAAGAAATTGTAAGCCAGGCCATCTTTCGCATGAGACGTATGTAAAAATGTTGACTCGAATAAATTATTTCCGAAGACTTGCAGGTGTGCATGATGATATTGTTCTTGATTCGGCTTGGAATAAATTGGCACAAGCGGCTGCAGTAATTATGAATGCGAATAATTTGCTGACACACGATCCTGGACCAGCATTAAAATGTTATTCCGCAGATGGGAAATTGGGCGCTTCTACAAGTAATTTGGGCGGGATAGATGAACATAGCATTCCATTACTAATTAACGACCTAATTCAGGATGGCGGTTCTACAAATAAGGATTGTGGTCATCGCAGATGGCTTTTGTATTCCCAGTCAAGAAAAATGGGAATTGGAATTACGCCCGGTGCTTATGCAGTCAAAGTCACTACTAATCTGGAAGAAAATCAAAAAGACACAACAATATATCATGGATCAACGCCAGAATATTTTGCTTATCCATTTCAAGGATTTGTTCCATGTCAGGTGGTTTATCCGAAATGGAGTTTTGCAATTCCCGGAGTTGCTGATTTTGCAACTTCAACTGTAGAAGTAAAAGTGGGAAGCAAAATTCAGCCTATTACTATTATTAGTCGCGGTAAAGTTTCTTATGGGGATCCGACTTTAATCTGGACTGTTAAAGGATTAAAGGAAGATTTTGATTACCATTATTATGACATGACTGAAAAGGCAAATGTTTTCAGAAGTTTGGGAATGTTAGATAAAAAAGTGACGGTGAAAATTTCCAATGTAAAAGTGAATGGGAAATTAAAGGCCTACACTTATTCTTTCACCATTTTTGACGCAGATGAAGTGAAGTAAAAATTTACTTCCGAATATATTTCTTTTCCTTCGATCGTTTCCCAGTTGGCTCCAAATCATAAATCGTATCCTTTGTCAGGATAAATTTTGCTTCTAATTCTAACCCAACAATATTAACAGAATCAGATCCGATATTAGCTAGCTCAGGAAATAAATCTTTTACATTATATTTTCTTCCATCCGTAAAGTTCTTCATCAGAAGGAAGCTGTCATTTTCCACAGACCATTTCCCAATAGAAACGAAATATTTTGTTCCAGGACAAAACAATTTCTTGCATTTAAATAAAATGGTTGAGTCGGGGCGCAGCGTAAGTGTAATGGTATTATTATCCCAAGGCATAACTGATTCCCATTTACCTTTCGGGTCAAGAAGATTTTTCTTTGCCGGTTCAGTGCAGGAGAAAATAAAAATGGTTGTAAGGAATAGCAGTAAAAAAGTTCTCATACAAATTTATCTCCTTTTGCAATTTTTACATCATTTACAAAAGCGCGAATTTGTTGTTCGTCCTGCTTTTTACAAATGAGAAGAATGTTATCTGATTCTACAACGATATAATCATCAAGTCCTTCAATCACTACTAATTTATCATTGGGAACATGCACAACGCAGTTTTTCGAATCGTAAAACAGCACTTGTTTTCCAACGACTGCATTATTGTTAGCGTCTTTTTTAATGTGCGTATAAAGGGAACCCCAAGTTCCCAAATCAGACCAGCCAATAATCGAAGCACGAACAAAAACATTTTTTGCTTTTTCCATGATGGCGTAATCAATGGAAATATTTTTACAACGACCATAGGCATCTTTAAGCCATGACTTCTCTTCTTTTGTATTCCATTTGTCAGAGCCCTCATTAAAAATTTGCGCCATTTCCGGCATCAGATTTTCAAAGGCCTGCATAATACTTTTTGCACTCCATACAAAAATTCCTGCATTCCATAAAAAATCTCCACTCTGCAGAAAAAACTTTGCCATGTCGAGATCCGGCTTTTCTGTAAATGTTTTTACTTTCTTTATGCGACTATCTTTCTGCTTAGGTTCAGCTTCTACGTATTGAATATAGCCATAGCCTGTATCTGGCCGTGTAGGACGAATTCCAATGGTAATCAAACAATCATTAGTCGAAGCCATCGTCATACATGAACGAATTGCTTTTACATAAGTATCCTCTTTGGTTATCAAATGGTCCGATGGAGCAACTACCATCACTGCATCTGGATTGATTTGAAAAATTTTCCAAGTAGCATAAGCGACACAAGGTGCAGTATTCTTCCGTGTAGGCTCACATAGAATATTTTCTTCCGGTAATTCTGGAAGCTGTGCTTTCACCAGCGAAAGATAATTCTCATTGGTTACAACATAAATATTCTTAGCAGCACAAATATTTAACGAACGAGCAAATGTAGATTGAAGAAGCGTTTGACCACTTCCCATTACATCGATAAATTGTTTTGGATGTGCGGTACGACTCATTGGCCAGAATCGAGTTCCGACACCACCTGCCATAATTACACAATAGCGATTGTTTTTCATTTAAAATCTGATCTAATGATCAGGAAAGTTTTGCAAGAGCTTTATCTAAACTCTCAATAATTAATTTCACATCTTCCATCTTACAAGTACCTACCGACAATCGATACCAATCAGAATCAGTGGAAGCTCCGAAAGCATAAAAAGGGACGACAGCAAGTTTTGCTTCATCCAGAATATATTTTGTAACGTCCTTTGTTGATTCAAGAATTTTTCCTTCCGCAGTTTTTTGTCCATGCAGAGAAAATTGAACTGTAAGATAAATTGCAGCTTGTGGAGCAATTGAATTAACACGATAGCCTTTACTTTTCAGAGATTGAAATCCTGCATGAAATGCTACAAGTCGGTCATTCACTTTTGTTTTGATATCGTCAATGAATGCATCGTATTGTGTTAGATCTTCAAGAAATTTAGCTGTTGCAACCTGCTCTGCTTTTGGTGCCCATGCTCCAACATGCGACAGAATAGATTTCATACTATCGATAATTGTTTTCGGTCCCATTGCCCATCCTACGCGAACTCCTGTAGACGCAAGTGATTTAGAAATACCATCAACAAAAATGGTGTAGTTGCGCATTTCTGGACGAAGTGAAACAGGATCATGATGTTTTACTTCACCAAAAGTTAATGCCCAATAAATCTGATCATATAGTAAATAAAGTGGTTTTTCATTTGGACCGCGACGTTCATTCTCTGCTAAAATCAAATCACAAATTTCTTCCAGATCTTTTTTGGAGAAGGTAGTACCTGTTGGATTTAATGGAGAACAAAGAGAAACCATCGCCACCTTAGAAAGATGCGGGGCAAGATCTTTTGCAGTAGGCATGAAATTATTTTCAGGCCTTGTTTCCACTAAGACCTGTTGATTGTAATCACCCGTGCTAAGATGCGTATAGTGATTGTTATTCCATGATGGAACAGGAAATAATATTTTGTCACCCGAATCAATCAGTGTTCTGTAAATGGCATAAATAATTGGACGAGCGCCACCAGCAATTAAAATCTCATTGGTTTCATATTTTATTCCTTGACGTTTTTCAATAAGATTAGAAACCGCTTTGCGCAATTCCAACACACCATCTGCCGCAGGATAATTTGTTTCATTGTTAATGTATGCAGCTATGATTTCATTTTTTAATCCTTCGGGAATAGGAAAAATTTTAGAATTAAAATCACCTATCGTCAGATTAAAAATCGTTTCACCATTTTTAATTTTTTCATTGACTTCGGCAGCAAGTTTAATAATCTCGGAACCGATAAGAGTGCCGGCCATCTTACTAACGGTAAGGTTACGGACTTTAGGAGAAGCGGAATTGCTCATAATTTATAATTTGGCTTACGGCCGAGGTAAAGATAGGAAATTGATAAGCCCGAAAAGCTACTAATCCCTTGAAGAAATGATAGATTTTCCCACTTTATTAATAACGGATTGTGAGGAATTAATCGTACTAGAATTCATTTGTATTTAGTAATATTTATATCTTGTTCCAGAGTAAAACGATCTCTTTGAAAAGCATTATTTCATCACTTATTTTCATTTTTCTATTCTCATTTGATGGCTTTTCTCAAAGGGATGAAGGAGATACATTATTAGTTCAACGCCCTCAATATTTTGGTATTTTTTTAGGTCGGCTTCAATTTATGGAGGCAAACCATGTTTTGTATCAGGCAGAAGTACAACCTGTTTTGGGTGAAAAGCAGGTGACCAGGCTAACCGTAGGGGATGCTATGCATGCTGGAATATTCTTCACGTTTCCATTCTTGCATAGAATGGAATGGGATTTAGGATTCGGCGTTTTTTCTTTTAAGAGGCAGAAAGAATATGCAGAAGTGACGGCCCTTTCCAATAATTATTCCAATACAATTGTTTCAATGCATACGATCATCGACAATAAAAATCTCGTGGTAACAGAATTGAAATCACACTTTTCAGTTCAAATAATTCAACGCGACAATTATGGAATTTATATGGGCGCAGGTGGATGGCTTGCATCTCAATTGATGGAACCGAAATTAAATCCTGGAAGTCTTGGTTTGGAGGCAAACCTTACAGGATATTACCGTTATGGAAAAAGTTCCTTTGCACAGATTCATATTTCTCCTGGCGTTATGCGCAATGGATATTATATAAATTTCACCCTTGGAATTTGTCATCAAACGATGAAAACCATGCGACCACATCCGAAACATTATTATGTGCGAACCTATGATCAGGAGCAATAATTGCCAATTACAACATTACCAATTACCGAGAATAAATTAGAAATGGAAAGGACTACCTTAAGTGTTTTTTCTGTTAAATGACAGTAGACCATTTTGAAATTAAATCGTAATGGGTAAAATTGAAATAGCAATTGGTAATTACAATTACTTTTTCCTACGAAGTTTTTCCTTAATTATAAGTGACAGTTCTCTTCCTGTTTGTCCCTTTACCGAAGTATTTTCCTGCGCGCGTCGAATCAAATAAGGGAGTACTTCCTTCACAGGTCCGTAAGGAACATATTTTGCAACATTATATTTATCACTGGAAAGATTAAAGCTTATGTGATCACTCATGCCCAACAATTGCGAGAAGAAAATATGAGGATGATTGTGTGGAATTTTATTTTCATCTAGAGCCTTTACTAAAAGCAAGGAACTTTCTTCGTTATGTGTTCCGGCGCAAAGTGCAATGCGATCAATATGCTCAACACAAAAATGGACCGCTGCATTATAATCACGATCAGTATCTTCTTTTGTATTTTGAATCGGAGAAGGATAATTCATTTTTGAAGCACGCTCCCTTTCCTTTTCCATGTATGCACCACGCACTAATTTAGCTCCTGCAATGAAATTTTGTTCTTTTGCCTTTTCAAATGTTTTTTTCAAATAGTCGAGACGATCTTTTCGATATAATTGAAAAGTATTGTAAACAATCGCTTTTTCTTTATTGAATTTTGACATCATCTCATCCGCCAGATCATCAATAGCCTGTTGGATCCAACTTTCTTCTGCATCAATAAAAATCGGCTGACTGTGTTTGTGTCCAGTAGAGCAAATCTTCTCAACGCGAACATGAATGCGATGGAGTTCTGAAGTTTCTTCTGCATTTAGTTTTTCACCCGCAGTTACTTTTTCAAGTAAAGCTAAACGTGCTAAACCAGTAACTTTAAAAACACAGAATGGGATATGCATTTCATTCTTCGCTCGCTCTATTGTAGCAATTGTTTCTGCGCAGCAAGCATCAAAATCTATCTCAGACTCTTTTCCTTCTACAGAATAATCCAAGATCGTACCGATGTTGAATTGACCAAGCGTTTGTACTGTACGATTACATTCTTCTATATTTTCACCACCTACAAATTGTTTGAAGATGGTTGCTTTAATCATCCCTTTTATCGGAAGATGAAGTTTAAGTGAAAAATTGGTAAGCGCTTTTCCCATTTTTACAAATGCAGGACTGCCAATCATTTTGAAAAGCCAGTAAGAACGTCGTAAATCTGAATCAGATTTGCCGGAAAAAGCGATTTTGGTATTGTCGAAGGAGACCATAATTTCTAGAACTCAAAAGTACACTTTCGAACCCATTCAATGATTGGAATGGGCCTTATTTTAGACATTGTTCGCCAATTTCTTGCTGCCTTTTAGTTGAAAATCCAATTTCTCTTGTGTTCCGACCTGCATTTTCGCATCTTTGTTAGCTATGGCAAGCCCTTTAAATACTATTGTTTCTACTCATTATTCCATTCAAATCGGTGAAGCGGCTCCAGACCAATTAAATATTTTTCTAAAAAAGAATAAATTCTCAAAAATATTTATTCTAGTAGATGAAAATTCACTTCGTCATTGTTTACCACAACTCATCCCTCGTGTAAAAAAATTAGCTGAAGCAGAAATTATTGAATTGGAAAGTGGCGAAGAAAATAAAACTATTGATGTTTGTTTGAATGTTTGGAGAGTTTTAGGCGAATTAGGTGCTGATCGAAATTCACTGCTAATTAATTTGGGAGGAGGTGTGATTACGGATATGGGCGGATTTGTTGCTTCTACTTTTAAAAGAGGAATTGCCTTTGTAAATATTCCAACAACTTTTCTTGCACAAATTGATGCATCTGTAGGAGGAAAAACAGGAATTGATTTGGATGGTTTGAAAAATGAAATTGGAATGTTCGCCAATCCAAAAGAACTTTTTATTTACCCTGGATTTTTAAGAACACTTCCAAGTCGACAAATGTTATCAGGTTTTGCTGAAGCATTGAAACACGGATTAGTTGCGGATGCAGACTATTGGGAAAAATTGACCACTGTAAATATTGCAGCTGATGTCGCCTGGGATGAGATTATCCTTCGATCCATTCGAATAAAAGAAAAGATTGTGGATGATGATCCATTAGAAAAAGGGAAAAGAAAAGTGCTGAAT
Organism: Bacteroidia bacterium; assembly: GCA_038237845.1. Taxonomy (GTDB): domain Bacteria; phylum Bacteroidota; class Bacteroidia; order Palsa-965; family Palsa-965. Next base: position 7,797 of record JBBRYH010000045.1, read on the forward strand.
TTCGGTCATACCATTGGGCATGCTTTGGAAAGTTTTTTTCTGGAAGGCGGAGAAGCTTCTCTTTTGCATGGAGAAGCAGTTGCTGTAGGAATGATTTGCGAAGCTTGGATGTCTAATCAACATGCAGGGCTAAAAGAAAACGAGTTAGAAGAAATTACAGCTACATTATTTCAATTGTACGGTTCCATTAATACTGACTCTGTATCTGATCATCGTTTGATTGAATTGATGCGCCACGACAAAAAAAACGAAAATGGAAATATTTATTTTACCTTGCTGGACGGAATCGGAAAGCCGGTGATTAATAAAAAGGCCGTTGCTACTGATATAATTGAAGCACTTAATTATTACCGCACAATGTCCTTGCAAGTATTAAAAAGTTAACCCCGATGAATCCTTTTACTTTACGTATTCCTAAAATTCTGAAAGGTGAAGTTAAGCTTCCACTTTCAAAAAGTGAATGCAATAGATTATTGATCATTCGTGCAATTACTGGAACAGATTTCTGGATTCCTGAAGTTTCAGATGCAGAGGACACCGTTTCATTAGGACGTATTATCGAAGAATTAAAAACACATGAAAATGGAAATGTCTATGATGTAGGTCCTGCTGGAACTTCCATGCGTTTTTTATCTGCATTGCTTTCATCTATTCCTGGGGTTTATCATCTTACAGGTTCCGATCGAATGAAGCAACGTCCGATTGGAATTCTTGTTAAAGCTTTAGAAGGAATTGGTGCGGATATTGAATACACCGAACAAGAAGGATTTCCACCATTGAAGATTTTCGGTGGACCTTTGCAAGGCGGAGAAATTGAAGTGGATGGAAGTGTAAGTAGTCAGTTCGTTTCTGCTTTATTAATGATTGCTCCGACCATGCACAATGGTTTGGTGATTCATTTCAAAGGAACAATTGTTTCTCGTCCTTATATCGATATGACGATTCGTATTATGGAACGTTTCGGTGTTTATCCGATATGGAATGGAAATGCCTTAGCAGTAAGCAATCAACAATATAGAATTGACGAGCCGGAAAAACAATTCAGAGTTGAACCTGATTGGAGTGCAGCTTCCTATTGGTATTCAATGGCAGCTTTGGCAGAGGAAGCGGATATTTTTCTTCCCGGATTATTAAAAGAAAGTATGCAGGCGGATTCTGTTTCTGCCTTGGTGTTTCCTTTTCTCGGTGTAACAACAACGTTCGAAAAAAATGGAGTGCGTCTTACAAAAAATGGATATCGTCCCGGTGCATTTGCTTTTGACTTTGAAGATTGTCCGGATATTGTTCAAACAGTTGCAGTCACTGCTTCCGTTCTGAAAATTCCAACTTTACTTTGTGGATTAAACACACTCAAAATAAAAGAGACAGATAGGGTGGCGGCGCTTAAAAAAGAATTGGCAAAAATCGGAGTAGTTTGTGAAGAACCATCAAGAGGATTATTGCAAATAAAATCATTTGATGGACAGGTTGAAACCAATTTGCATATCAATACCTATCACGATCATCGTATGGCTATGGCTTTTTCTCCCCTGGCAATTCAATATCCAGGAATGACAATTGAAGATCACAAAGTGGTTGGAAAATCTTATCCAGGATTCTGGGATGAAGTAAAGAAGTTAGGTGGGGAGTTTTAAAAATTAATAATTTAAATAGGGCGTGCCCATTCGGGTCGGGCTATTTGTTTCAAGTCCTCCTTCGTCCGGGCTTTACACTTCTATCCCTCACGCAGTAAAAAAACAACTTCGGGTTTCGCCTTCCATGAAAATTTGGAATAATGATTGCTTAATAATAACCAGATGGGCCATTCTGGGAATCTTTTTGATCCTTTGCTTTTATTTTGCGAGCATTCAAATATCAAAACCATATACATTAGATTATGGTTTAGATATGCATGGAAGATCAACCGGAAATCCTGAATTGATAGATAACCCATTGATAAATCATCTTTTGTTTTTTTTGTTATGCATTTTCGTATTGTTAATTTTATTGGCATTTAAGAATAAAAGACAATTCATTCATATTTTAGTTGCTTCAATCTTTTTGGGAATAACTTGCATCCATCATTATTCAAAACGTGTTGAATCTCTTGATGAAATTAAAAAAATGTGATTTATAATCAGCTAGGAGGTTATGGATGATTTGTTTTTAATTCTTAGGTTGGGGAAAGTGTTTTAATAAGGTGAGTTAACATATAGGCTGCGATCTAATCCGCGAAATCCGCGATATCTGCGAGACACATTTCTTGTGTCATATGGATTTAGTCTATTCCCAGATTTTGTCTTAAAGAATATTCACTTCCCTCTCAAGTTGAACACCAAATTTCTCGATTACTGAATCTAAAATTTTCGTAGATAAATCATAAATCTCATTGCCTTTCGCATTCCCGTAATTCACTAATACGAGCGCTTGGTTTTTATGAACTCCTGCATCATCGAAACGTTTTCCTTTCCATTCACATTTTTCAATCATCCATCCTGCAGCAAGTTTAAAATCATTTCCGGAAGGATAAGAAACAATTTCAGGAAAATCCTTTTTCAATTGAGCATGTTTCTCGGCAGTGACCACAGGGTTTTTAAAAAAACTTCCTGCATTGCCAATTATTTTCGGATCAGGAAGTTTGCTGCTTCTGATATTAATTACAGCTTGTGAAATGGCAGCAATGGAAATTTCTTTAACCCCCATTATTTCCATTTCCTTTTCTATTGCACCGTAGCTGGTATTTAATTTCGCTTTCTTCTGTAATCGAAACGTGACTGATGTAATTAGAAACTGATTTTTATATTCATGTTTAAAAATACTTTCACGATATCCGAATTTGCATTCTTCTGCAGAAAATGTTTTTATGATTCCATCTTTGAGGTGATAAGCGTCCAGAGAATAAAAAACATCTTTCATTTCAACACCATACGCGCCGATATTCTGCATTGGACCAGCACCTACACTACCTGGAATTAAAGAAAGGTTTTCTACTCCGCCACGATTGTTTTTTATACAATCCAGAACAAATTCATGCCATACCACACCTGCCCCTGATTTTACATAAACATATTCTTCGTCTTCACTTACTATTTTAATCCCGCCCAGTTCATTTCTAATGACTAATGCATCTACATCTTTTGTAAATAGAATATTGCTTCCGCCACCAAGAATAAATTTTGGTTTATCTCTCCATTCAGCAGAATCAAAAAGTTCAGGTATTTGCGAAAGATCATTCAACGCAGTAAACCAACGTGCAGTTACATCCATGCCAAATGTATTCAATGGCTTTAAGGAAATGTTTTCGCGGATCTTCATATTCAAAAGTATGTACAATGAGCGTCCTGAATAGCCTAAATTGAAAAAAATATCCACACACTTATTCAATGCATACATCGTACATTTGCCTTCGTGAAAAAGGTAGTTGTTTCTGTTATTAATGATCTCGTTACCGATCAGCGTGTGCATAAAACATGTACTACGCTGAACGAAATGGGCTTTGATGTATTGTTAGTTGGTCGAAGGAAACAGGTCAGTCTTCCACTTGCAGATCGAAAATATGGTACCTATAGAATGAAACTGGCAACTGAAACGGGCGTTTTATTTTATTTCTTCTTTCAATGGCGGCTTTTCTTTTTCCTACTAAAGAATAGAGCAGATGTTTATGTTTCCAATGACCTTGATACACTCTGGCCGAATTATGTTGTTTCTAAATGGAGAAAAAAGCCGCTGGTATATGATGCCCATGAAATTTTCACTGAGGTCCCTGAATTAGTAAATAGAAAATTCAAACAGAAAATATGGAAACGCCTTGAGCGAAGAATTTTTCCGAAACTGAAATTTACGTTTACAGTTAATGAATCCATTGCGGAATGGTACGAAAAGGAATATGGTATTCGGCCCGAAGTAGTGCGGAATATCCCTCGTAAAAACAGCAGTGTATCCAGAAAGCTTACACGTAAAGAAGTACATCTTCCTGAAAATAAAAAAATAATCTTACTTCAAGGAGCAGGAATTAATGTGCATCGCGGCGCTGAAGAAGCAGTGGAGGCCATGCAATTTATTAATGAAGCCGTATTACTTATTATCGGTAGTGGAGATGTAATTCAACAATTGAAAGAGCTTGCAGAAAAAGATCATCTCGAAGGAAAAATAATTTTTGTTTCCAAACTTCCACCTGATGAGTTACGCGCTTGGACTGCCTTAGCAGATATTGGTTTGACCTTGGATAAAAACACGAATATTAATTACCGTTTCAGTCTTCCAAACAAAATTTTCGATTATATCCATGCAGGAATTCCAGTTCTTACTTCTGATTTAGTGGAGGTAAGACGAATTGTGGAGCACTATCAGGTTGGCAGAGTTTCATTCGACCATGATCCTCAAAATTTGGCAAAAATCCTAAATGAAATGATCCTCAGTCCTGATTATTCTCTTTGGAAAAGTAATACTATAAAAGCCTCCGAAGAGCTGACCTGGGAGAATGAGGAAGTTAAAATCAAAACAGTTTATTCTCGTTTTTTGTAAGCCTGTATTCGTAAATTTGCAGTCTGTAAAAGACAATCCCCTTTTTGAGCAAATCTCTTCATATCGTTTCATTCGATGTTCCCTTTCCTCCGAGTTATGGTGGTGTAATTGATGTGTTCTACAAAATAAAAGCATTAAAAGAGGCAGGTGTGAATGTGCATTTGCATTGCTTCATGTATGGACGAGAAAAATCAATTGAACTAGATAAAGTTTGTGCTTCGGTTCATTATTACCCTCGATTGACAAAAAGTAGTTTGTTGTTTTCAACTTTGCCGTACATTATTGCTTCCCGTCGCTCCGACCAATTGTTGACGAATCTTACCAAAGATAATTTTCCAATTCTTTTCGAAGGCCTGCATTGCTGCATTTATTTGGATGCGCCTGAATTAAAAGAAAAGAAAAAGTTTGTACGAACGCACAATATAGAACATGATTATTATCGCGGACTTGCGGATGTTGAAGCAAGGTTTTTTAAGCGAATGTATTTTCGTCGTGAAGCAAAAAAGTTGGAGCGATTCGAAAAAAAATTAGAAGTAGCTGATGCTGTGCTTGCCATTTCACCTGCTGATGCAAAATCACTTTCCAAGAGGTACAAAAATGTAAAACATGTCATGGCTTTTCATCCTTATGAAGACATGAATATAAAGTTGGGAAAAGGAGCGTTCGCATTATATCATGGAAATCTTGAAGTCGGGGAAAATAACCAGGCTGCAGTTTACTTAGTGAAAGAAGTATTTAATTCACTCGATATTTCATTGGTCATTGCAGGAAACAATCCTTCAGAAGAATTAAAAAATGCCATAAAAGGGAAATCTAATATTTCACTTTTGTCAAATATTCCGACAGAAAAAATTGATCAACTAATTGCCGATGCACATGTTAATGTACTTCCGACTTTTCAGGCTACAGGAATTAAATTAAAATTATTGGCTGCTCTATTTCGAGGTAAATTTGCCTTGGTGAATCCTCCAATGGTAGCGAATACCGGTTTGGAGTCGCTTTGTGTAATTGCTGAAACAGCTCCAGCAATGAAGTCGCAATTAAAAAAACTTTTCACAGAAGAATTTTTAACTACAGAAGTTGAAAAACGAAAGCTTGTATTGGGAGAAAATTTTTCAAACAAAAAAAATATGGTGAAGATTGTGGAATTGATCTGATTACCCTGCCGTTTCCAAAGCAGAATCAAACACTTCTCCATTCTCACATCGAAGTGTTCTTGAAGGAAAGCTATTCACAACATGCATATCATGTGTTGCAATTAAAATGGCTGTCCCCGTTTTAGAAATATCACTAAGGAGTTTAATGATACCAACTGATGTCTCTGGGTCAAGATTTCCTGTTGGCTCATCGGCTAAAATAACTTCAGGATTATTCAACAACGCCCGCGCAATAGAAACTCTTTGTTGCTCACCTCCTGAAAGCTCATGTGGCATTTTATGACTCTTGGTGGCTAAACCTACTTTGTCTAAAACTTCCTGCGCGCGCTCTGTCATTGCTTTTTTGTCTTTCCATTGCGTCGCTTTCATCACAAAAAATAAATTTTCATTTACACTGCGATCATAAAGCAATTGAAAATCTTGAAATACAATACCGATTTTCCGACGCAAATAGGGAATTTCTTTTCGCTTAATCTTTGTAAGATCGAATCCTGCAAAATGAACATCACCTTGTGCTAACGGAATATCAACATACAATGTGCGCAAAAGTGAACTCTTTCCACTTCCAGTTTTCCCTAGCAAATAAACAAATTCACCCTTATCAATATCAAAGTTTACATTCGTAAGCACCATGTTGTGCTTTTGGAAAATAGATGCTTTTTCAAGACGGATGATGGAATCAGTAGCCATATTTGTTTTCTTGCTACAAACCTAATAAGAAAATGGTGACAAGTGACATTGGATAATTGACTAGCGAAAAAAGGTTAAATTCCTGTTGCGAGTAATTTCTATAAAACACATCAAAAATATCCTGACACATGTTCCTCTTCTCAATTAACCTTTCCAATCCTCTTTTTAGTAATAATGTCAACAAATCAGCGTTAATAACTAAGACACCTTTAAACCATTCTATCGGTCGACCCATACTAATTTTATAGGCTAATACTAGCGGCAATGCTCGCAAAAAGGTCGGTCAACCATTTTCTGTTTTTACTTGCTGTTTTTTTTACTGCTTCAGTGGCAGCACAACAAACACAAACCTATATTGCTTCGGATGTAGCATATCGGGTAGCCTATGATCTTTTTGAAAAACAAAAATATGCCGAGGCGCAAGACGCTTTTGACAAAATAGTTTCTTCTGCAAAAGATAAAAATGATCTTCTTGTGATTGATGCAGAATATTATGGGGATCTCTGTGCACTTGAATTATTTCATAAGGATGCAGAAATAAGACTAAAACAATTTCTCACCTCACATCCTGAATCGCCAAAGTGTAGGAAAGTAAAATTTCAATTAGGACGTTATAATTATCGTAAGAAAAATTATGACGATGCAATTGCATGGTTCAGGCAAGTTGAAATTTATGATTTACAAAAGGAGGAGTTAGCCGAATTTTATTTTAAACGTGGTTATTCTCATTATGAATTAGGGCATATTGATTCGGCAAAAATTGATTTTTTTGAAATTAAGGACCTGGATGGGAAATACTCGCCTGCTGCGACATATTATTATGCACACATTTCCTACTTACAAGGAAATTACGAAACTGCATTACAAGGATTTTTGAAGTTGTCGGGAAATGAAATCTTTGGACCTGTAGTTCCTTATTATATCGCTCAGATTTATTTCCTTCAATCAAGGTACGCGGAGGTAATTTCCTATGCACCTCCTCTTTTGGATTCTGCAAAACGTGCACCGGAAATTGCACATCTCATAGGAGCATCTTATTATCGAACCAACAAATACAAAGACGCAATTCCTTTTCTAGAGAAATATCATATCGGAGCAAATAATTTCACAAGAGATGATGCATATGAGTTAGGATATGCTTACTACAAAACCGATTCCTGCAGACATGCAATAGAATATTTTCAACAAGCAATAAGTGATTCTTCGGATGCAATTTCTCAAAATTCTTGGTATCATCTGGCTGATTGTTATTTGAAAATGGGCGACAAATTGCAAGCCAGAAATGCTTTTGTCAAAGCTTCTCAAATGAAATTTGATCCAGTGATTCGAGAAGATGCGCTTTTTAACTCTGCACGACTTTCTTATGAATTGGACTTTTCTCCTTTTAATGAAGCCATTGTTTCTTTAAATGAATACCTGAAAGAATTTCCAAATACACCTCGTCATGATGAAGCCTATACATTACTGACGAATGTTTACCTGAGTTCAAAAAATTACAAAGAAGCTTTGGCTTCTATCGAACAACTCAAAACAATTGGACCTATTATGCAACCGACTTACCAGAAAGTTGCTTTCAATAGAGGAATTGAATTGTATAATAAAAAGGAATTTGATGCAGCACTTCCTATGTTTGATAAAGCACTTGTTTATCCCATTAGTCGCGAATTGAATTCCCAATCTCATTATTGGAAAGCAGAAACCTATTACGCAAGAGCAGAATTTAAAAAAGACACGCTTTCTTACCCAAAAGCAATTACTGAATATCAGATTTTTCAGGTTACGCCCGGCGCTACAATTCTTCCAAATTATAATACTGCAAATTATTCAATTGGCTATTGTTACTTCCAGCAAAAACAATGGGCATCTGCGATGATTGCTTTCAGAAAATATCTTGCAAATAAATCTTCATCGGATTCCAATGAAAAAATATTTGACGCAAATCTTCGCTTAGGAGATGGATATTTAAGAATGCGTGATTTTTTAAATTCCTCTGATTATTACGGCAAAGCCATTGAAGTAAATACTTCCGATAGTCATTATAAAGATTATGCAATGTATCAACAAGCCATGGCTTATGGTTATCAAGGAAAGAAAAAAGAAAAAGCAGATATGTTGAAGAAAATGCGTGAGACTTATCCGAAGTCAGCATTCCTGGCGACCTCGCGTATTGAAGAAGCTAGAACATTGCATGATTTGGGAATGTATGATCAAGCATTGGAAGCATTCAGAAGTTTGTACAATGATAATCCTGATGGACCGCTTGCCGTAGAATGTCTTCAGAAAATGGGATTAATCTATCGATCAAAAAATGATCCTGATAATGCTTTGATTCAGTACAAAAAAGCGGTCGATAAAGTAAAAGGAAAAGGAACAGACGATTTCAAAAATCTGATGACCGAAATAAAAGAAATTTATCTTTCAAAAAATCAATTGGATAAATGGGAGACCTATGCAAGTTCTGTTGGCTTTTCAGAATCTCAAGCAGTCGCAGATAGCACAACTTATGTCGTTGCTACAAAATTTTATAGTGAAGGCAAGTGTACTGAGTCAATGGCAGAATGCAATAAATATATTTCAAAATTTCCTTCTGGTATTTACATTACAGAGATTCATAGAATGCGCGCTGAATGCGCTTATAAAAACAATGATTTAAAAACGGCATTAGAAAGTTATAATGCCGTTTTAGCCAAAGGTCAAACGAAATATACAGAACGTTGTCTTGCTCAAACCTCATTAATTTATTACAAGCAAAATGACTATGAAAATGCAGCGAAAATGTTCGGTAGACTTGAGCGAGAATCGCAAAATACAGATGTACAGAATAGCGCAAGAGTTAACTTGATGCGATGTTTTGTTTTTCTAAACAACAACGACAGTGCTGCAATCTATGCTGGAAAAGTGGTAACCATTCTTCATCTTACAAATGAAATTTATGGCCAGGCTCATTTTCTACTTGGAAAAGCCGCCATGGGAAGAAGTGATAGGGCTGAAGCTGAGAAACATTTTAAAGATGCTGAGAAAGCAGTTCCCAATACCGAAATGGCCGCCGAATCGCGCTATAATCTTTGTCTGATAAAATATCAGAACATGGAATATAAAACGGCAGAGAAGGCCCTGCTAAAAGAAATTAATGACTACGCAGGATTTTCAACATGGAGCGGAAAAGGATGGTTGTTACTTGCTGATAATTATCTGGCCTTAAAAGATACGTTTCAGGCAAAGTTTGTCTTGCAGAATTATATTGATAATGGAGATGTTCCTGAATTAATTCAGCAGGCAAAAGACAAATTATTTGTCATTGAAGCTGCCCAAAAAGGAGGTACAATGAAAAAATCAGAAGATCTTATCTTGCCATTGGGAAGACCGGAGGATAAAAAAAATCAAGAAAATGAACCGATAAATAAGGGAGGTGGACAATGAAAAAAGTAATCATCTCAGGAATTGGAATCTTGATCCTCAATGTTTGTCATGCGCAAACAACTGAAGTAATTATTGCGACGAACAATGCAACTCCCATTATGTTGGATCACGTGGAAAAAATAAATGATCCTGCCAAAACAAAAGATACAATTCTTCCTGCACCAGCTTTTAATTATAATTTACAACCGAAACGTTTTACCACACAAGTAAAACTTGATACCATTCGCGCAGCAAAAATCGGTTCAGAACCCTTACAAAAATTGTATCGTACTTACGCAAAACTCGGTGTTGGGAATTATTCAACGTTTACTGGGGAGTTTTCTGTAGGAAGTTTGAGATCCAAAACAAATTCTTGGGGCGCACATGCAAAACATTTTTCTGCCGGTTCCGGACCAAAAGATGTAGGTGGAAAATTTGGCGGATTTTCTCAGGAGGATGTGAACGTTTTTGGTAAACATTTTTATAAACGAACTACGCTCTATGGTGGATTTGACTTTGATAGAGATGTAGTTTATAACTATGGTTCTGCAGCGCCAATGAATGATTTTAGTAAAGCAGCAAGCAAACAGTTTTTTAATTGCTATTCCCTCAATACAGATATTATTTCGCACTTCACAGATTCCGCAGCAATCAATCACCATGAAGTAATTCGTTATTATCATTTGAATGACCGATTCAAAACCAATGAAGATAATTTTCTTGTTACGACTTCCCTTGGAAGATATATTCGAACGGAACGACTTGATGTTGATTTTGGAATCGACTTCAATCACAATTCAGCAGAAACGGATACTGCGAATAATACAATCGTAAAACTTCAGCCGATTTTCAGTGCGGGGGGATCCAAATTTACTGCTGCCATCGGATTGAATTTAAGTGTCGACGCTGGAGCTGAAACCTTTGCTTATTTTTATCCACAGGCTAATTTTAGTTATGATATAGTAAATCATATCATCATTCCTTATGTGGCACTCGGTGGATATCTGGAACGTAACAGTTACAGAAGCTTGTCATTGGTGAATCCGTTTATTCTTTCTTCAGAAGCATTTAATTTGAGAAACACGCAGCATAAATTTGAATTTAGCGCAGGTTTGCGCGGTAGTCTAAGTTCAGAATTGGTGTATGATGCGCATTTCAAAATTGTTCAACTTATCAATGCGCCGTTTTATGTCAACACAACAGAAAATCAGGATTTGTTCCGAAATAAATTTGCTGTGATTTACGATACTGCTGACGTTGCAAATATTCATGGACAAATGGGTTGGCAGCATTTTGAAAAAATTCATATCACTGCAACAGGCGATTGGTTTCAATATAAAATGACACATGAAGAACATCCTTGGCATACACCTACTTTACGCCTAAGTGTCATTGGAGAATATAATCTGCAGGATAAAATCTTAGCGCATGCAGAAGTGTATTACCTCAATGGTCAGTATGCGAAAATTATTGATGGCAATACTTCTACTGTTGTCAATATGAAAGGACTTGTAGACGTGAACATTGGATTCGAATATCGCTATACCAAATTCCTTTCTGCATTTATCAACTTCAACAATGTTGCTTCGCAGCGTTACGAACGCTGGTATGCTTATCCAACACAGAAATTTAATCTGCTCGGAGGATTGACTTACACGTTTTAATTTCTAAATCTTCTTATGAAAGTGGAATCGGTTCATCGAATCGGTTCCACTTTTATTTTAATTAGTAGACTTTTTAAAAGTTTAAATAACTCCAAAACAGGGCATTTGAATGAGTAAGAAAAAAGGCCTTTTAGGATAGACGGATTTCAGAAGATTTTCAGCGCTTATTTTTATCAACAATATGTTGATAAACACAGCGTTTTGTTAAGTGAAAATGAGAGTAAAAAAGGGCCAAATTCATTATATTTGTGAGACATAAAAATCAGTTAAAAATCTCCCTTTAAGAAGCGTATGGAAGAAATTGTGAAAGATATCCCGGCGAATGATTATTCAGCCGATAGTATTACCGTTCTGGAAGGCCTCGAAGCCGTACGAAAAAGACCAGCCATGTATATTGGCGATGTGGGTGTTCGCGGATTGCATCATTTAGTGTATGAGGTAGTCGATAACTCGATCGACGAGGCCCTTGCAGGCCATTGTCACATCATTACAGTCAATATTCACGAGGATAACTCAATTTCCGTAAAAGATGACGGTAGAGGCATTCCTGTGGATCTTCACATAAAGGAAAATCGTTCGGCTTTAGAGGTTGTTATGACCGTTTTGCACGCCGGAGGTAAATTTGACAAGGATTCTTACAAAGTTTCTGGCGGTTTGCATGGAGTAGGCGTGTCCTGCGTAAATGCACTTTCTTCCCATTTAAAAGTTACCGTTCGTCGTAATGGCAAAATGTACGAGCAAGAGTACAGTATCGGTAAACCTTTGTATTCTGTTAAAGAAGTTGGTACCAGTGACGAACACGGAACTGAAGTTCATTTTCAACCTGACCTTTCCATCTTTACAACTGGTGAATATAATTACGACACTCTTGCATCTCGTATGCGAGAATTGTCTTTCCTAAATAAAGGTGTGACAATTACGCTGACTGATCTTCGTAAGAAAAATGAAGATGGAACTTCATTCTTTGAAACCTTTCATTCTGAAGGTGGACTTAAAGAATTCGTAGAATATCTTGATGCCAATCGCGAAAAATTAAGCGAAAGTGTAATCTATATGGAAGGCGAACACAACGGAATTCCTGTTGAAGTCGCAATGCAATACAACAATACTTTTAGTGAAAATCTTCATTCTTACGTTAATAATATTAACACGCACGAAGGTGGGACACACGTTGCTGGTTTCCGTCGCGGACTCACCCGAACCTTAAAAACTTACGCTGAAAAAACCGGATTGTTTTCCAAAGTAAAATTTGAAATCAACGGTGACGACTTCCGCGAAGGTTTGACTGCAGTTATTTCTGTAAAAGTTCAAGAACCACAATTCGAAGGACAAACAAAAACCAAACTAGGAAATTCCGATGTTGATGGTGCAGTTTCTTCAGCGGTAAGCGAAATGCTTTCAAATTACCTGGAGGAAAATCCAAAACAAGCACGAATGATTGTCGATAAAGTTATTCTTGCTGCAACTGCGCGTCATGCTGCACGTAAAGCAAGAGAACTTGTACAGCGTAAAGGTGCACTCACTGGAGGCGGACTTCCAGGTAAACTAGCTGACTGCGCGGAAAGTGATCCTTCAAAATGTGAATTGTTCCTTGTCGAAGGAGATTCTGCTGGTGGTACCGCAAAGCAAGGTAGAAACAGAGCATTTCAGGCTATTCTTCCTTTACGTGGAAAAATTCTGAACGTAGAGAAGGCGATGGAATATAAAATTTACGAAAACGAAGAGATCAAAAATATTTTCACTGCACTCGGAGTTTTTCGCGGAACAACAGAAGATGAACGTGCTTTGAACATCGACAAATTGCGATACCACAAAATTGTAATCATGTGCGATGCCGATGTCGATGGATCTCACATTACAACTTTGATTTTAACTTTCTTCTTCCGTCATATGAAAGAATTAGTAGAGCGTGGACATATTTATATTGCAGCACCACCACTTTACCTCGTGAAAAAAGGGAAAGAAGAACGTTATTGCTGGAACGAAGAACAACGATCCGCTTTCGTAAAAGAATTAGCAGGCGAAGGAAAAGAAAGTTCTGTAGGAATACAACGTTACAAAGGTCTTGGTGAAATGAACGCCGAACAATTATGGCAAACCACTTTGAATCCAGAAAAACGTACACTTCGATTAGTAACAATCGATTCTGCTGCAGAAGCCGATCGTATTTTCTCCATGCTGATGGGCGATGATGTTCCTCCACGCAGAGAATTTATCGAGAAGAACGCAAAATACGCGCGCGTAGACGCTTAACAATACAAAATCGAATTAAGCCGTTTCTCTTATGGGAAACGGCATTTTTGTGCAATAAAGTAATAGGAAGCAGAACATTTAATTCTCTAAAAACATCTCACCTGCATTCCGCTGCAAGTCCGTAGGGCTTTTCGCTTCATTCAGGGCTATTTAGCGAAATCTCCTTTTCTATTTGCAAGCTTTGGGCAAAATGCCAGTTCAGTTCTTTAAATCTCATCCCTTCCTCCTTGCTTAAGCAACAACTATTTAAAGCAAACTATTTCTTTAAAACAAAAAAATCCCCCAACCGAAGTTGAGGGATTTTAAAATTATTTTTTCTTTTAGTTTTTCGGCTTCTCTGTAGGCGCATTCATTACAGGTACAACTTTCGCTTCAATAGGAGTAGCCTGTTTAACTGCAGAAGTCATGTTAGGATCATGAAACTCTGGTAAACGTGCGTCTGCGAAATTACCACCTGGTGTGTTTGCACGATTTGCAACTACGTGGTAACTGAATTTTGCGTTTGAATGGCCATTTGAAAGTTCCTTAACATCAAACCCGTGAGCATCTTTTGATGTTACATAAACACCATTACAATCTCCTTCTAGCTGAATGAAAACTTTCATTGGATGTTGATCGTCTATCAGGACGTTCAAAGCAAAAATTGGATCTAAAACTACGTGCACATTACCATTAGTCATTTCACTAGTTCCGTAATCTTCGAATAATACTTCAGTAGCCTCAGCTGCAAACATAACGTGATCAGTTCCGCTAGCATCAGGAATAATTGTCGATACCGCACCAGCACCTATGATTTTGTATGGAAGTCCGCCACTATATGCAGCAACGTAAACCCCAATATTATTAACTGCTGAGATTGAATCTCGGAAATAACCACCACCATTAGGCCCGGCTGTTCCTGTAGTTGGATTTCTTGCAAATCCAAAAACACCAACATTTGATCCTGTGAACGCTCCACCTGAACCACTAGGAAGATAAACGGTGATAAGGTTGTTTCCAGAACCTGCAACACCAGTTCCTAATGCATTGAAGTTAATTCCCCAAGTACCAAAAGCATTTCCTGCGCTTCCAAATCCAACTACACCATCACCTCCTCCAGTAGTTCCATCACCAATCACACCAGTACCTCCTCCAAGATTCCATCCATAAACACCTACACCAGATAGTGAGTTTAATCCAATAACTCCCATACCAGTACTTGTATTTTGACCGTAAACACCAGTTGGATTAACACCTGCTGCAATTGCTCCATTGCTGAATCCACCAACACCATCGGAGGTATTTCCAATTGATTGACCGCGAATACCATAACCTGTATTGCCGGTACCACTATAATTTCCCCAAACACCATTTCCTGATGTAGCAGTTGCTGCTGTGGTTGCTAAAATTCCTGTACCCAAGGTTCCTAATGAAGAACCCCACATTCCATAAGCATTTGCGCCAGCATTTTGGTTTTCACCATATGTACCTGCAGCTCCATTTGTATTTGAATATCCATTCACACCAAATGAACCAAGGGCTGCATTTGTTGCTAGTGTTGAACCGTTCGTTGAGGTTGATCCATATGCAGAAAATATATCTGTAGTATTTGTTCCAACACCAACGTTATTGACTACAACATAACCACCAGAAGTAACACGCATACGTTCATTTGTAGCAGCAGCTCCACCTGTTCTTGTTGCAAAATCTTGAACATCGTTTGTTCCAATATAATTAGTAGCAGGAACTGTACCTAGGTTACCCGTTGTCATCCATGCCGCATTTGTCGAAGTATAGGTACCAGGCTGTGTGGTTACAATTACCATATTGCCATTTGCATTAAAGTTGTCGGAAGTAATTGTCCATGTTGGACCAGTAGGGCCAACTGCACCGGCAGGACCAGCAGCACCAGCAGCACCAGCAGCACCAGTTAAACCTGTAGGACCAGCAGCACCAGCAGCACCAGTTAAACCTGTAGGACCAGCAGCACCAGCAGATCCTGTTGCACCAGCAGCACCAGTTAAACCTGTAGGACCAGCAGCACCAGCAGATCCTGTTGCACCAGCAGGGCCCGCAGGACCAGCAGCTCCAGCAGTTCCAGTTGCACCAACCGCTCCATTAGCACCAGCAGGTCCGGCAGGACCAGCTACTCCAGCTACTCCTGTTGGACCAGCAACACCATTAGAACCATTTGCTCCTGTTGGACCTGTTGGTCCGATACCAAAACCTGTAGGACCAACTGGACCAGTAGCACCAGCAGCTCCCGAAGGACCTGCCGCACCAGTTGGACCCGCAGGACCAGCAACTCCGTTAGATCCTGTTGCACCAGCAATACCAGTTGCACCAGTTAATCCAGTAGCTCCAGCCACACCAGTAGCTCCAGCTACACCTGCAGCACCAGCACAATCTAAAGCATCCCAATTTCCATCAGAATTTATATCCTCAGCAGCATCATTAATATTATTTCCATTTAAATCCCAACAGTGAATTCCAGTTGGTCCAGTTACACCATTTAAACCTGTTGCACCATTTGCTCCTGCAGGACCAGCTACTCCGGTTGCGCCGGTTGGACCCGTTCCAGAAGCAGCGCCACAAAGGTTTGTCCAAATACCTGCCTTGTAATAGAAAAAGCACATGGAGTCTAGATCATAGACAAGAAGTCCATTAGCTGGAGCAACAATTGCAATTCGGGCAACGGCTAACATTCTTGGAACAAGAACACCTTGTGTAGTTGATTGCATTTCCAATATAGAAGATGCATCAGGTGTAGTGGTTCCTATACCAACGTTATTCTGTGCAAATACGCAATCAGAAATTGCAAACGTTAGTAAACAAATGGATAGAAGTTTTTTCATTTTTGGTAGGGAAAAGGTTGGGTCTATTTATTGGAAAGCAAATATAGCATAATTGGGCGAAAAAACAAATCCCACCTCCTGTTAAGGAAGCGGAATTTGATGTTTTAAAAAACCGTAATAATTCTTTAAAGTCGCGGAATTAAAATTTATCTGTTTCCTAATGGTTGTTGTTGACGATTTGCCATTTGTGCTTGGCGAATTTTTTCCATTCGAGCTTGGTAAAGTGACTGGTAACCATACACCTCAGGATCCGAAGGCCAATGGAAAACTTGGTCATATGTTGGCTGGTTTGCAGCTTTTGCAGAAATAGGTTCTTCATCAGTCTTTATGTAACCTGGCCCAGGACCTTGAGGGAATCTTCCTTCTCCGTAATTGGTTTTTGGTTTCGCAACAATTTGATAATCGATTCGTCCAGAATGTGTGCCTCCGTTAAGTTCAACTATGTCAAAACCAGTAGCAGTTTGATTCATAATTGTTATACCATTAAAATATTCCATGTTTGAAGGCGTACAAAAAACTTTAAGTGGATTTTGTTCATCAACAACAATCACATCTACCAAAATTGGATCTAAATCAACATGAACTCTTCCATTAACCATTTGGGCAGAACCATAATCCTGATACCAATATTCTGGAGATTCAGGACAGGTTAAGGTTACACGGCCGTGATTTTGCGTTGGAATTACCTCAGAAACACTTCCTGTTCCAATAATCTTTCTTGCAGTTGCGCCATTAGTGGTTCCTCCCACATAGGCGTAAGCATAACTCACACCTGGATAAGTAAGTCCTTCAAAATAACCACCAACTGAAATTCCTCCAACTGCACTAGAATAGGAAACCCCTTGAACTGAAATCGCATCTTGATTTTGCGTATTGGCAATGCCTTGATAAGAAACTGTATAACCTGGATTGCCAGCTACTGTGCCTCTATCGCTCCATCCTCTAAGTGCAATTTGAGTTCCACCTAATGCAGCATTTGTGACATTCAGTTGGTTGTAGTTTGCAGTTGGATTAAATGTAGCCGATGCGTTGTCCACCAAATTATAAGAAGCCATCCAAACAGTGGAATAATTTACGTTTGCAGCGACAGTTGCAGCTCCTGTAGATTGTGCAAATGAAGAAACATAACCTGCAGCAGGATTAGAAGCATAAAGTCCTGCTCCCAATAATAATTGAGCAGGTGTTCCTATTGAAAAATTAGTTTCATAACCAACATATCCGCCAACATTGGAACTATGAGCAAAAAAAGCATCAGTGGCACCTGAAAACACCTCTGTCCTTACACTTGGAGTAGTTGTACCAATACCAATTCGTTGCGCAGCAGTCATTCTATAAGCCTCTATATTATTTGTACGGAATACTACATCTACTGCATTTGTTGAACCCATAAAATTAGTTGCTGGGAGAGTTGCAGAATTTCCTGTCGTTAGCCAAGCCGAATTCACAGAGGAAATAGGGCCTCCTGAACCAGCAGTTCCGTTAACCGTAATTGTGCCATCTGCATTGTATGTTAAACTTGAAAGTGTCCAAGACGGACCAGTAGGACCTACTGCACCAGCAGATCCAGTTGGACCAGCAGCACCGGCCGCTCCAGCAGGACCAGCTGCTCCGGCAGGACCAGCAGGGCCAGCGGAACCAGCAACTCCAGTTGGACCAGCAGGACCAGCGGCACCGGCTGGACCAGCAGGGCCAGCGGAACCAGCAACTCCAGTTGGACCAGCAGGACCAGCTGCACCAGCAACTCCAGTTGGACCAGCAGGACCAGCTGCACCAGCAACTCCGGTTGGACCAGCAGGACCAGCGGAACCAGCAACTCCAGTTGGACCAGCAGGACCAGCTGCACCAGCAACTCCAGTTGGACCAGCAGGACCAGCTGCACCAGCAACTCCAGTTGGACCAGCAGGACCTGCTATGCCAGGGTCTCCTGAGGGACCCGAAGGACCAGCAACACCAGTAGCACCAGGGGTTCCAGCTGCACCAGTAGCGCCAGCACAATCCAAGGCATCCCAATTTCCATCTAAATTTACATCCTCAGATGGATCATTAATATTATTACCATTCAAATCCCAACAATGAATTCCAGTTGGGCCGGTTGTACCAATTGGACCAGCAATACCAGTTGGACCAGCAGGGCCAGCAACTCCTGTCGCACCGGTAGGACCTGTACCTGAAGCAGCGCCACAAAGGTTGGTCCAAACGCCAGCTTTATAATAGAAAAAGCACATTGAATCAAGATCATAAACTAACAATCCATTCGCAGGGGCAGCAATAGCAATTCTTGCAACTGCTAACATTCTAGGGACAAGAACACCTTGAGTTGTTGATTGCATTTCAAGAATTGAAGATGCATCAGGAGTCGTGGTGCCTATGCCGACATTGTTCTGCGAAAATAAAAATGAGGTGCACAAAAGGCTTAAAGCGAAAAGTGCAATTTTAGGGTAGTTTTTTTTCATTGCAATTGAGTTTATTGAAGATGTGGTCTTCCAATACAAATATATAATTATTGACCTATTAAACAAATATTTCAGTTATAAAAAAACCAAAGCCATTTATCCTCATAAATGGCTTTGGTTTTTAATTGATTTTTAATTGAATTATCTGATCAAGTTTACATGACCGATATATACTTTTCTAGAGCCTTCAGGATCCACAGCTGTTATTTTATAAACGTATGTGTCCTCTTGACAAAGCCTTCCGGTTCCTTGAACTGTTCCATCCCAGCCGCCAGGCCATACATCGGTTTTGTAAATCATGTTGCCCCAACGATCAAATATGTACATCATGAATTTATCCGGATTTACGCCAACGCCTTGAGGGAAGAACAAATCATTATGTCCATCTCCGTTCGGAGTAAAAGTGTTAGGAATAAATAATGCATAGTCAGGATGAACAACAATTGGAATTGTAACACTATCCTGACATCCATATTGGTTGGTTACAATCAATTGAATATTGAACGTCCCTGTGTCTTGAAATATATAGATAGGGTTTTGTAAAATAGAAGCTGAATCATTTGCTCCAAAACTCCAAATCCATGCCACTGCACCAGTAGATTGATCAGTGAAAGTAACAAGATTATTTAATTGGGTTGCAGGTTGTGGTGAAGCCGTAAAGTCTGCATTTGGTAAAGGATATACAGTCACATAATTAGTAAGTGTTGTAGTTCCAATACAACCAATATTGTCAGTTACAATTGCGCTTACATCATAGGTTCCCGGCGATGTGAAACAATAAGTCGGTGTCAAAGATGTAGAT
The DNA here is from genome assembly GCA_038237845.1 of Bacteroidia bacterium. Classification (GTDB taxonomy): domain Bacteria; phylum Bacteroidota; class Bacteroidia; order Palsa-965; family Palsa-965. The sequence continues at coordinate 27,552 of JBBRYH010000045.1, forward strand.
GTTCCTAAGCCATTTCCAAATGTCCAAGCAATTGAAGCAGTAGAAGGTGTATTATTTGCGAATGTCACGCAAAGTGGCATACAACCTGAAGTTGCAGTAGAAGCAGTAATTAATACAGTTGGTTGAGGATTAACAGTAACAGTAACTGTGCTGCTGTCAGCTGGTGTACCACAATTGTCTGTTACAATTACAGTATAAGTTGTTGTTGTTACAACTGTAGTATTCACACTATTTCCAGGTAAATTAATAGGCAACCATAGATATGTAAATGTTCCATTTCCACCATTTGCAAGCGCCGTTAAATTGACAATTGTATTTGCACAAACTGTAATTCCAGGCATTGCTTGTACTGCTAGTGGAGGATTAACTGTTATTGTGATTGTTTGATTTACAGACGTGCAACCATTTGCATCAACAACGGAAACCGTATAGGTGGTAGTTACGGTTGGGGAAACTGTAATGTTTGCAGTTGCCCAATTATTTGAACCATCTGTCCAACTGTATACATATGGAGTGGTTCCACCTGCTGCAACATCCGTAAGATTGGCACTTTGTCCAATACAAATTGTTGCGGTTCCAGCAGCAACGCTTGTGAGAAGTGCTGGCTCAGTGATGGTAACGGTATTTGTATTCGTACAACCGTTCGCATCTGTCATTGTTACAATATAATTACCAGGACACAAATTTGAAGCGGTATCATTCACTTGCGGTAGCGGTGTGGAATTCCATTGGTAAACATATGGGGCAGTACCTCCATTTGCAACTGCAGTTGCTGTTCCGTTACAAGCGCCATTGCATGTTATGTTTGTAAAACTTGTTACGTTAACAGTAGCACCAGGTGTATTAGGCACGTTAACACACAATGTGTCACCGCAACCATTCGCATCATATGCATATACACAAACAGGACCGGGAGGTAAATTTGATTCGGTTAATCCACTGTTTCCTGAAGTAGGCCACAAGATTGTGTAACCTGGCCCTGGTGTTCCTCCAGAAATGGTGATAGTAACAGTTCCATCATTTTGTCCACAGTTTGCTGTTGTAATTAAACTTGCAACAATTACTACAGCAGATGGTTCAACCATTGTTGCAGTTGCAGTAGCTGTACAACCGATAGCGTCTGTAACTGTCAGACTGATTGGGCCATTGCAAAATCCTGTTCCAGATGCTGTTGTTTGAGCATTTGACCATGCATAAGTATAGGGAGGGAAGCCTCCTGCAGGTGATGACGTAGAGGATCCATTACAAGAACCAAAACAAGTAGGGTTGGTTGGGGTTATGTTTAAAGACAACACTGTTGGAGCTACAAAAACGGTAACCATGTCCGTACCAATACAACCTGCGGCATCAGTTACTGTTACGGTATAAATTGTCGTTACTGCAGGACATGCTTGAACTGAAGCTGTATTTGAAGGACCTGTAATTGCTGCAGCAGGAGCCCAAGCATAAGAAACACCTCCGCTTCCTGTAAGTGTAGTACAATTACCAACACAAACAGAATCGTCTGGTCCTGCTGCCGCAGTATTCATCGTAGTTACATTGACAATTACAGTATCAGTTCCAGCGCAAACTGGACTAGTTGCTGTTACTACGTAGGTAGTCGTTACGATAGGACAAGGATTAATTGTTGCGGTGTTTCCCACATTGACATTTCCTGGGATTGTAGTCCACGCATAGCTCGTTGCACCAACAGCATTTCCTGTTAGAGTAGCGCATCCACCCGAGCATATGTTTTGATCGGGTCCTGCACTTGTTGTAAGCGTACTAACGTTTACAATCATGTTATCAGAAACTGTTACCGTAGTATTGTTACAATTGGTATATACAGCCTGAAAAGTGTAAGTAGTAGTTGTGGTTGGACAAACGACAGTAGAAGCAGTGTTTGAAATCAAAGTAGCCCCTTGATACCATCCAATTTGATAAGTATTTGCACCATTTGGTGTGTAGCGTTTTCCATCATTTGTTGTGTTCCATTGAGTTGGCCAATTTCTGCCTGGCTGAACAAAAGCTGAAGTTGCAGATGCATTTTGAATGCCTTGAATTGCATATCCGCCATTCCAAGTATTACATGCCGGTTTTACCTGTACAAAATTATCAATGATGTTGGTGGTTTCATAA
>JBBRYH010000046.1:0-29625 GCA_038237845.1 Bacteroidia bacterium
GCTAATTCAGTATCTTCTGATGATCTGGGTTATACCTATGTTACCGGATCAATGGCTAGCCCATCAATTACTATTGGACCCTACACATTAACGAACTCGGACACTATCACTGGGAATACTTACGATATTTTTCTGATAAAGTTTGCACCGAATGGCACTGTAGTGTGGGCAACCAGTGCGGGAGCAGATGGTATATATTTTGAAGCAGGGAATTCAGTTGTTTCGGATAGTGTAGGCAATGCCTACCTGACAGGATATTTCGAAAGTCCTGTCATCAATTTTGGGAGCACGGCATTAACTTGCAATGGGGGGCAAAATATTTTTATCGTGAAATATGATCCTTCAGGGAATGCGATTTGGGCAAAATCGTTAGGGGAGACATCGTTCGAAGAAGGAAATTCAATTGATATTAATCAATCGGGAGATTGTTACGTAACCGGATATTTTTTAAGCCCAACGATTACTTTCGGATCTTTTGTATTAACGAATCCCAATGGAGCAGCACAATTCTTTGTTGCTAAAACAGGAGAGGAAGCAGGAATACATTCTAATGAAACGTCAGGCAACATTTCCATTTTCCCAAACCCTTCTAATGGAAAGTTTCAGTTATCCGGAAATTTTCCTGAAAATTCCGAAATTCATTTTTATGATTTACTAGGAAAAGAGGTTGGGCAATTCGTTCGGCTAAATAGCAACGAGCAAAAAATAAATATCGAACTGGATTTGTCGGATGGAATTTATTTTTACAGAGTATTTACGAATGAAAATATTTTTTCGAGTGGGAAGTTTATTATTACAGATTGATTTCAATTCTGACGAGTGTCAAGCTCTCCTAAATCAGCTATTTAGCTCTTTACTAACAAGCCACAAGGGTTTTCTTAACTTTGGCGCATGACGACCGGAAAAACGGACCTTTCTTCTTTCAACAACAAGGATTTTAATCCGGGAGCTTCATTTTTGAAACGTGGAATCTGGTACTGTTTCAATAACGCTTTTTTTGTTTCACGTTTTCCTTTTAGCGGATTCAAAGTTTTTTTATTGCGACTTTTTGGTGCAAGCATTGGAAAAAAAGTTGTGATTAAACCCGGCGTGAATATTAAATCGCCCTGGAATCTTGTTGTTGGCGATTTTGTTTGGATTGGCGAAAATGTTTGGATTGATAATCTTGTAAAAATTTCCATCGGAAGCAATGTTTGTATTTCTCAAGGTGCAATGTTGCTCACCGGAAATCATGATTATAAAAAATCAACATTCGATTTGATTACCAAAGGAATTATTCTCGAAGAAGGTGTATGGATAGGAGCGAAGGCGGTTGTTTGTCCCGGTGTAATTTGTTGTTCTCATGCTTTATTAACCGTAGCTTCAGTTGCAACTTCATCTCTTGAAGCTTATGGAATTTATCAAGGCAACCCTGCTTTGAAGGTGCGAGAGCGAATTATTAAATTCGAAATGTTGAATGGAAAATAATTCTAAAGGAAATACCGTTCCCGGAATGGGTGTTAGGCGATTGACTTTGGCAGATCAGCTTCCTGATTGTGAAATTATTATTAATGCGCCTATTTACGACTTGTTGGAAATTTGTAAGAGAAAAAATGTTGTGGATATTGGTTGTGGTTATGGTGCAAATAGAAAACGTGTTGAAGAAGTCGGCGGAAAATGGACGGGTGTAGAACCATTTGAAGGTGGAGCACATACTGTTGTGGCAGATGCAGAAAATCTTCCATTCGATGCCAATACTTTTGATGTTGCGATCATGGATGCTGTATTGGAACACATTCCTGATGTTTCAAAAGCAATTAAAGAAGTAGCGCGTGTATTAAAACCAGGAGGCGTTTTTATCGGATACGTCGCTTTTATGGAATGTTTCCATGAAATTTCCTATTCGCATTTATCTTTTAAAGCTTTAGAACATTTTGCGAATATAAACGGCATGAAGTTGGAGAAAATCGGTGGCGGACATCGATTCGGAATTGATTACCACCGACGGGTTTTATTCTATCCTTTCCCGATGGGTTGGAGCAGACCTATAACCGCCTTTTGTATTCGTAGAATAATTCGATTCAAATCGCGATTGGCTTATATAGGTTTGCGTTTGAAAAGAAAGCTTTCACATCTTGAGGCAAAGAAAATGTCATGGATGTATTATGAACTGGAATGTTTGCGCCAGTCTGTAGGGTTCAACTATATTATTCGAAAAAATAGTTAGGGAAATACAGCACCTGTTTGTACTTAAAGAAATAATTTAAGGCCGCATGTGATCGTTAGGCCCACAATTGAAATGCACTTTTATTGAAGCCTGGATTCCTTTTTGCAGAGTAATTGTCCCCATTTTTTGAGTGAGACAATTTTCGCAATTTGCAGGATCTACATCGTAAATTGTTTTATCAGTTTTATCTGTAAGATAAACTTCATAAGTGCCGGCAGGGATTCCTGATTTAAAAATTCCTTTACCATTTGTAGTAACTAAATATTCAGATTTGCCTTTTAATCGTAAGGTCGAATTCGTTAGTAATCTTAATTTATTTTTATCTGCAAGAATTTCTTCAGTCGGCCTTGCGCCACCACAATAAGGAAGTGTGTAATAAACTATTCCTTCCATGATACCTCCGCTGATTCTATTTGTCGTTTCTGTTTTATTCGAATCTGATTGTGTCAATGTATTTGCATCCGATTTTAGAAATGGACTTATAGCTGTATCATTCTTGCCAAGATTCTGTCCAACTGTATCCAATGGAATAGGCAAGGAAGTCAGCGAATCAATTCGTGAAGCCGTATTTTCATCTGGATTTGAACAGGAAAAAAAAAGGATAATTATTGCAGGAAAAATTATTTTAAATTTCATGATCATAAAAATTGAATTATAAAAGGCTGAATTATAGAAGGCGAAATCCTTAAAAACTTATTTCGGTTTCGGAGTCGCAGGTTTAGCTCCAGTCGGTTTGGGTTTTGGTTTCGTCTTCGGTTTCGGCTTGTATTTAGGGTCACAATATACCACCAGGTATTTTCCTGTATGAATTAAATTCGACTGCATATGATTCCATTTCCGCAATTGATTAACTGATACATGGTATTTTTTTGCAATAACCGAAAGACTTTCGCCCTTACGAATTTTGTGCATCACCTTTACCGTTGGACCAACAGCAACAGAATCAGAATCCTGTTTCAACTTAATTGTTTGTTGTTGCAATTTAATTGAATCCAAAGGAAGAATTAAGGAATCAGCATTTGGATTATCCTTCATGAAACTTATAGTTTCCTCCATCGCTTCACTTAACAGCGAGCCTTTCATTTTATACCCTTTGGAAGTCATATGAATTCCATCAGGTCTTCCAAGTTCATCTGCTTGAAATTTTGGCATCATATCCCATCCACCAGCCACCCAATACCAATCGTAAAAACCACAATTTTCTGACTTGGCTACTTTCCTGATAATATTAGAAAATGTTTCTCCACTTTGTACATGGTCACCTTTGTGATACATATCCATTGTTGAAGTTAGAATTATACTGGCATTCGGTGCAGCTTCGTGGACTTTGCGAACAACATTTACAATGGTTGCTTCTTCATTTGCTTTAATGCTATCGTCATATAAATAATCGTTTGTACCGAAATCTATAATTACAACATCAGGATGCAAGGTTTGTAACTGCGATGAAAAAAGATCCTGATAAAGAATGGATTTGTACATCGAAGCACCTACACCGCAATTGTGATAAATCAATCCCTTATCTGTAGGCGTTTCCAAACTCATTCCATAAAATATAAAATGAGATTGAGTTTTACGATGTTTTTTTAAATGGATAATAATTTCATTTTTAAAAGTAGGTAGCGTGATTTCATAATAGGGTAAAGAATCGCCGAGAATGGAATCCACCTTTACGTTAATTTTTTTATCACCACATTCAATGATCATATCATAACTGAGCGAATCTTTTTTACAGAAAATTTTCAATGTCGTATAATCGGAGGGAACATCATTCACAAATTTGAATGAAAGTGTTGCATTACTATCTGCAGTTTGACTTGTCATCCCAGAAACCCCTAAAGGAATTTTCGAAGGAACCATGTATGATTTCCCATATTCCCAAACTCCAGTATGCGTGGTAGCATATTCTACAGAGGAATAAGATTTAGCAGAAGAATAAGCAAACATCATTCCTCGACCACCATCACCATGTATGGCTTGAAGTTCTTTTCTTGCTCTTCCAGGGAAAATATCAGCTTGCAAATGAGAATCGCCCAAATGAACGATAGACATTTTTTTATGACTTGTTGCATTCCAGGAAGTGTAAAATGTTTCGAGTGCAGTTCTGTTGTAAAATTGAACAACACTAAATTCTGTATGCGTATAGGGATAACGAGTTGTATAGGCAGCAGTAGAATCCTGCGACGATAATGTGGTGGCAAATAAAGCAAAAATTGAAAATAAAATCGCCGTTTTTCCCATTGCATTTTTTAATAAATGCTTCATTGATTGATACCTCTGCTCCTGTTTAATATTCACACTTCTCATTATGGGACTTACGGACAAGGTAACTATTATTCCTCGTTTTTTTATTTAGGTTTCTTCGGAACCTTATTTTTAATCGAGTCATTAACATTATTTCTGATCGAGTCACTGTTTTTAGGAGTAGTATCTGGCTTTGGTGGTTTTGGATTAGATGCTCCTGATCCATGCATAACCTTTCCCATCATTTTGATATGCCAAGAAGTATTCGCAGAGAAAACACCATTTATAAAAATAACATCATTGATTCCGTTTGAAGAAATTAAGTCCAATAAACTTCCATTATAATAACGATAATCAATTACAAAAACTGTTTCATAATTTGCTGTTAGGTAAGTAGCAAAGGGATTACCATATGAGTTTTTTACAACCACACATTTGCGACCATTCTTGTTGTAATCATTATCAATTCTCATCAATGGATTATCACCTCCAAGGAATACGCCATATGAATTTCCACCGCTTGCATGTTCTGCATAACATGATCCACCCGTACCTTTTCCTGCTGCGCCGCGATAAACCATGGTTGTGTGTTTTCCGGGTACCATCCAATATTCTACAGAATCAGGATTGTCTTTCAAACGTGAATCTCGTGTGAGATAATAAAGTGAGCCCAAATAATTCTTTTTCACTTTATGGGTCATTGCTTCAAGTGCAATTGGAGTAATGCCAGCGCTTTTACAAAAGGCAACATAAGCCCAATAGGCACCCAATCCTGTCCAATGATGATCCGTTCCGAAATAAATGTACTGATTCCGATGAGCTGCAATTTCATCATAGGCATTTACAGTTTTTATTCCCGGACTTAAATTGTTGTAAATCTGATTGATGTTATTTTGTTCTGAAGCCGCCATTTTTCGGTATTCTGTTGGAGGATAAAAAGCAACAGAGGAAGGAACGCCAATGTCATAAATTGTTGCTTTACCTTGCAGTTCTACTTGATACCTATTTATGCAATCTGCATATAATTTAGCCATGGAATTACTACCGCCAAATAGTTCCATTGCACGGTTATCATATATGACAACGCCCGCACTCGTTTCTGCCGGTCCCTTGTCAGCGGAATCTGCAGGAATTGAATCAATCTTCACTAATGTTGTATCAACTCCTGTAGGAATTTGTGCATCCACTCCTATAGTTTTATAAAATCCGATTTGTGTGGAATGAAAGCCGCGCATGTCCTTTGCCGTAAACGAAGCAGAGACAAATACATCTCTAAAAGGAAAATTATCCGCGTAAACAGAATCAACAGCGTGTAGATAAAATCCATCAAAAAATGCTTTGGAAGAAAATTTGGTCATCGATGAAAGATTTCTTTTCTCAACGACAGAAACATTTTCCTTTGGTAACACCAATGAAAAAATTCCAAACACAGCGAGTACTGCAGTGACCAGAATTACATTAGCGTAAGCAAGCTTCTTCTTCAGTTTCATCTAGAATCGGTAATAGATAAACGGATTGTAGGTATTTCCCACTAACATGGAGGTTGCCAGAAAAAGTAATACACAATTGACAACCATATTCATAATCCATAATTTATACATCCAATAAATATTGACAGACTTGTTATTCCCTTCAATAATTTTTCTTTGACGAACTACAATTTGTTTCTTTACAAAACGATGAATCATGAGGTATATCGGCATGCAGAATAAAAGTGCAAATAACATCCAATAAATGTTTTCATTAAACTCAATTCTGAATTCAAACGTACTCCATTCATACCCTTGTGCTCCAAAAAGTATTCTGAGAAAAATTCCGAGTCTTTCTAAATCTGTAAAATAAAATAAAGCCCAACTAAAAATCATTGCGGCAATTAAATAGATATGTCCGAAAAAGGAAGGAATCTTTTTGAAAAAAGCTCCTAGAAATGCACGTTCCATTAAAATTAAAGTTCCCCAAAATAATCCCCACAAAATATAATTCCAACAAGCACCATGTGCACCTCCATGCCAGAAGCCGGTTAGAAACCAGACAATGAAAAGATTTCTATATCCTTTGGTTTTATTTCCTCCTAAAGGAATGTAGATATAATCGCGGAACCAGGTAGAAAGTGAAATGTGCCAGCGTCTCCAGAAATCAGTAGCTGATTTTGCGATGTATGGATAATTAAAATTTTCGTAATAATGGAATCCGAACATTCTTCCTAAACCAATTGCCATATCGGAATAACCGGAAAAATCAAAGTAAATCTGGAATGTGAACATGATTATTCCAAACCAAGCTTCTGCAACAGATAGATGTGCAAGGTCGCCATCCAAGTATTTTTTTACAAATACTCCTGCTACGTTGGCAATACAAACTTTTTTGAAAAGTCCGACAATAAAACGAGTTACTCCTGCGGAAATATCACCAATATTGAATCTACGTTTGTCTATTTCATTAGCAATATGAACATAGCGTACGATAGGACCTGCAACCAATTGGTGATAAAGGCTCACAAACATTAAAAATTTCAATAATGATTTTTGCCCCGTTACTTTTCCTGTATATACATCAATGACGTACGAGATGGATTGAAAGGTATAAAAGGAAATTCCAATTGGTAAGGCGAAGGAGGGAACATGAAAATGTGAACCGAAAAGTTGATTTAAATTGGAAACGATAAATGCACTGTATTTAAAAGTCAGAAGTGTACTGATGTTAAATACGAGCGAACAAATGACGCCGATTTTTGCAATTTGTTTACCTCGATTAGCTTCGATAAATCTTCCATTCGCATAATCAATGAGTGCGGTAAGAAAAAGTAAAGCGATCCATATCGGTTCACCCCAAGCATAAAATATAAATGAAAAAATGGTTAGGATTAAATTACGATAGGTGCTGTTCTTCGAAACATAATACAAGATTAGGTTTAGCGGGAGAAAAATATAAAGGAAGGACAGACTTGCAAAAACCATAGTTGGTGATCAGTTATCTTTTTTCAGCTTCAGTTTTTTTTTGTTACTGCTCAAGAAATCTGAATGTTTTACGGACGCCAAAATTAACATTATTCTCCTTCTCATAGACTGAGTTTAACGCTTGGTTTTGATAATTGTTTCTTATTGCAGCACAGTTACAAATATATATTGGACAGTATTGCCAAATTGATCAATTGTTGAATTGGAGATTCTGTCGAATAAGTGTTGAATTAGAATGGATTACTGGAAAATTGTATAGTGATAATATCAGAATATTACATGGAAGGAATAATTAACTTTACTCCATTCTCTTATGCATTTACCCCCTAAAAACAAATTCTATCAGCCATTTATTCTGCTTTTGTTAGCGGGAATTATTTTTATTGTCTTGTCATTTTTTGATTCGTCCTTCAAAATTGGCGAATTGAAATTTAAAGCATTCTCCTTTCTAAATGATATTAAAGTAGATTCAATCAATAAGGTTATCCATTACGAATCTACTAATCCATCCAATAGCAATACATCAAAAGGTCGAGACACCTATGTTGAGTTCAGTGCAGATTCAGGGAAAGGACTTTTACACTTTTTTGAGGCACTTGATTTATTGAGCAATGGAAAAAAGAAAAAAGTTCGCATCGCCTATTTTGGTGATTCGATGATTGAAGACGATTACATAACCCAAGATTTAAGAAATCAATTACAAGTTATGTTTGGCGGGGCTGGTGTTGGATTTTTACCAGTGACTTCCATAAATGCTGAGGACAGGCAAACTATTAAACAAACCTTCAGCTCCAACTGGAAAGTATGTGAATTGGATGAAGTACTTACTCATCCTACAGGAATTTCTGGTAAAACTTTCATTCCTGCGTGGTCTTCAGGGCGTTCGAATAATAGTTGGGTGAAATTTCAATTTCTAGATGAGAACCGTTTAAATGATTTCCACCAGGCAGATTTATTTTATGGAAAATCCGAAGGACTTCAAACGATTCAAGTGAATAAAATTCCCTTTGTTTTGAATGGAAAAAATGCAGTTAATAGACTCGAATTTGATAAACCTAAAACTTCCGATTCTTATTATGTTACCTTCAAAGCTGATCATTCCTTAGATGTTTTCGGATTTAATTTTGATAGTGAAACAGGAATTTTTCTGGACAATTATTCTTTCAGTGGGAAAAACGGTATGAATTTATCTGCCTTGCCCGATTCTGTTTTAGCCGGATTGAATAATTACCTAAATTATGATTTAATCGTTCTTCAATTTGGTATAAATGTTTTGGATACTAAGTTGAGCAATTTTAATTGGTATGAAATGGGGATGTGTGATGTGGTCAATCATTTCAGGAAAAGCTTTCCGAATTCTAGTATATTAATTGTAAGTGCAGGCGATAGGGGAATTAAGAAAAATGGAAAATGGACCAGCAACCCGGAAATTCCTGATTTAATAGCGGCGCAACAAAATTATGCTAGAAAAAAATCATGCGGTTTCTGGAATTTATATAGTGCAATGGGCGGATATGAATCGATGGCAAAGAGTTGGGCTGGCGCTGTTCCGGCCCTTGCAAACAAAGATTATACACATTTCAATAGAGAAGGGTCAAAGAAAATCGCATCAATTTTATTTGATGATTTGATTTCAGAATATAATTTATACAAAAATAATTTTCCAAAATAGAAATGTTTGAAATCGACTTTTCTAAATTATGGAAATGCATGGATTATAATCCAGACGATCCCTTATTGTTAAATAGTGTCTTTTTCTTTTTCTTTTTTACGGTCTTTCTATTTGTATTTCTGCTTATACATAAGAGAATACAGACAAGGGTAATAGTGCTCTCTGTTTTTTCACTTTATTTTTTTTACAAAGCTTGTGGATGGTATATTGGGTTTATATTACTGGCTGCCATAATTGATTTTGGTATTTCAAATGCCATCTTTAAAACAAAGGAAAAATCCACGCGGAAAATTTTATTGATTTTAAGTATTATTATCAATATTGGCGTACTTATCTTTTTTAAATACACGAATTTTTTTATTGATAGTACAAATGAATTGCTTGGAGGAAAAATTCATCCGCTAACCTTGATTCTTCCAGTAGGAATTTCCTTTTATACCTTTGAAAATATCAGTTATATCGTTGATGTTTATCGTGGTAATTTTAGACCTGTAAAGAGTTTTTTCGATTATCTTTTTTTCCTTTCCTTTTTTCCAAAGTTGATGATGGGGCCGATTGTTCGAGCGTCGGATTTTATCCCACAAATCAGAAAGGATGTTTTTATCTCAAGTGAAGATGTTGGAAGCGGACTTTTTTTAATTCTCAGCGGACTATTTAAAAAAGTAGTTATTTCCGATTTTATCTGGCTCAATTTCGGACAATATATTTTTGAGAATCCGGGAAGGCATAGTGGAGCGGAATGTTTGTTCGGAGTTTATTGTTATGCCTTGGTTATTTATTGTGATTTTTCGGGTTATTCGGATATGGCAATTGGAATTGCAAGATGGATTGGAATTAAAATACCGGATAATTTTAATGCCCCCTATAAAGCTTCTAATCTCACCGATTTCTGGAGACGTTGGCACATTTCACTTTCATCCTGGCTTCGTGATTATATCTATATTTCAATTGGTGGTAATAGAGGAGCAAAAGCAGGTACTTGGATTATTTCTTCCATCTTTTTTGGTGTTGCTTTAATTGCGGCATTTTATGCTGGGTTTGTACATATGAATTGGTGGCCGGTTTCAGGGTTGATTTTCTTTTTTGGATTAATGATGTTGCCTAAACTTATTTTTAAAGGAGACAAAAATTCACTCTCTACAGGTTTGAATCAAATGAATACAATGCTATTAGGAGGACTTTGGCATGGAGCCTCCTGGAATTTCCTTTTTTGGGGTTTTTTGCACGGAATTGGTTTGTCTTTCGATAAGATTAGAAAAAGATTTTTGCCCGATGGAAAATATCGTTGGATAAAAATTGTTGGAATGTTTTTAACCTTTCATTTTATATGTTTTACATGGATTTTCTTTGCTGCTGCCGCACCTCAAAAAGGAATTATTTTGAATGAAGCAGATAAATGGAATAAAGCAATTGAAATATTAAATCGAATATTCTTTCAATTCAATTGGGAAACTTTAATTCCGATGATCAAAGGTTATGGTCCAGTTTTCGGTTTAATGCTGTTGGGATTTTGCTTGCATTTGTTGCCACAACGCATTGAACGAAATACCATGGTTTTTATTGGAAAAATGCCTTTATATGGGAAACTGATGGTAATTATAGTAGTAGTTTGGGTAGTTGTACAGGCCCATCAATCTGAACAAATGTTACCAATTTATCTTCAATATTAAGTGTAGGATAATCACAAAATATTGATTGTCAATACTATAATTAGGCTTTTGTATAATGGAGTGATCGTTGTAATTCAGGATTGTCAATTTCAATTAACTTTTGCAAATTCCATAAAAAACAATACATTTGCACTCCAATTTTTAATACAAGAAAGCATGTCAAAAGTTTGTCAAATCACCGGAAAGAAGACTATTGTAGGAAACCGAGTTTCCCACTCTAACCATAAAACTAAGCGCACGTTCATGCCGAACCTGCACACAAAGAAATTTTTTATTGCTGAAGAAGATAAGTGGGTAACGCTTAAAGTTTCTACTTCTGCATTGCGTACAATCAATAAAATCGGAATCACAGAAGCTATGAAACGCGGACGTGAATTAGGTTTGATTAAGCGCTAAGAATCGGTTTTAAACCGTTCATAACCTTCATTGACTTTTGAAAACGTTGTCTGCTCTTGCAGGCAACGTTTTCGTATTTTTGGTTTGTCCTACACAAAACACTTGAAAAACAATCCTTATTTAAAAACATTTGCGAAACGGATTGTACCATTAACCTTGGTGCTTTTTTTCGCCTTGGCATTTATTCCAGTCAAACATTTCGACTACGATAAAGATTTACTTCCAGCCGACTTTCATCAGGAGAGAAGAGAAGCCTTAAGAAAACTATTACCTGACAGCAGTGTTGCGGTGTTTTTTTCAAATCCTGTTTGTACCCGTTCGAACGATGTTGAATTTGATTTTCATCAGAATGTAAATTTGTTTTACCTGACTGGACTCACTGAACCCAATTCAATGTTAGTTCTTTTCAAGGAGAAACAGGAAGTAGATACTATGTTTACAAATGAATTATTAGTGGTGCAGGAACGTGATCCTAAACAGGAAGTATGGACAGGTAAACGATTAGGACAAGCTGGGGCAAAAGAGAAATTGGAAATAACTTCTGTAGTAACTGGAGCAACGTACAGACGATTGAATATTAATTGGAAGAAATATAAACACGTATATTTTTTTCCTGCCAATGGTGGAATTGCAAACGATCCAGATGATCCAAATGATCTTTCAGATTTGGTTCGAAAATTTCGAAGTGGTGTAAATAAAAACGCTAACAACGATACGATTCATTTGGAACAATACATGGCCATGATGCGCCAGATTAAATTGCCGGCGGAATTAGTGCTATTAAGAAAAGCAATTAACATTTCAGGAAATGCTCATATTGAAATGATGAAAGCGATGACACCTGATATGACAGAATATCAAGTACAAGCTATTTTAGAATACGAATTCAAAAAGGGAGGGGCAGAATGTGAAGGTTATCCAAGTATTTGTGGCGCTGGTGAAAATTCTTGTATTCTTCATTATACAACGAATCGAAAACCGATGGAAAAAAACAACTTGATCGTCATTGATGCAGGTGCAGAATACCATGGTTATACTGCTGACATTACAAGAACACTCCCGGCAAACGGAAAATTTACACCTGAGCAAAAAGCAATTTATGACATCGTTTTGGAGGCTCAACTTGCAGGAATAAAAGAATGTATTCCCGGAAATGAATTTCGAGCACCTCACAAAGCTGCCGTTCGTGTTATCAAAAAGCGGCTAAAGGAATTAGGAATAATTACAATTGACGAGGATTATGCAATTTATTTTTTCCATGGTTCATCCCATTACCTCGGACTCGACGTACATGATGCTGGCCTATACGGAAAGCTCGAAGGTGGAAATGTAATTACTGTTGAACCCGGTATTTATATTCCTGCAGGTTCGCCTTGCGATCCCAAGTGGTGGAATATTGGTGTTCGTATTGAAGATGATGTATTAATTACGGATGGACAACCCGAAGTACTTTCGGGTTTTATAGCTAAAACTACTTTGGATATTGAGAAAATGATGGGCGAGACGAGTTATCTTAATCAAAAATGATTTTTTTTCGACAAATTTTAATTTCCGAACTTTATTTAAAAAGTTGATAATCAGCCATAAATACTAGATTTTACATTTTAAACGAAGAACTGAATCACAAAATTCAAAATCTTATAAGAATGCTTTGGATATAAGGAGCATATCATTACCTTTGCCCTCCTCCAAAGGGGTCCTTTGGACCAAAGTAAAGACTAAAACAATGGCTAAAAAAGGCAATCGCATACAGGTAATCCTGGAATGCACAGAACACAAAGATTCAGGGAAACCAGGAACTTCTCGTTATATCACAACAAAAAACAAGAAGAATTCTCCTGACCGTGTTGAGTTGAAAAAATATAACTCAATCCTGAAGAAGATGACAGTTCATAAAGAAATTAAATAACGTTTAAAGTAAATATACCATGGCTAAGAAGGTAGTTGCTACACTCAAAACAGGTGAAGGAAAACAGTTCACACGAGTTATCAAAATTGTAAAATCAGCTAAAACTGGTGCTTATTCTTTTGATGAAGCTGTTATTCACGTTGAGCAAGTGAAAGAATTTTTCGAAGGAAAAAAATAATTATTCGATCTAATCGGTATTGAAGCTTCTTTCCTCTGAAAGGAGCTTCTTTTGTTTAATCAAACTAAGCGATTTAATTTCCATTATGGCATTATTCGGTTTATTCAATAAGGATAAAAAAGAAAGTCTCGATAAAGGACTTTCAAAAAGCAAAGAGAATTTCTTTTCTCGAATTGCGCGTGCCGTTGCTGGGAAATCAACTGTTGATGCTGAGGTTCTTGATAACCTTGAAGAGATTTTGATTACTTCTGATGTTGGAGTTGAAACTACCTTAAAGATTATTACGCGAATTGAAAATCGTGTTTCAAAAGACAAATACGTAGGCGTTGAAGAATTGAACAAAATTCTACGTGATGAAATTGCAGGATTGCTAGCAGAAAACAATACTTCGGATTTAGAGGAATTTACAATACCGGAAGGAATAAAGCCCTATGTAATAATGGTTGTAGGTGTGAACGGAGTTGGGAAAACAACTACGATCGGGAAACTTGCAAATGCATTTAAGAAATCGGGAAAGAACGTTATGCTGGGTGCGGCAGATACTTTTCGTGCTGCTGCAGTAGATCAATTGACTATCTGGTCGAAACGTGTTGATGTTCCAATTGTACAACAAGGAATGGGAGCTGATCCTGCTTCTGTTGCTTTTGATACATTGAATTCTGCAATAACAAAAGATATTGATGTCGTCATTATTGACACAGCAGGTCGATTGCACAACAAAGTCAATTTGATGAATGAGCTCACCAAAATCAAAACGGTGATGAAAAAGGTTGTAAATAATGCACCACATGAAGTGTTGTTAGTGCTTGATGGTTCAACTGGACAGAACGCAATTGAACAATGCAAACAATTTACTGCTGCCACTGATGTTACTGCATTAGCTGTAACTAAGTTGGATGGAACCGCAAAAGGTGGTGTTGTGATTGGTATTTCAGATCAATTCAAAATTCCTGTAAAATACATTGGAGTAGGAGAGAAGATAGATGATTTGCAGGTGTTCAATAAAGCAGAATTTGTCGATTCGCTGTTTAAGCAAAATTGATTTTTTATTCTTGTTTTCTGTAATAAATCATTAAGAATTACCTATTTTCATAGACGATGAAACAACTCTGGGAAAGGGTAAGTAATTTTGGTATTGACTTTGCAGAAAATGTAAGCGAACGAAAATCAGTTGTCCTGATCAATCGCATGAGTCTTGTTTTGGCTTGGATCATGACGATTTTTGCTCTAATGGCTGTTTTTTTGGGAATGTTTCCAATTATTGGTTTCCCGGTTTCATTTATAATAAGTTTTCTTTTGCCAGTATATTTTCAAAAAAGAGGATGGCTAACCTTTGCAAAGTATTTTTTTACATTTTGTCCTATTCTAGGTATTACGGCAATTTGTATGTTTAACAGTGCCGAAATGGGAGACAAGTTTTTCTTTTTCACAACTTCCACAATCCCGATTCTTATTTTTAATCATAAGGGTCAGCGTTATTTATTTTTTTTAGTCAGTATTGCTGGATTCTATTTTGCCACTTGGTACCAAAGTAATTTCGTACCTGTACAAAAATTTTCTGCTCAAGAAGAAATGCTTTATTGGACATTTGGATTGATGTCAGTCTTTGCCATTTTATATTATGTATTGCAATATTTTCGTTCTGGAAATGAAGATTATGAAAACGAACTAGAAATAAAAAATGACGTCATCGAGGAAAAAAATAAAGACATTCTTAGTAGCATACATTATGCAAAACGTATTCAAGGGGTTTTATTAGCTTCTGATAAACTGCTCAAAAAACAGTTGCCTGATTATTTTATTTTCTACAAGCCAAAAGATATTGTTAGTGGAGATTTTTACTGGGCGGATGAAACACCTGAAGGAAAATTTCTTTTTTTAACAGGCGATTGCACGGGACATGGAGTACCAGGTGCTTTTATGTCTTTGCTAAATATTTCATTCTTGCATGAGTTAACTTTAAGTCACAAAATAGCAAGACCTGATTTATTACTTAATGCACAACGAGACTCCATAATTTCATCCTTAAATCCTGAAGGTACAGAAGAGCTTTCTCGAGATGGAATGGATTGTGTCCTTTGCAGTTTTGATTTCAAAAACAAAAAATTAGATTTCGCCTGCGCAAATAATCCACTTTGGCTTTATAGAAACGGTGAAATAATTGAATACAAAGCCGATAAGCAAGCCGTAGGATTGTCGGGATCTGAGAAAAAAGATTTTACCCTGCAATCTATTCAACTAGTGTCGGGAGATATTGTTTATACCATAACGGATGGTTTTGCAGATCAGTTCGGTGGTGAAAAGGGAAAAAAATTCCGCTATGCTCAATTGAAACAAAAGCTTGTGGCAATCGCACAAAATGAATTAAGTGAACAGAAGAGTATTCTTGAAAAAACCTTTGACGAATGGAAAGGTAATTTAGAACAAGTTGATGATGTATTAATTATCGGGGTCAAAATATCATGAACTGCTATTCATTGACACGATAAAAATTCATGCTTTTACCAAGCCAAGTAAACATCCAATAACCGGTTACAGTAATCGTTGATGGTGTATTCATATTCACTTCAGAATCGTAAGTGTTTCCCGAATTTGAATCGTAAATTTTTCCATCCTGCCAGTTATTATCTTCTTTGTTAAATTGAAGTCCAGTAACAACCTCCAATCCAAGAATCTTTCGTTCACGCAATTTGGGATCTGGATTCATTTCATCTTTGCAATCCGCCATCTTAGCCTTATAATGTGCATCCTGAAACCATAGAATTTTGCTTCTATATTCTCCACCAACTTTGTAAACCTGAACTTTGAGCATGTTTTGTTGGTTCATCCATGTTCCAACAATATCATCGGATTGGTGAATTGTGGAAGGGTCATTCGAAAGTGCTGTTGTTATCAATAAAAGCAGAAAAGCAAGCGTCTTCATATCAAAAATCTAATTGTACTAAGTTACGAAATGAAAATTCAATGCGTTACTTAGTAGTCGTTTTATAAGCCCTTTTTATTTTAGATTCTAGTAGTCTTATTCGACAAAAATCGGCAATATTCTGGTGAAACTGCGACTTCTCTGCCTTACCTTTGTACCCAATGAAAACTAAGACCTTAAAGAAAAATAAAGTCAATGTCGTTACACTCGGTTGTTCGAAGAATATTTTCGATTCTGAAGTTTTAATGGGGCAATTGAAAGGAAATAAATTTGAAGTGGAACATGAGAGCAAATCAGATGATTCTGCAATTGTGATTATAAATACCTGCGGCTTTATTGATAACGCGAAACAGGAAAGTATTGATACCATTCTTCAATTTGTGGATGCGAAGAATAAAGGAATGGTAGAAAAAGTATTTGTTACTGGTTGTTTAAGTGAACGATATCGACCTGAACTTGAAAAAGACATTCCTGAAGTAGATGCTTGGTTTGGAACCCGTGATCTGCCGCGTTTGCTGAAAACATTAAAGGCAGATTACAAACATGAATTAGTCGGGGAAAGAATTCTTACTACACCTCAACATTATGCTTATTTAAAAATATCAGAAGGTTGTGATCGGCCGTGCTCTTTTTGTGCCATCCCATTGATGCGCGGAAAACATCTTTCTACTCCGATTGAAGAACTTGTTGCGCAGGCTAAAACATTAGCAAAAAATGGAACAAAGGAATTGATTCTAATTGCACAGGATTCAACTTATTATGGATTAGATATTTATGGCAAAAGAAATTTGGATGAATTGTTGACCAAACTTGCCGAAGTAGAAGGTATTGATTGGATTCGATTGCATTATGCTTTTCCAAGTGGATTTCCAATGGAAGTTTTAGATGTAATGCGCAATACACCTAAAATTTGTAATTATCTGGATATGCCATTGCAGCACATCACAGATAAAATGTTGAAGAGCATGAAACGCGGAACAACAAAACAAAAGACTATTGATCTAGTTAATGAAATACGCGAAAAAGTTCCGGGAATTACACTTCGTACTACTTTGATTGCGGGTTATCCAGGAGAAACGGAAGAAGATCATCAGGAAATGTTAAAGTGGGTGGAGGAAACACGTTTTGATCGTTTAGGGATCTTTACATATTCCCATGAGGAAAATACTTCAGCGCATGATTTAGTGGACGATGTTCCTGCTGAAGTAAAACAACAACGTGCGGAAGCGGTAATGGAACTTCAGCAAGGAATTTCATTTGAAATAAATCAAAAGAAGGTCGGAATTACTTACAAAGTTTTATTTGATAGAAAAGAAGACGATTATTTTATTGGAAGAACCGAAGCTGATTCGCCGGAAGTAGATAATGAAGTATTGGTCGATGCAAAGAATACCTATTTAAGGGTTGGCGATTTTGCGAATGTAAAAATTACAAAAGCTGAAGAGTTTGATTTGTATGGAGATGTTGTTGAATAATAATAAAGTGGATAGCAAATGAAATTATCAAGTGCTGCTTTTTTATTTATTTATTTATTTTTTCCGCCTTTCAGTTTTGGACAATCTGATTCGGTTCAAGCAAAATTCATTACAGTTCATTTTCTTTACGGTTCAAAACCTGCTCCAGGATATAAAAGTTCAGAACGTAAAATGTTCGGAGGGATTCATGGCGGTCATGTTTCCATCCAGGTTGATTCGGAAATTTTTAGTTTTAGACCAAAGGATGGTTGGCATATAATTTCTCATCACAAACACATTGTGGGTGGTTATGTTCGAGAAGATGTCGACAAATGGATAAAAGATACAATCGGTCGCCAATACACTTCTATTCGATTCCCTGTTTCTGATTCACAATATCTACAATTGAAAAATATCGAAAAGAACTATTCGATTTCTTGCCCTTACGATTATGCTTTCTTAGGAATGCGTTGTGCATCGGCAGCTTCTGATGTCCTTTCTGAAATAGGAATTCTAAAATCAAGATCAAATTTCGGTCACATTCGAAAAAATTTTTACCCTAAAAGATTGCGAAGAAAATTGCTTCGTATTGCAAAAAGAAATCAGCTCCAAATCATTCGCCATTCAGGAAGAAATTCCAGAAAATGGGAACGTGAGTAGATTCCTATTATTCATTTAAATTTCTCCTTATTTTAGCACTTCAATATTTGCATCCTATGAAACATAAAATTATTCTACCCTTTCTTTTTCTGGTGCTCTCATCATTTTCATTGTTGCGTGCCGACGAAGGAATGTGGCTTCCAATTCTGTTGGACCAATTGACCATTACAGATATGCAGGCCAACGGATTTAAATTGTCTGCTGAAGATATTTTCAGCGTGAATAAATCCAGCATGAAAGATGCTGTTGTGCAATTTGGTGGTGGTTGCACTGCTGAATTAATTTCTAACAAAGGTTTATTGCTTACGAATCACCATTGCGGTTATAGTTTCATTCAGTATCACAGTTCTGTAGAGCATAATTATCTGGATAATGGTTTCTGGGCAATGAATCAGGAAGAAGAATTGGCTTGCCCTGGACTTACTGCAACTTTCATTGTAAATATGGAAGATGTAACTACTCGAATTCTGAAAGATGTTCAGGATACGATGAGCGAAATTTCAAGAGCAAAAATAATTGAAAGAAATTCCAAAGCCATAGAAAAAGAAAATACAAAAGATGGAGTAGAGGCAATGGTTCGTGCGTTTTATTATGGGAATGTATATTATATGTTTTTGACACAAACATTTACAGACATAAGAATGGTTGGGGCTCCTCCGCAACAAATAGGAAATTTTGGTGGCGATTCTGATAATTGGATGTGGCCGCGACAAACAGGAGATTTTTCCTTGTTCAGAATTTATGCGGATAAGGATAATAAACCAGCTAAATATTCAAAAGAAAATGTTCCTTATACACCAAAACATTTTTTCAAGATAAATGCAAATGGAATTGGTGAGAATGATTTTACAATGGTTTATGGTTTCCCTGGAAGAACTACAGAGTATCTGAGTTCTTGGGGTGTAAATTTAATTGCGAATGTTTCTGATCCTGTAAAAGTAAATTTGCGTACGCAGCGAATTGGAATAATGGAAGAAGGAATGCATAAAAGTGTAAAGGTGAAAATTCAATATGCAGCGAAAAGAAATGGAACTGCAAACGCATGGAAAAAGTGGCAGGGCGAAGCAAAAGGATTGAAAGAAAGCAAAGCGATAGAAAAAAAGCAAGCTCATGAAAAAGAATTTCAATCTCGAGTTGATGCCGATCCAAATAAAAAGATGAAATATGGAAACTTGCTTTCGCAGATGGAAGTAGCCTATAAAAATTTGGAGCCCTGGCAGAAATCAGTAGATCTGATGAGTGAAGGTTGCTTCTCAGTAGAAATCATCGCTTATTGCAGATCTTTTCAGCGACTTTTCGATTTGAGTATACAGACCACACCTGATCAGAAAAAAATCAGCGAACAGCTTGCAAGTTTGCAAGGCGGAGTTTCTGGATACTTTAAAAATTATAATATTGATGTTGATAGGAAAACGGCAGTGGCATTATTTTCTACAGTCGATGAACAAATGAATCAACCTCTAACTTTTTTGGAAATATTCGATGCGAAACATAATGCAACAAAAATTGATTATGGCAATAAACCTAAAGTGTTTTCGCTCGTTAAATCGAAATACAATGGCGATTTTGAAAAATATTTTAGTCAGTTGTTTGCAAAAACTATGTTTACCGACTCGACGAAGTTGTTGACGTTCCTTACAAATTATAAAACCAGTGATTGGAAGAAACTTTCAAAAGACCCTGCCTATGCACTAGCGGCAGAATTAACACAATATTATTATGCTTCCACATATCATGAACAGGCGAAAGCAAATGATGAAGTAAGTAGATTGAATAGAGTATATATGAAAGCTCAAATGGAAGTATTTCCTGAGAAGAAATATTATCCAGATGCAAATTCAACCTTACGTATTGCTTATGGAAAAGTAAAGGATTATGCACCAGTTGATGGAATGAAATACAATTGGTTTTGCACACTTGATGGTGTAATGCAAAAAGAAGATTCTACAACTTTTGACTATCATGTTCCCGCTAAACTTCGTAAACTTTGGGAGCAGAAAGATTTTGGTACTTATGCGGATAAAAAAGATGGAAAAATGCATACCACTTTTATTGCAACCAATCATACGACTGGTGGAAATTCAGGCAGTCCAGTGTTAGATGCAAATGGAAATCTTATCGGAACAAATTTCGATCGTGTTTGGGAAGGTACTATGAGTGATGTAAATTATGACCCGTCCATCTGTAGAAATATTTCTTTGGATGTACGGTACACCTTATTTATCATCGATAAATTTGCAGGCGCAGGATATCTTTTGAAAGAAATGGAATTTGCGAAATAACTTGGAAGTCTAAAGTAAAATTAAATAACTATTGACTTTAGATTTTTCCTTCAAGGAACATCAACTTCACTTTCAAAACTGCAGTAACACTTAGGCTATCGGTAATTTTTCCATTCATTACCATTTGATACACCTCTTCAAAGGGAAGTTTTACCAATTGCAGTTCTTCATCTGGCTCGGGTTCTGCTTTTCCCAATGTAAGTTCTTGCGCCAAATATAAAATGCAAAATTCATCACTTGCAGAATTACTCAAATGCATTTCCTGAATCTTTGTCCATCTTCCAGCTTTTATTCCAGCTTCTTCATGCAATTCACGTTTTGCTGATTCCAGCGGATCTATATTCGGATCTCCGCCACCTTCCGGTATCTCCCAGGTGTATTGATTGATCGGATAACGATATTGACCCACAAGCCATGTATTATGATGTTCATCCAAAACTACTACTCCAATTGCAAGATTTTTAAAATGTACAACAGAATAAGTTCCAGGTAACCCTCCCGGATTTGTAACATCATGTTTCGTTACACTTATCCACGGCGACTCATACACCATTGCTGAGTTAAGCGTTTTCCAAGGATTTTCTTTCAATTCAGGAGGCAATTTTGTCATAAAACAAATATACTAATCACTTACCTTTGTTGCTGTGAATAAATTTTCTGCAAAATCCATTTCTTTTTCCGAATCGAAACAGTTTTCGAAACTATTTGTTGATTATGTTTCAAATAAGAAAGAGCTGAGTTCCTTTTATGCTTTTCCTACAACAAACGAAGGATATAAATTAGCAGCATCTAAATTGATGTATGATGAGAAAAATCGTTCGGTTCTCGTAGAGGTGATTCGTGATCAGTATAAGAAAACAGGAATAGACATAAATAATAAATTGATTGATGAACTTGCATTGCCTGGCTCAATGGCGGTTTGCACGGGACATCAACTTTGTCTGTTTACCGGGCCACTATATTTTATTTATAAAATCATTTCTACCATTCGCTTGGCAGAAGTGCAATCAAACTTGTTGTGTAAAAAAATCATTCCCATTTATTGGATGGCATCTGAAGACCATGATTTTGAAGAAATTCGTTCAGTAAATGTTTTTGGAAAAAAACTTATTTGGGAAACTAATGCTAAAGGAGCAGTAGGGGATCTTAGAACGGATTCACTTACTTCAATGCTTTCGGATATTAAAAATTTGTTGGGCGATTCTGCTAATGCAATTCAATTAAATAAAATACTTGAAGAGGCCTATCGTCCCGGACGTTCATTAGCGGAAGCGACAAGGAGTTTTGTGAACACTTTGTTCAATGGAAGTATTTTAATTTTGGATGCGAATGATTCAAGATTAAAAAAAATATTTGCTCCAACCATGAAACGCGAAGTTGAAAAGAAGGAGGCAGAAAGTTTAGTAAATATCTCAATTAAAGATTTAGAGAAGATTGGTTATAGTGCACAGGTAAATCCAAGAAACATTAACCTTTTTTACATGAAAGAAAACCTCCGAGAAAGAATTGAAGAGGTGGATGGAAAATACAAAGTCTTAAATACTGATATCAGTTTTACGCTTGAAGCATTATTTTCCGAGATCGATAGTCATCCAGAAAATTTCAGTCCTAACGTCGTGTTGCGACCGATTTATCAGCAAACCATTCTTCCTAATCTTGCCTATGTGGGTGGACCTGGAGAGATTTCCTATTGGTTGGAATACAAAACAATGTTTGATGAATTCAAAGTTACTTTTCCAATTCTTCAACCAAGGCATTTTGCTTTATTGCTGGATAAAAATTCGAATGAACGACTTTCGAAATTTGAAATTTCAGTTACTGAATTATTAGGTGATGTGGAGGAATTAATCAAATCTTTTGTGAAGAAAAATTCAGGCGACACTACTTCTCTGGATTCCGAAAAGGAAGGATTGAAAAAAATATTTGAAGTTGTGCGTGAAAAAATTATTCCTATTGATCCAACCTTGAATGGAACTGTTGATGCAGAATTACAAAAACAAATTAATGCATTAGAAAATCTTGAAGCGAAAGTGATGCGTGCTGCCAAACAAAAACAGGAAACTGCAATTAATCAGATTCGTAAACTCAGAGAAAAAATACTTCCTGGTGGAATTCTTCAGGAACGATTTGAAAACTTTATGCCTTATTATTTGAAGCATGGAGCGAGTTTTGTTGAAGATATTTCACAAAATTATTCTTGGCCAATCGAAGGTCTTTTGATTCTAAATGAAGAATAATCAGAATTTTTAAGCACAAAAAAATCCATCTCGTAAAAGATGGATTTTTTTTGCAATAATTATTTTTATCCAGCAGTAACCGGAGTTTCTGTCAATTGAATTTTCTCCTGAATACGAGCTTTCTTTCCAGTCAATTCGCGTAGATAGAAAATACGTGCACGACGTACAACACCTTTTTTCTTAATCTCGATTTTATCGATATAAGGAGTGTTAACAGGGAAAATACGCTCAACACCAACACCGTTAGACATTTTACGGACTGTAAATGACTCAACTGGTCCATGTCCGCGACGCTGTAAAACAACACCAGTGAACATCTGAACGCGTTCTTTTTCGCCTTCTTTAATTTTATAATGAACTGTTACAGTATCCCCACCTTTAAATTCAGGGTGAACAGACTTTGTAATTAGTTGTGATTCAACGTATTGTAAAAGATTCATGACTTGGTTTATTTAAATATGTTCTAAAAAGGGATGCAAATATAGGCTTTTTAGGGAAATGCAAACGAGAAATTGAGAAAATTAGCCTAATTCATCCTCCCTTATTTCAATAATCCTGGTCTTCTTTCCTGGGTACGCTCCACAGAACGATCGTGACGCCACTGACGGATATTCTCTTCATGTCCAGAAAGTAATATTTCAGGGACCTTCCAACCACGGAATTCTGCAGGCCTAGTATAAACGGGTGGAGCAATCAGATTATCTTGAAAGGAATCACTTAATGCTGAAGTTTCATCATTCAAAACACCAGGCAATAAACGTAAAATAGCATCGGCCACAACAGCAGCAGCTAATTCTCCACCAGATAAAACAAAATTCCCTACAGAAATCTCCCTTGTAATAAAATGCTCACGTATCCGCTCATCTACACCTTTGTAATGTCCGCAAAGAATTAATAGATTTTTAAAATTTGACATTCGATTGGCCATTGGCTGATCAAACAATTCACCGTCGGGTGACATATACAAGATCTCGTCATAGTTGCGTTGAGATTTCAAATCCTCAATACAGGCAACAATTGGTTCGATTTTCAAAACCATACCGGCCCCACCGCCAAACGCATAATCGTCTACAGTTTTATGTTTATCAGTTGAATATTCCCTGAGATTAATAAGATTTACTTCTGCTAATCCTTTTGTTTTTGCACGTTTCATTATAGAGTGATCAAACGGGCTAATTAGTAAATCAGGAACAACTGAAATGATATCGATTCGCATATGCAAATATACATCGAATGTTATTGGTCAGAATTTGTGGAAATAAGAAGAATTTATTCGTTTTTATAACCTTATTTCACTGATTATCAACAGCTATTAAGGCCTAATCGAATCTCTCAACTATTTCGTTATCTTTGAAACACTGGCAAATTTTATGAACGACATTAGACACGATTGGTCACAGGCAGAGTTGCAAAATCTTTATAATACTCCATTGTTGGAGTTGGTTTTTCGCGCAGCTACAATTCATCGTCAATACCACAATCCTCAAGAGGTACAAGTGAGTTCGCTCATCTCTGTAAAAACAGGGGGTTGTTCTGAAGACTGTAGTTATTGTCCTCAAGCAGCTCGATACAATACTGACGTAAAAGTCCACAAATTAATGGGTGTTGATGAAGTTCGCGGCCTTGCTGAAAAAGCAAAAACCGGTGGAGCTTCTCGTATGTGCCTTGGTGCCGCTTGGAGAGAAGTACGTGATAATTCTGATTTTGATACTGTATTAGAAATGGTACAAACCATCAATAAATTAGATATGGAAGTTTGTTGTACGTTAGGTATGCTGACGGAAGAACAAGCCCAGAAATTATCCAATGCTGGTGTGTACGCGTACAATCATAATCTTGATACCTCGTCTGAATTTTATACGGAAGTAATTTCTACCCGAACTTATGATGATCGTTTGAATACATTGAAAAATGTGCGTAAAGCGGGAATGACAATTTGTTCAGGCGGAATTATTGGAATGGGTGAAAAGGCAGATGATCGTTTAGGGATGCTAAAAACGTTAAGTGGTTTGAATCCACATCCAGAATCAGTTCCAATTAATTCTTTGGTTGCTGTAGAAGGAACTCCTTTAGAAAATCAAAAACCGGTATCTGTTTGGGATATGGTAAGAATGGTTGCTGTGACGAGAATTGTAATGCCGAAATCTGCAGTTCGATTATCAGCTGGCAGATTATCAATGAATCAAGAAGGTCAGGCGATGTGTTTCCTTGCTGGCGCAAATTCAATTTTTGCAGGCGATAAATTATTGACTACACCAAATCCTGATTTTAACGAAGACATGGAACTTTTTGCAGCACTAGGTTTGCAACCGAGTAAAGCTTTCAAAAATGGCCGACCGAATAATACACGTGCAGAAATTTCAAAAGAAGTAACCGCCAAATAATTTTGTTTTGAATAAAACTTTCCGATTGTTGGTCTTGCTTGCCATGTTCATCAGCGGAAAATGCGTGGGACAATTTCAAATGCATTGGTATACTCAGCCAAGCAAAAACAATGAGAAGTATTTTCTTTCAGTAGGTTATGGAGTAGGTAAGGCTTTTTGGTATTCCGAACTCACTCATTCCTCAATTTACAATAAGCAAGGAAGTACCTTGGAAACGGGTTCGTTTAAATTCCGTGCGAATAATACAACTACATTTTACGATCTGAATGTTCTTTGCCCTGTGCAGAATTTCAGATTAGGTTTAGGAATGAATTTCGAAAAATTCTTCCTTACAAAATTAGAAGTGCGACAAACTGTAACTACAAGTCAAGTTATCCTTTATGATGAAAGTTTTCGCTTTGATAAATTATTTGTTCAATGCGAATTTCCTTTTTGGCCTGAAGCACGTAAACGCTTTTCATTGAGTGCTAATGGAAGAGTTGGATTCTTTAGTTTTAATAATGTCGACCGAATTAATTTATTCGGTGGTGATGCAATGGCGAATAGTATGTTTTTTACGGCAAGTCCAGTAGCTGATATTCAACTTTATCCCGGCATCTTTTTGTTCTTTCAACCAATGGCAGAATATAAATATTTCAAAAATCCTGCTGTAGACCCAGGTGGATCAATTGTGCATAATATTTGGACTTATAGTGCAATGTTTGGCATTCGTATTGATCCCGACATGGTTGATCCATATAAGTAGTTTTATATGAGTGAGAATTTTTCTGCGTTTGATTTTTCCAAGAGAAGTGGTGCCGAAAGCAGAATGGCTGAAAAATTGCAAATAAGAAAAGATTCCAATTCCTTTCGAGAATTAACTCCATCTGATTCTTCCCTGATTGATTTTTGTTCCAATGATTATTTGGGGTTTGCTAGATCTGGAAATTTGATTCGTAATGTTGAAAAGGAATGGAAAAGAATTAAATCAGAAAATGTAAATCAACTGATCGGCTCAGGTGGATCAAGATTACTTGCTGGTGATTCTGTCTATGCTGAAGCGCTTGAAAAAAATCTGGCAAGTTTCTATAAATCGCAAGCGTTTCTTCTTTTTAATTCTGGTTATACAGCTAACCTTTCTTTATTTTCTTGTATTCCACAACGAAATGACACCATAATTTTCGATGAATTAATTCATGCTTCTGTTCGTGATGGAATCAAAATGTCAAATGCGAAGTCTAGAAGCTTTTCGCATAATAATCTCGACGAACTCGAAGATCATCTAAGTAAATCTGAAGGCGAAGTTTTTGTTTCTGTTGAGGCAGTTTATTCTATGGATGGAGATAAATGTCCATTAGAAAAAATTGTTTTACTGTGTGAAAAATATAATGCTTCACTTATACTGGATGAAGCACATAGCAATGGACTGTATGGAGAAAATGGTGAAGGAATTGCCGTAAGTCTGAATTTGCAACATCGAATTTTTGCTAGGTTATTGACTTTTGGAAAAGCTGCAGGTTGTCATGGGGCAGGAATTGCAGGAAGCAAGATGCTACGTGATTATTTGGTAAATTTTGCACGACCTTTTATTTACACAACTGCTTTGCCCATTCACGATTTGGCAGTTTTAAAATGTGCAGTTGATTCTTTTCAAAAAGCCAATGAAATCCGAGAGCAGCTTTTTACATTTGTAAGCTATTTCCGTAAAAAAGCAGCCGAATATCCCTCTATTCAATTATTAGATTCTGAAACCCCTATCCAGGGAATCATAGTTGGAGGAAATCAAAAAACGAAGGAAATAGCGAATAAATGCCAATTGCAAAAGTATGACCTAAGGGCAGTACTATCTCCTACAGTTCCAGAAGGAAAAGAGCGTTTAAGGGTAATTATTCATGCCTACAATCACCCTATAGAAATAGACGAACTTCTGAGAATTATCGCTGAAAGCATTTGATTTTGGTATAAAGGAATCTTATTACGACATTTGGGAAACCTGATAAACGGTGACTATGAAAAGAATTTTTGTTACAGGCATTGGTACTGATGTTGGCAAAACGGTTGTTTCGGCAATTCTTGCTGAAGCGCTACATGCTGATTATTGGAAACCGATTCAAACCGGAAGTTTCTTTTCTACAGATGCTGACAAAATCAAGAAGTATATAACAAATCCGAAAACAGTAATTCATCCGGAGAGTTATGTGTTGAAGCAATATATGTCTCCGCATGCTGCTGCAGAATTAGAAGGACAGAATATTCAACTCGACAATATTAATATTCCAGAAACCACTAACACATTAATCATTGAAGGTGCAGGTGGATTAATGGTTCCTATTAATGATAAGCAGTTTATCGTGGATATCATTATTAAAACCAAGGCAGAAGTTGTTTTAGTGATTCAAAATTATCTTGGAAGTATAAATCATTCGATCTTGTCAATTGATGCTTTACGTATGCGAAACATTCCCGTTTTAGGAATTGTTTTTAACGGACCTCCACACAAATTATCTGAAGACATCATTTTATCCTATAGCGGTCATAAATGTTTAGGTCGTATCAATAAAGAAAGTGTGATCAATAAAGAAGTCGTTAGCAAATATGCAGCGATCTTCAAGCCGAACTTATAATTCAAGGATTCGAATATGAATCCTGAAAAACAAAAATCCCTTGCTGAACGTGATTTAAAATCCGTCTGGCATCCTTTTACTTCTCAATTGAATTTGGAGCCTCTGCATACTATTGTGCGTGGAGAAGGAACCTTATTGTTTGATGAAAACGGCAAATCGTTTATTGACGCAATTGCTTCTTGGTGGGTAAATCTCCACGGACATTCCCATAAATACATTGCTCAAAAAATTACCGAGCAAATGCAAATCCTTGAGCATGCAATTTTTTCTGGATTTACCCATGAACCTGCTGTGAAATTAGCCGAACGATTATTGGCCTTTTTCCCTGCTATGAATAAAGTTTTTTATTCCGATGATGGTTCAACATCCGTAGAGGTTGCTTTGAAAATGGCTTTTCAATTTTGGCATAATTCCGAAAAACCAAGGACAAAAATAATTGCTTTTGAAAATGCTTATCACGGAGATACGTTCGGAAGTATGTCTGTAGGTGCAAGAAATGTTTTTTCGCAAGCCTTCGATAAAATGCTTTTTGAAGTAATTCACATTCCAGTGCCTATACCAGGTAAAGAACAGGAAAGTTTTCTAGCGATGAAAAATGCATTGACGGATGAAGTTGCTGCATTTATTTTCGAGCCTTTGGTACAAGGGGCAGGAGGGATGGTTATGTATAATCAGGAAGCATTGGATGAGTTACTGCGTTTAGCAAAATCGAAGAATGTTTTGTCAATTGCGGATGAAGTAATGACAGGTTTCGGTCGAACCAGCAAAATGTTCGCGACAGATTATTGCAAAAATAAACCGGATATTATTTGTTTATCAAAAGGATTGACAGGTGGATTTCTTCCATTGGGTGCAACAGTTTGTACGGAGGAAATTCACGCGGCATTTTTAACTTCAGACAAAACCAAAACATTTTTTCACGGCCATTCATATACTGCTAATCCAATTGCCTGCACTGCAGCAAATGCAAGTTTGGATTTGTTTCAAATAGAAAATACAATGCAAAGGATTACCGACTTGAGTAATTCAATGAGCGTTGCAGTAAAACGGTTCGAAAAAAATAAGGCTGTCAAACATGTTCGCTCCTTAGGAACTATTTTTGCAATTGAAATAAAAACTCCGGACGCAACAGAATATTTGAACCCTTTAGCAGATAAAGTTCATTCCTATTTTATCGAAAAGGGAATTATTCTAAGACCACTTGGTAATATTTTATATGTTTTGCCGCCGTATTGTATTACAAAAGCAGAGTTAGAAAAGGTGATGGATGAAATTGAAAAGTTTCTTTCTACTTTAGATATATGATTACGCTTTCAAGAAAAACGAAACTTTTATTAATTCTGACTGGTGTGTTTATTACAAGCGCCATTACTGCAGAATTAATTAGCTCCAAATTATTTGTAGCTCATATTCATATAGGAGGTTGGGAAATTGGATCTTTTGTTTCCATCATCGGTATTTTGCCTTGGCCAATTGTTTTTCTCGTAACGGATACGATCAATGAATTTTACGGCCCTAAAATTGTTCGAACCATTTCTGTCATCACTGCTTTTATGATCGGATTTTGTTTTCTGATTGTATACCTCGCCATGATGCCCCATGCTTTTACCGGTGAACCAGCAGGCTCTATTCCAAATGTTGTAAACGATACACAATTCAACTTGGTTTTTGGACAATCACAATGGATAATCGCAGGAAGTATAACCGCTTTTATTATTGGCCAACTTGTCGATTCCTTTGTATTTTGGTTTTTCAGAAAACGCACAGGTGGTAAATTAATTTGGTTGCGATCAACTGGATCAACTGTAGTCTCCCAATTAATTGATTCTTTCGTTGTGCTCTACATCGCA
>JBBRYH010000047.1:0-28983 GCA_038237845.1 Bacteroidia bacterium
ATCAGGAGAAATTTCCTTCTTGAGTTGGGGGCACGCAGATTTCGCTGATGACGCAGAGGGAATGAATCAGGAGAAATTTCCTTGTTGAGTTGGGGCACGCGGATTTCGCGGATTTCGCAGAGGGAATGGATCAGGAGAAATTTCCTTCTTGAGTTGGGGGCACGCAGATTTCGCTGATGACGCAGAGGAAATGGATCAGGAGAAATTTTCTTGTTGAGTTTTTTAGCCACAAAGGCTCGGAGGCACAGGGGAAAACACTAAAAAAAGCAATTACTATTCATTAAGTTTAGCTTTGAATTTACCCTTGCGAAACCTTGCGCTCGTTGCGACTTAGCGGTAAAAAATCAGATTGATTTCCTCCTTTTTAATGATTCTATATCGTGGCAACATAATGAATTAATTGGAGAAATTTCCTAATTGAGTTTTTCTATTAAAACAAAAAAAGCTCTCCATTTCTGAAGAGCTTTCATTCTTAAAATTTATTGCGAATTATTTTTTCGACATCGTTTCCGCCAGCTGGAATGCAGCATATAAATCAACCATCCCTCCCGAAGTACTTAACGTATTGAATTTTACTTTCTTCGCTTTTAATCCTTTTTTCTTGCGAATGATTCTTTCTTTTCCTCCTGGGCGATTTACTTTTTTCGTTGCCATTGATTTATCCGAAGATGTTTCAATGATACTTTTTATTTCTGCTGGTGATAATGTCGGAAAATAAATCATCAAGACTGCTGCAACTCCTGCAGTAACTGGAGATGCCATACTTGTTCCGCTTTCATCTAGGTAACCACCACCTACTTTACAAGATTTAATATCAACTCCCGGAGCAAATACATCTACTTGTGTTTTTCCATAGTTACTAAAAGGAGCCACAATTTCTTTTCCATCTTTCCAGCTCAAAGCTCCAACCTCAATCCAGTTACTTGCAATTCCACCGCCTTCAAAATGATCATTCGGGAAATCAGCATTTTTATCATTGTCTTGATTATCATTTCCTGCTGCATGAACTAACAGAACACCTTTGCTTTCTGCATATTTTACAGCTGCATCAACTGCACCTTTGTTGAAGCTATAAGCTTTTCCAAAACTCATGTTGATGATTTTTGCTCCATTGTCAACCGCATAACGAATTCCGTTTGCAATGTCTTTGTCGCGTTCGTCGCCATTCGGCACAGCGCGAATTGCCATAATTTTCACAGGAGTTGCGATTCCTAATACTCCAAGATTATTAAAACGATTTGCGGCAATAATTCCTGCAACGTGTGTTCCGTGTAAACAATCAGGACCTTTTACATCATTGTTTCCATAATATTTTTCTGTTGCATCTTCATAATTATCTCCAACAATATAACGAGGATCATAATCTAGATTCAGATTGTAATTAACCATGTCAAACAATTGCTTAAACCCTTCATCAATACCTGAATTAAAACTTGCATAATCTTCTTCATTCTTGCAGAACAATTTTACAAACGCAGCAATTCCTTTGTATTTATCAGAAGGATTATATTTCTGGAAGTCTTTATATAAAACGGTATCGATATCCAATTGTTTCTTAATATCCTTTTTCATTCCATCCATCAAACCTTTAATCTGTGTGTACGTGTCAAGATTTTTTTGATTCTCAGAATATTTTTGATCGTAAATCTTTTTAAGGTCAACATATTTTTTAAACTCTTCCTTTTGAGAAGGCGGGCAAGTTGCTTCCGTAAATCCTTTGTATTTTTTATCTAATGGACGAAGCAAACGAACCAATTCAAGATTGTCCCATTCTACATTTTTTCCATCTTTTCCACCAATGAAATTCCAACCATAAATATCATCGATATATCCGTTTTTGTCATCATCAATTCCATTGCCGGCAATTTCACCGGGATTATGCCACATGATACTTTTTAAATCTTCATGATCAAAATCAACACCGGAGTCGAGAACTGCAACAATAAGCGTATCTGCTTTTTTCCCTTTTATTAGATCAGTGTAGGTCTGTTCGGTGCGCACACCATGAACTTTATCTGTAGTGTAAGAAAGATTAAACCAATTTTCAGGAGCTTTTGTAAGCGGTTCTAATTTTTGTGCTGCAAGTGAAATGCTGAATGCTGCAGCGAAGAAGAAAATTACCTTTTTCATTGTAAGTGTTTGGGTCTTGTTTTATGTAGCAAAAATAAGGGAAAAATAGGCTTGATTGAACTCCTTCATACAAACGGAAAATGCAGATGATAAACGGATGCAAATGAAAAGGGCCGATCACTGATCAGCCCCATTCACATATTATAACATTTACTATTTCAAAACTTCTCTTGAAATAACGAGTTTTTGAATTTCTGAAGTTCCTTCTCCAATAGTACAAAGTTTTGAATCGCGATAATATTTCTCAGCAGGGAAATCTTTTGTATAACCATATCCTCCAAAAATCTGAACACCTTCCGTAGAAACTCGTACTGCAACTTCAGAAGCATAATATTTTGCGAAGGCCGATTCTTTCGTCATTTTCAATCCACGGTTTTTCATATCAGCTGCTTGCATAGTCAACAATTCTGCAGCTTCAATTTCAGTTGCCATATCTGCCAATTTGAAAGCAATAGCTTGAAATTCAGAAATTGGTTTTCCGAACTGTTCACGCTCTTGTGAATATTTTAATGCAGCTTCATAAGCACCCCGTGCAATCCCTATCGATAATGCAGCAATGGAAATTCTTCCTCCGTCCAACACTTTCATCGCTTGGATAAAACCATCGCCTACTTTCCCCATCACCTGACTTTTGTGAACGCGACAATCGGTAAAAACCAACTCCGCAGTTTCACTAGCACGCATTCCTAATTTATTTTCTTTTTTTCCAGGTGCAAATCCTTTTGTTCCTTTTTCAATAATAAAAGCAGTCATTCCATGTGAATCACCTTTTTCTCCGGTGCGCGCAATGACAACTGCCACATTTCCTGAAATTGCATGCGTGATAAAATTCTTTGAACCATTCAATACATAATGATCACCATCCAAAATTGCTGTTGTCAACATTCCGCCAGAATCAGATCCTGTATTTTGTTCAGTCAATCCCCAAGCACCTATCCATTCTCCACTCGCTAGCAATGGCAAATATTTTTTCTTCTGTTCTTCGTTTCCGAATTGCAGAATATGTCCAGTACAAAGCGAATTATGCGCCGCCATTGAAAGTCCAATTGAACCACACACTTTAGCCAATTCAGAAATTGCGGTGACATATTCGCAATAACCAAATCCAGATCCACCATATTCCTGCGGAACAAGCACACCAAGCAATCCTAATTCGCCTAATTTTTTCATACAATCCACAGGGAATTCCTGAGACTCATCCCACTCCATCATTTTCGGGCGAATATGTTCTTCACCGAATTTGCGGATCATTCCGGCGATCATTTCTTGGTTTTCGTTATTGCTAAATTGCATGGGAAAAGTAATTGGCGATTAATTAAATGCTTTTGCTAAAATTGGAGGTCAAAAATAACAGTTTTAAGGGAAACTTTCTGTTAATTTTTAAAACAACGAACTCATAGGCACAGGTAGCAGGAGGTTTCCTATGCAGGTAAGTGTTTCATTTGCACTTTCACTCAGTAAGTCACCAAGGAAATAATATTCTCGCTATACTGTTTAAGCTTTTTTCCACCTTCGAGAAACCCTAACTCAACAACAAATGAAAAACCTGAAATTTTACCTTCTTTTTTCAAAATGAGTTTTGCAGCAGCAGAAGCTGTTCCGCCAGTTGCGAGCAAATCATCATGAATCATCACATTCATTCCTGGCGTCACGGCATCTTCATGCATTTCAATTCTGGCGGTTCCATATTCAAGTGCATAATCAATGCCGACAGTTTTCCAAGGAAGTTTGCCTGATTTTCGAATTGGAATAAATGGAACATTCATTTCCACAGCAAGCATGTAGCCAAATAAAAATCCTCGACTTTCTATTCCTGCGATGGCATCCACTTTTGTTCCTTTTAATCGAGATACAAATTCTGCTATAATTTTTCTTCCTAATGCAGGATCCTGCAATAAGGGAGTGATGTCTTTGAATTGAATTCCTGGTTTAGGGAAATCGGGTACGTTGCGAATTGCATCTCTAATGGAGTCCATAATTTGTTTCTGTGCGAACCTTTGTGTTTCTCGTTTCTTTACGTTGAAAGTTGTTTCAAATGAAATATTGCTAATATGCTCTTTACCGCAAAGGCGCAAAGGGCGCGGAGATTCGCAAAGGTTTGTTTTCCGTGAAATTAATGGTTTTCCCTAAATAGAGAGATAAGAAGCAATCTTATTATACAATTCCTCTGTAATCAAAGCACATCCTTTGATGGCAGCAACACTTCCATAATTTCCATGTGCCTTGCGATAATTTACCAATGCATTAGCGACAGGCCAGGAAATATAAGGCAATTTTTTAAAATCAGAAGGCTGAGCAGAATTAATATTTATTTTCCGCACATAAGAAGGATCAACTTTTACAAAATCTTTTAAGGAGACGAATTTCGTAGAATCAATTCCAAAAACTTCTTTGAGTTGTTCTATTTTACAAAACCCTCCAAGTCGCTCTCTGTATTCAAGGATTCTTTTTGCGAATGCGGGACCAATTCCATTTACGGAGACGAGGAGTGAACTATCAGCAGTATTTAATTCGACAATTGAAGGTGCCTTCCTATTGGCAATTGTTGATTTGGAATTATCAGAAGATTGAGCCTCCATTTTTTTCTCTGGAAGTACAATGAATGGTTCTAATTCCTGATAACGTTCTGCAGAAATTACAAAAAGTTTTTTCACATCTTCTTTGGATTCGAACTTCCCTCCTTTCTCTTCAAACTTTTTTATGGATCGTGCTTGGGCTGGACTTAATCCAAGTCGGACCCAATCGTCAATAGGAAGTTCATTTGGATTGAAATTGAAAAGTTCTTTGGTATGATAAACACTATGTTCACCTGCTTGTTCTGAATTAGTTGGAAGTTCTGAATTTATTGTTTGAGGATTGTATTTAAACTTATTTTGAAGAGAGTCATTTTTAGAGGGTATGCTTGCAAGAAAAGCGTCGAATTCAGTAAAATTTTCTTTTGGCAAAGAAATAAATTTGCCTTGCAAAGAGATGAAAATACTTAAGAGAATTATAATGATGAGCAAAACGATTGTACCATTCCGTTCACTGGCAGTAAAAGAAAAAAGTTCTCTGATTTCTGATTTCATTCTCGGAATAATTCTATCAAATATGGGAAATCCGTTTTGGATAAATGGTGCTATTCGTTTGTAAATGGATAATTATTGTAATTTGGTACATTAGTACTTCAAATCCTTTTCGAAACACAGAATGGTGAAACAACTTTTTATTATTTTTTTTCTTGCTTTTTCTATTGCAACATTTGCCCAGATGGATTCTTCGCATTTCGTAAAACGTAAATCCATCTACTTTGAAATTGCAGGGAGCGGCGGACTTGGTTCTATAAATTTTGAAAAATCATTTTGCCAGAGAAAGAATACAACTTTTACTTGGCGTGCAGGATTCAGCCTTGCTCCTATTGACCATAACAATGGAACAGGTCTGGTATTTCCTATTATGGCGAATGCTCTAATTGGCAAGAATGCCCACAAAATTGAATTCGGTTTGGGACAAGGATTTACGTTTACTACAAAAGGAAGTTTTTTTATTTTAACTACTGTTATTGCAGGTTATCGTTATCAACCTGCTGACAAACATTGGTTTTACCGAATCACCTACACACCATTGATTTCCTATTTGGTAGATTTTCAAATTCAGCAGTGGGCAGGAATAAGTATTGGTTACACATTTAAGCCAAAAACAAAATGAAACAATTAATATTTACTTCGCTAGTTTTTTTGTTGATCATAGGTTGCGATAAACATAAATTTTTTGATGGTCCGAATTTTTATACGGACGATTTTGAAAATTACTCGGCATTGAGTGACTTAATAGTACCCAACGATGTAAAATGGTCTTTCACACAATTGACCAGGAGTGAAAATTCAATTACGGTTGACAGTACGCGATTTCATTCGGGAAATAAATCTTTAAAATTCTTTGCAAAAAAATCTGATTCCGAAGGCGCATCTAAGGCGAGTATTGCAAAACAGAATATGGCATTTTGGTCAGGAGAAACTATGCGTGTGAGTGGATGGTACTATATCGAAGGAACTCAATCAGCAGAATGGTTATTCCTTTTTGATCTGGAAGAGCAAACTGCTATAGGTGCGGGGCCCGGAATGCGACTTGCTTTAGTTGATAATAAACTGCGAATAGAATATAAGTTTAATGAAAAAGATGTTGTTCAAACTGCAGGACAAGAAATTGATTTTCCACGCGATCAGTGGGTGCATATTGAATGGGAAGTGAAACTTTCTCAGAAAAATAAAGGTTCAATAAAACTTAAGCAGGACGGACAAGAAATTATAAATACAACCGGGAATACAACCTTGCCAAAAGATATTTTATATGATCAACAGGGAACCAAAGAAATGTATTCGAGTATTGAGATTGGTTTAACTGCAAATAGTAAAGATAATGATATGACGATTTGGGTAGATGATGTGAGGTTTGAGAAGTTATAGTTGGAATTTTGTTGATGGAAAGATTTGTCTAAGTGTTTTTTTGAAACACACTTGGTACAATAATGTGGTTAACCACAATTTCTGCTAATTCACGCTTATTTCGTACCTTTATAAAACTGGAAGTAACTCATCAATCATGACCACTTCGACAATTCGTACTCCTTCCCGCCTCCTGCTCTTCGGTATTCCCACATTCATTTTTTTCACTTGTTATCTCATCACACTTTCCCCTATTTTCAAAAACAATAATCAATTATTCTCACTTGCCATTCTCGGAGATCTTTTGATTACAGCACCTCTCCTCTATCTGTTTGTTATTCGCAGAAGTTCAATCAGCAAAACAACTGTGCTCCGCATTGTATTCTGGGGAATTGTTGTTGCAGGAATTATTCTGAAAGCAGAATCGAATCAAGTCGTTCACTTTTTGAAAATCTTTATTTCGCCGGTTATAGAAACTACACTCATTATTGTATTAGTGAGAAAGTTTGTACAGGCCAACAAAATTTATAAAGTCGAAGTCGCAGCAAAAGGGGCAGAAGTTAGTTTGGATTTCCTTGCACAGTGCAGAAAAATTCTTATACAAGTTCTCGGCAATAAAAAAGCGGCCGATATTTTCGCATCGGAGATTTCTGTTTTCTATTATTCTTTCTTCAGCAGAACTGCTTTCGTTGATAATCAAAATACTTTTTCTAATTATAAAAAAAGTGGTGTGACGATGGTACTCGGTTGTCTGCTTTTTGTTTTTCTGATTGAAGCAACAGGAACGCATTTTCTTTTTGCTCATTGGAATAAAACAACTGCGTGGATTATAACAGGATTGAGCGCGTATACCTGTCTGCAACTCTTCGCGCATATCCGTTCTATCAAAGCGCGGGTGAATGTGATTCATGAAAACGTTTTGGAATTGCATATGGGAATGGCAGCAGACGCGATTGTCGAATTCGATAATATTGAAAAAATTGAAGTGTGGAAAAGAGGTGAGGTAGATAAATCCATTTTCAGAATTGCATTGATCGGTGGATTGGAAACACAAAATATTCTGATTGAATTAAAAGAACCGATTGAAATTATCCGAATGTTCGGAATGAAGAAAAAAGCGAACAAGATTTTATTTTATGTGGATGAGCCAGAAAAGTTTTTGGAGAGATTTGTAAAAACATTTTTTTTACCACAGCGTACACAAAGTTTTTCACAGAGGTTACAGAGAAAAATCTCATAGCAACTTGGTTCTAACCATTTGTGGATGTTCTCTGTGTTCATTGTCGTTAAACCTTCCGTACATCTTTCTGAATAAAGTAAACAGGTACTCCCACCGCCACAATAATCAATCCCGCAATAGAATTTCTTGTATCCATAAAAAGCAAATTCACACAAATCGCCACTGCAGCTAAAATATAAAGTGCTGGAAGAAGTGGATAACCGAATGCTTTATAAGGCCGTGCCGTATCAGGTTCTATTTTGCGCAGTCTGAAGAGTCCTGCGATGGTTATGATATAAAACAACATGGAAGCGAACGTGCAATAGATCACGAGATCGTGATACGTTCCCGAAAAGCACAAAAGACTTGCCCACACGCATTGAATCCATAATCCCCAAGCAGGAACAGAATTTTTATTGAGATTTTCGGCACGCTTAAAAAATAAATCGTCTTTTGCCATCGCGTAATATAATCGCGCACCCGCAAGAATAATTCCATTGTTACAACCAAAGGTTGAAACCATAATCAACAAAGCCATCATCGTCTTTGCAACCGTTCCGAAAATAACAGTTGCTGCGGCGGTACCAACCCTTCCCATTTCAGCGAATTGCATTCCTTTTCCCATTACATCATTCGCAATCGGATCTCCTTTTAAAGGAAGCAATGCGAGATAAGCAAGATTTGCAGAAATATAAAGAATGGTAACAATCAATGTTCCTAGAAATAAACTCTTTGGAATATTTTTCTGTGGTTCTTTTATTTCTCCTGCAATGAACGTTACATTGTTCCATGCATCACTGGAAAAAAGCGAATTCATTAATGTCATTCCGAAAACAGCAAGAAAAACAATTCCTGAAATTGTAGTGACAGAAAAACTTCCGTCCTCATTGACCGTTGTTCGTGTTGTACTCCACGCATCTGAAAAATTATTTCCGAAAACATTTGTTTTTAATCCTACAAACAATCCTAGAATAATTAAACTGAAGAGCGCTAATAATTTTGCTCCGGTAAAAACTTTCTGAACTCCTGCGCCACTTTTTACTCCAAGCGTATTGATGAAGGTTAGAAATACAATCAGTGTAACAGCTAAAACCTGTTGTGCTGTAATTGAAAAACTTCCAATTGAAAACAAAATATGTTTCAAAGAAAAAACCGGAAGTAGTTCCGCAGTA
The DNA here is from genome assembly GCA_038237845.1 of Bacteroidia bacterium. Taxonomy (GTDB): domain Bacteria; phylum Bacteroidota; class Bacteroidia; order Palsa-965; family Palsa-965. Next base: position 8,946 of record JBBRYH010000047.1, read on the forward strand.
TAATTTGCAAATGCCATTGCCACCGCAGCAATCACTCCAGTTTGGATGACAGAAAAAACTGTCCAACCATAAAGAAACGAAGTGAATTTTCCGAATGCTCTTTGAATGTAAACGTATTGTCCGCCTGCAGCAGGCATCATTCCAGCAAGCTCACCATAACTGAGTGCTGCAATAAGTGTGATTACACCTGTGAGTAGCCACGCAGCAATTAACCAACCTGCAGAGCCGAGATCACGAGCCATATCACTACTCACAAGAAAAATTCCTGAGCCAATCATGGAGCCAGCAACAAGTGAAGTTGCATCAACTAATCCGAGGGTTCTTTTTAATTCACGTGGCTGTTCCATAGGAGGATCTGGTAATCTGGTAATTTGATAATATGGTAATTGAAAAAAGGTTTTTGTAATGAAGGATTGAGTTGATGAAAAAAAGCGGCTGGTAGATAAATCTGACTCAGCCGCTTTTGGATTTAATTTTTTACAATCTATTTCGCTTCGTTACCAGGATGCAATCTGCTTCTTTTGCGACTGTATCCGAAATAAATTACAAGTCCAACTACCATCCATGCAAGAGCACTGAGTTGTGTAACATGATCCAGAGAAACTATCATAAAGGAACAAACAACCATTCCAAGGATTGGTGTGAGTGGAATAAGTACTCCGCCAACTCTAAAAATACCAGGCGTTGTAAAAGGACGAACTGCATTTGGGTCATTCACACGCATTACCCATATTCCGGCACAGACAATTACGAAAGCAAGCAAAGTTCCGATACTTGTCAAATCTCCCGCAATAGAACCGGGAATAAATCCACCGAAAATTCCAACGAAACAGAACAACATTAAATTGGATTTATAAGGTGTGCGGAATTTAGGATGCAAGTGCGAGAAAATTTTCGGAAGCAATCCATCGTGCGACATGGAATAAAATACACGAGATTGTCCCATTAACATAACGAGAATTACAGAAGAGAATCCTGCGAGAATTGCAATTGTTACTGCTTTTGCTAACCAACCGTAACCAGCCATGTAAGTAGAAATAGCATAAGCAACAGAAGCTTCTTTTCCTTTCATTGGATCATTGAAATCAGCCCAGGGAGCAACTCCAGTTAATACGTGTGAGAATAAAATGTAAAGGATCGTACAAACCACGAGCGATCCAAGAATTCCGATTGGCATATCACGCTTTGGATTTTTTGCTTCCTGAGCGGCAGTAGAAACGGCATCAAAACCGATAAACGCAAAGAAAACAATTCCGGCTCCTTTAAGAATACCTCCCCATCCGTGTTGGAAAAATCCTTCATGTCCCGGAAAATTTTCTGGAATAATATAAGGTGTGTGATTTTCAGGTTTGATAAAACCCCAACCGATTACAATGAAAACTAAAACAATCGCAACTTTCAAAAACACAATGATTGCATTTACAAAAGCAGATTCTTGTGTTCCGCGAATAAGCAGCAGAGAAAGAGCAAGAAGAATAAATAATGCGGGAGCATTTACAATTCCGTGAATTAAAGTACCATCAACTGTTGCCGATTCCATTGGAGAATGACACCATTGAAACGGAATTTGTCCGCCAAGTAATTTATTTAGATACTCACTCCATGCAATCGAAACCGTCGCTGCACCAAGTGCATACTCAAGAATTAAGGCCCAACCGATAATCCATGCTATTAATTCACCCATGGTAGTGTAAGCATAAGTATAAGCAGATCCCGCTATCGGAATCATCGCTGCAAATTCAGCGTAACAAAGTCCTGCGAATGCACAGCCAATAGCTGCGACAACGAAAGAAAGTGTAACGGCCGATCCAGCAGCTTCACCAGCCGCGGCAGCAGTTCGTACAAAAAGTCCGGCACCAATAATGGCACCAATTCCCAATGCAACCAATTGCCAAGAACCAAGGGTTCTCTTTAAGCCAGAATCCGACGAGGCGGACTGAGCTAGCAATGATTCCAAGGATTTTTTTCTGAAAATACTCATGGATTTTTTCGTTTAGTTTTAGAGCTTAAATTTTCTTTGCCATTTCCAAAGGGCAAAGTGAAGTGTCAAATATACATTAATGAATTAATACTTTAATAAGCTTTTTTCATAGACAAGACTGTTGTATTTTTACCTTCCAAATGCTAATAACGGTCATTTTTCTACTCGGTTACCTTTTCATTGTATTCGAGAATACGCTGAAACTCAACAAAGCAGCCTCTGCCTTGCTAACGGGTGTGCTTTGCTGGACCGTTTATATTGTCTCTAATGATCACGTAACAGTAAACAATGCATTGTACACCCATCTGGGTGAAATTTCGGGAATTATTTTCTTTTTATTAGGAGCAATGACCATTGTTGAGCTGATTGATACACATGATGGTTTTGAAGTTATTACATCTCGCATCACCACATTGAGTAAGAAAAAACTGCTTGTTGTAATCGCTTTGCTTTCCTTTTTTCTTTCTGCAGTTTTGGACAATCTGACTGCTTCAATTGTCATGATGTCGCTAATCAGAAAATTGGTTAGTGATAATGAAGACAGAATGTATTATGGAGGAATGGTCATCATTGCAGCAAATGCAGGTGGGGCCTGGTCGCCAATTGGAGATGTAACAACAACAATGCTTTGGGTAAATGGTCAGATTACCAGTGGTAATATTATTTTAAAATTATTTCTTCCTTCATTAGTTTGTATGGGCGTTCCATTACTGTGGATGAGTTTCAAAATGAAAGGAAATGTTACACGTCCTGAAATAATAAAGGATTCTAAATCTGAAAACACGAGTTCATTCGAAAGAAATATTGTTTTTATATCTGGGACATTGGTATTGTTAATGGTTCCTGTTTTTAAATCCTTAATAGGATTGCCACCATTTATGGGAATTTTATTAGGGCTTGCGATACTTTGGACAATTACAGAATTCATTCACAAGAAAAAAAATGACGAAGAGCGAAGTTCCTTTTCCGTTGCAAGTGCTTTACAGCGAGTAGATACACCGAGTGTTTTATTTTTCTTAGGGATTTTGCTTGCGATATCTGCATTAGAAAGTAACGGTTTACTTCACTCCTTTGCAAATAAATTGGATGCAACAATTTCAAGTTTAAATATCAAAACACTTTCTATCGGACTTTCTTCGGCCATAGTTGATAATGTTCCTTTGGTTGCAGCAGCACAGGGAATGTATCCGTTGTCTGTTTTCCCAACAAATCATTATTTCTGGGAATTCCTTGCCTATTGCGCAGGAACGGGCGGGAGTATTTTGATTATTGGAAGTGCAGCAGGCATAGCTGTAATGGGTTTGGAGCAAATTCGATTCGGCTGGTATTTGAAACGAATTTCCTTTCCTGCCTTATTAGGTTATTTTGCAGGTGCATTGACCTATATCGCTATTCAGGCGATCTAAATCCATATAGAATTCTCTATATTTGATCATCCTGCACCCCATGGCATTTTTTCGCTTTTACTTCTTTCTATTTCTTATTTTATTGTCCGGAATTCTTTACGGACAAAATGTTTTTGTTATTGATTCTGTTCCCGCTGTGGGAAAAAATATTGAAACAAATTTTTTAATTCAGAACGGAGACAATCCTACTTATAAGTTATTTTATTACGATGATTCTAAATGGGATACCATTGACCCCGCGATAGATGATGATTTTGAATTCAACCGTTTTAAATCCATTTGTTGGTTTCGATTTCATTTTATTGTTGATTCTAGTCTCAATAATATTCCACTTTCCTTTGAAATTTCCCAGACAGGCGCAAGCGAAATTTATCTTGATGGAAACTTAATCGGTGGCTTCGGAACTGTTAGTTTGAATGGTAAAGATGAAGTGCGTGAAACTTCTCTTGGTATGCCTATTCCATTTAATTATAAACCTGGTAGAGAACATATTCTAGCTATACGCTATTCCAACCACAATATTGAAGGTTCATACAATGCCAGTGGAATTAAAATGGCAGGACTAACAATTTCGGTTCATCGATCTCAGAATTCGACATTAGCAATTCTTGAAACACAGAACATAGCGATTGGAATTGGCTATAGTCTAACAGTCTTTTATTTAGTCCTTGGTTTTGTTCATTTGCTCCTTTGGTTTTTTTATAAATCGAACAGAGGAAATCTGTATTATTTTCTATTCACTTTCAATTTGGCAATATTTCCTTTTTTTATATGCTTGACGACGACTACAGGCAATATGCTTCAAGCTCATTGTTATCAACTTATTTTGCTTAATGCAATTCCTTTAATTTTCCTTTCATTGCTCAATCTTGTTTATCATTTTTTTTACGAAAACTTTCCAAAAAGATTTAAGTGGTACATAGCATCCGCTATAATTGTTTGCTGTTGGAAATTTTTTTATTGGCCGGGCGCTGATTTCGTTTTTATTGCGTTTCCGATTACTGCTACATTCGATACGCTCTTCACAGTTATCATTGCGGTAAGAAAAAGACAACGTGGTTCGAAAATTATTGGAGCTGGCATTTTATTTTTCGCAGGTTTCATTTTATTTGCATTGGCCTCAATCGTGATTGCCAGTTTACTTTCCGCTACAATATTTCTTGGCGATTCAACCCTTGGTTCGATTGTATTAATATTGTTTATTCTTGCACTTGCTAGTATTCCAATTTCAATGTCAATTTTCCTAGCGAAAGACTTTGCAGAAACCAGCACTTCGCTGAAACTAAAGCTGCATGAAGTTGAATCTCTTTCATTAAAGTCAATTGAACAGGAAAAAGAGAAACAGCGAATTCTTGAAACTGAAAAAGAAAGACTTGAATTTCAAGTAGTAGAACGTACGTCTGAAATAACAGAACAGAAAAAAGTTATTGAGGAAAAAAATAAAGATATTACAGATAGTATTCTATATGCTAAAAAGATTCAGGATGCAATGCTTCCAGCGGCTGATGTAACGAAACAATTATTTCCATCCTCATTTATTTTATTTAAACCCAAAGACATTGTAAGTGGCGATTTTTACTGGGTGCATGAAAACAAAGATTTTCGATTTATTGCCGCCGCAGATTGCACAGGGCATGGCGTTCCAGGTGCACTTATGAGCATGACAGGCAATAATTTTCTAAATCAATTGGTGAATGAAAGAAATCTAATTTCCACAAAAGAAATTCTGACTCATCTCGACGAAGCTATTCGAAAATCATTAAAGCAGGAACGAGCAGACGTGGAATCAAAAGACGGAATGGATATTGCGCTATGCCGATTCAATACTGATTTCACTGAGGTATTATATTCAGGTGCAAACAGGCCTTTATGGATTATAAGGAATGGTGAAATCTTGGAATTCAAACCGGAGAAAAAATCCATTGGTGGTTCACATGGAGCTCATGAAAGTTCTTATTCTGAAAAAAGTATTCCACTTGAGAAAAACGATTGTATTTATATATTCTCGGATGGATTTGCAGATCAATTTGGTGGTCCAGAAGGAAAAAAGTTCATGTCGAAAAAGCTGAAGGATATATTTAAATCATTCGGGACAACAAACATTGAGGAGCAGAAAGCAAAACTTGAAACTGTATTTTTAAGTTGGAAACAAAATGTTACACAAGTTGATGACGTATTGGTAATTGGAATAAAAATTTAATTCAAAAAGTACATTAACACAAACCCTGTGAAATTGACCCTAAATAAAACATTTGTTTTTGCTTCCTGCTTCTTATTTTTATTTTCTGTCCAGGCGAAGGCACAAGAAAAAAGAATTGATTCTTTAAAAACAATTTTGACGAAAGCAAAAGAAGATACGAATAAAGTCAAAACATTAATCACGCTCGCTTTAGCATTAGAAGGAAGCAAGCCTGATCAGGCATTCACTTATGCAAATGAGGCATTACTACTTTCCCAAAGTCTTGATTTTAAAAGAGGAACTTCGATCTGTTATCATACAATGGGTTCTTTGAAATTTGACCAAGGCGATTATGATAAAGCTTTGGACTACCTTTTTAAAGACATTACGATTGCTCAACAAATTGGTGATCGACAAGGCGTAGGAACCACTTTCAATACCATTGGTAATATACATGCACAACACGGTGATTATGATAAAGCGCTGGAGTTCTATTTCAAATCGTTAAAAATAAAAGAAGATCTCAATGATAAGAAAGGAATGGCTGCGTGTTATGGAAATATTGGAATTATTAATTATCTGAAAAATGATTATCCAAAAGCATTGGAATATTACACAAAAGCCCTTGAAATTTTTACGGAACTAGGGTTTAAGGAGAGTATGGCCGATTCTTATAATAACATTGGTCTTATTTATGCCAGTCAAGGTGATTATTCAAAAGCACTCGAATTTTATTTCAAAGATCTTGCAATCACAGAAGCTTTAGGCGATAAACAAGCGATTGCAGATTCATATGGCAACATCGGACAAATACAAGCGAAAAAAGGGAATTTTGCTGATGCTCTTGAATATTATATGAAGTCATTAAACATCCGCAAAGAATTGGGTGACAAAAAAGGAATGGCCGATTCTTATAGTAGTCTTGGAAATTTGTACATGCAGGAAAATCACTATGCAGAAGCGAAAGTTCAATTGCTACGATCACTAGAAATCTCAATAGAAATTGATGCAAAGCCGGATATGATGAGTGCCTACCTTGCCTTAAGTGCATGCGACTCTTCAGCAGGAAATTTTAAATCAGCTTATGATTTTCATAAACTTTATTCGCAATATAAAGACAGCGTTATAAATGAAGATAGCAATGCAAAAATAGATGAGCTTCAAACTAAATATAAAAGTGAAAAAAATACTCAGGAAATTGAGTTTTTAAATAAGGACAAAGAACATCAGGCACAACTTACTACTGCAGAAGCAAAAAAGAATCGAACAATCTTAATTTTTGTCATATGCGGATTTGCAGGCGCTCTCATTTTTGCATTTATCATTTTCAGAGGATACAAACAAAAACAAAAAGTAAATTTTCAATTAGCCGACAAAAATAAAATCATTGAAGAGAAAAATAAAGACATTACAGACAGTATTAATTATGCAAGAAGAATTCAGGATGCAATGCTCGTTCCAAAAGAAGAGATTTCAAAAACCTTGAAAGATTTCTTTATTTTACTTAAGCCAAAAGATATCGTAAGTGGTGATTTTTATTATTATGCAGAAACAAATAATAAAATTATAATTGCCGCAGTGGATTGTACTGGCCACGGAGTACCTGGCGCATTTATGAGTTTGATTGGCAATGATGCATTAAACGATATTGTAATTGGAAGAGGAATTACTACTCCGTCCTTAATCCTGGAAAAACTTCACGATGGAATTCGCCTTGCGCTAAAGCAGGAAACATTAAAATCCGAATCAAGAGATGGAATGGACATTGCTATTTGTTCTTTGGATCTTAAAACTAACACCCTTGAATTTTCCGGAGCAATGCGAAACCTTTACATTATTCGAAATAAGGAGGAGATTTTAGAAGAAATTATCGGCAATAAAACTTCTGTCGGTGGTGAAATGTCAGGATCGAAAAAAATATTTGCCAATAATGTAGTTCAAATTTTTTCTGAAGATGCATTCTATATTTTCTCCGATGGATTCGCGGACCAATTCGGAGGGCAGCATGGAAAAAAATTCATGGTTGCCCGACTGAAAGGATTACTACTTGCAAACAGTAAGAAAAAAATGATTGAGCAGGAAACGGAACTGTTTAATGCCTTTGAAGATTGGAGAAGAAAAGAAGAGCAGATAGACGATATCCTCGTAATTGGAGTGAGAGTCTAATTAGTTTCAAGTTGTTTATCCAATATCGCCAAACCCTCTTCAAATGAATGTGGGTTATAACCAAAATCCCGTTTCGCCTTTTCAATAATAAATCCTGTACGGGGCGGACGCTTCGCAGGTTGTTTGATGGTTTCTGATTTAGAAGGAGTGATCAAGGATTTATCTAACTTCCAAAAATCCGCAACACGTTGCACCAATTCAAGAATGCTCATTTGATCTTTTCCGGAAACATGATAAATTCCTGTTGCTTTTTTTTCAGCGCATAAAATACAGGCTTCAGCTAAATCTTCAGCAAGTGTAGGTGAACGAAACTGGTCATCCACAACATTTATTTTTTGCCCTTTTGATAATGCGTCTTTCGCCCATAGAATAACATTAGAGCGACTCATTTGATCGACAATTCCATAAACAATAATTGTTCTTAAAATGGCCCATTGCAAAAATGAATTTTCTAATAATTTTTCTGCTTCCAATTTTGTCTCAGCATAATAACTTAATGGATTCGGAACATCTTCTTCCTTATAAGGACCATGCTCTCCATCAAAAACAAAATCGGTAGAGAGATGAATAAAATGCGTGTTGATGATTGGATCGTTATCCGCTGCATCATCACATGCTTCAATTAAATATTTTACTGCATCTACATTTAGTGCCTTGGCTCCTGCTCTATCACTTTCACATGCATCTACATTTGTCATGGCAGCAGTATTTACCAAAACATCAGGAAGATATTTATTTACTGCGGCAAAAACTTCATGCCTGTTGGTAATATCCAAGGAAACATAGGTATATCCCTTTTTTTCACCCAAACGATTTTCCCCTTTGGAAGTTGCGATGATGTTCCAGTCTGCACCTTTTTTATTTCGAGCAATTAATCCAAGAACTAATTTTTGCCCGAGCAGACCGTTACTTCCTGTTATGAGAATTGTTTTAGCCATGTTTTAGATAAGCCCAAAAGGAATGAAGAAATGTAAAATTAGAATCAGGTAAGCATTTCTTTGAGTTTCACAATTTGTTCTGGAGTGCCCAGCACAAATAACTTTCCATCAGGAATAAGTTGCGTATCAGCAGAGGGATTTATTACATATTCACCGTTCCCTTTTTTAAAGCCGATAATATTTGCACCCGATTTATTTCTTATTTCCAAATCACGAATTGTCTTATTACGCAACGGCTCAGGAAGATTATCAAAAGTAATTTCTTCTAGATTGATATCAGGTCCGCCTTGTCCGGTAATATGATCAATAAATTCAATTACATCCGGTTTCAACACAAGCGATGCCATATGAGCACCTCCAATTTTATCCGGCATAATTACATTGTTGGCGCCAGCAGTTTTTAATTTTTTATCTGAATTATCATCAGAGGCTCTGGAAATAATTGTCAGTTTCGGATTTAAAGAGCGCGCAGACAAAACAATAAAAAGATTATCGGCATCGATAGGCAAAGTTGTAATCAGCGCACTTGCACGCATAATACCGGCTTTCTCCAAAACTTCATCTTGCGTAGCATCTCCAAAAAGAACTAGGTCAGAATATTTATGGGTGATAGATTCTACGATATCTTTCTTTTGTTCTAAAACAACAAAACGACGATCATGTTTTTTAAGAATATGAGCTGCCTGACGCCCATTTCTACCATAACCACAAATGATTACATGACCTGTAAGATTTTCTAATGATTTCAATTGGCGTGTTGTTCTATAATAATCTCTGAATTCTCCATTAAGCACGTAACTCGTGAAGGAGGAAACTGCGAATGCAAATGTACCAAAACCTGTGATGATTAAGAAAATGGTAAAAATCTGTCCTATATGGGTCAAGGGATAAACTTCCCGGAACCCAACAGTACCAATGGTATTGATTGTCATGTATAAAGCATCGAGGAAGCTGAACCGGTTATCAAGAATCATGAAACCAGACGTTCCAACAATAATTACACCCAAAAGCAAAAAGCCTGCGATATAAAGTTTACGGAAATATTGGAAGGATGGCATTGGGTTAAAGATAAGTACGAATTGCGAAACTAACAGGATTTTAAGCTCCAATTGACCCTAAGTAAGAATGATATTCAGAAATGTAAATAATATTCCACTGTTAATTTCTCAAATTTTCGTTTCGTAACTTTTGGATTTTTCCTCAAATACCGATTCTAATACTTCCAATTCCTGCATATTTTTGTATTGTGGATCAACAAACAAGAAACCAATCCATTTTAGCAAAATATATTCCTGATCCGGCTGTTCCGCTGATTTCGGAATGGATTTTACATTTCAATTTTAAATTGAAAATTAAAAAGAGCAGACAAACGAAGCTCGGAGATTATCGAACTCCACTACCCGGCTTAAATCATCAGATTACCGTCAATCAGGATTTAAATCGTTATGCATTTCTACTTACCCTTGTACATGAAATTGCACATTTGCTAACCTTTGAACGTTATGGTCATAGAGTTAAACCTCATGGCGAAGAATGGAAAAACTCCTTCAAAGAATTAATGCGTCCATTTATGCGTATGAATATTTTTCCTGAAGATGTTGCCGGTGCTATAATTGGATACATGAAAAATCCCGCAGCCTCAAGTTGTTCGGATGATCATTTGCTTAGAACTTTAAAGAAACATGATCCACCAAGTGAATTTGTGCATTTGGAAACGATTCCGCTAAATGCAGCCTTTATCTATAACGAAAGACAATTTTTCAAAGGTCCAAAAATTCGTACACGTTATAAATGCTTGTCAGAAGACAGGCGACATGTTTATCTTTTTGCGGGATTGGCAGAAGTGAAAATTGCAATGACAGATTCCACCGAGGAATAAAATCTAAATCAAACCTCGTGCTTTCAACTCGAGATATTTATTAATTGTATTCACTGTCAAATTCTGCGGGGAAGTGTAAACTGCATGAATTCCATATTTCTCCAATTCTTTCACAATTAATTTTTTCTCATATGCAAATTTCTCTGCAATAGTTTGGTAATATATTTCCTGCATACTTCCTGGTTTTTTATCCAGAAATGCGCGCAGTTCTGTATTTTCAAAAAAGATAACCACCAACAAATGATCTTTCGACATTCGTCTAAAATATTGCAATTGGCGTTGCATACTCGAAAGCGTTTCGAAATTTGTAAAAAGCAATAACAAACTTCGCTGACGAATTCGCTGCTTTAATGTGGCGTACAATTTACCGTAATCAGATTCTTGGTAGCCAGTTTTGGTATTATAAAGCAACTCCATAATATTATGCATCTGCAATCCTTTTCTCTCTGCGGCTAATACTTTGTGGACTTTTTTAGAAAATGTAATCACACCTGCTTTATCGTATTTCAACATGGCAATATTTGAAATAACTAGACTCGCATTAATCGCATAATCCAAAAGAGTCAATTGCTCGAAAGGCATTTTCATGGCACGGCCTATATCAATCAAAGCATAAACCTGTTGTGATTTTTCATCCTGATAGGTGTTTACCATTAAACGATTTCTTCGAGCCGTTGCTTTCCAATTTACGGTTCGTGGATCATCGCCTGCTACATAATCTTTAATAGTGTCAAATTCGCGATTCTGTCCAATGCGTCTTATCTTTTTAATTCCGGCTTCATTCAATCGATTTGAAATGGCCAACAGCTCATAACGTCGCATTTGAATAAAGGAAGGATAAACAGGAACCATTTGTTCATTGTCGAAACGATATCGACGTTGCAATAATCCCAAAACTGTTTTTGCAAAAACGTTGACAACACCAAAAGTATATTCACCCCGTTTTACTGGGCGAACTTTGTAAGTCAATACTTTTGCTTTGAAGGGAGCAATGCTTGCTTTATAAGAAAGGTCACGAGCCTGAAATTGTACAGGCAATTCATCGACAATACGAAGGAAAACAGGATAAGGATATTTATTTTCTAAATGAATTCGAATATCATTCAAATCACCATTAGATAGTTTTTCCATCATATCTCGACGGGTAAAAATTCCATTCTTTCGGATGTAAAGTAGAATGAAATCTAATATGAGGATACACGGAAGTACAAGTGCTGAAATTTCCGCGATATAAAAAAGTGCGGGGAAAAAATAGGCAACCAAACAAAACAATCCAAGTAAACCACAAATCAGGAAGAAGCGCCCCGTAAAATAAAACGAGCGGAGAAAACGAAGAAGGAAAAATTCCCTTTTCATAATCTTATCCTGATTTGTTATGATTACTTCCGACAATTTATCTAGGTATTTCTACTTGCTGAATAATTTGCGAAACAACATCTTTTGCTGAAAGGCCTTCCATTTCCTTTTCGGGAGTAAGAATAACGCGATGCTGTAAAACAGAAGGCGCCACTTCACGAATATCATCTGGCGTCACAAAATCTCTTCCACGCATCGCTGCAATCGCTTTTGATGAAGTTAAAATTGCTATGGAAGCTCGAGGCGAAGCACCAAGATATAAAGCAGAATTATTTCTTGTTTGTCCGACAATCTGTGCGATATATCCCAAAAGGTTTGGCTCTACATGTAAACTATGTACTTTATCGCGGTATCCTTTTAATTGCTCGGCAGAAATAACTGCATTTACATTTTCAATGCCAAGCGAATTTTTTCTTGCATGCCAATCAGCAAGAATTTTTGTTTCATTCGCAAGTGTTGGATAATCCACATCTATCTTAAATAGAAAACGATCGAGCTGCGCTTCAGGCAAACGATAAGTTCCCTCCTGCTCAACAGGATTCTGTGTACCCACTACCATAAAAGGAACATCGAGTTTGTAAGTTTTTCCATCAACAGTTACTTGTCGTTCTTCCATAGATTCGAACAAAGCAGATTGTGTTTTTGCCGGAGCGCGATTGATTTCATCAATAAGAACGATGTTAGAAAAAATAGGACCTGCACGAAATTCAAATTCGTTTGATTTCAAACTGTAAACACTTGTACCCACAACATCAGAAGGCATCAAATCGGGAGTGAATTGGATACGGGAAAATTTTACCGACACAGTTCTTGCTAATAATTTCGCCGTAAGGGTTTTTGCTACACCTGGTACACCTTCGATGAGAACGTGTCCATCAGATAGCAATGCAGCAATCAAAAGATCGACAGTGCGTTCCTGACCTACAATTATTTTTCCGATTTCAGCGCGAACGCTTGCAACTGCCTGCTGTAAATCTGCAAGATCAATTCGATTGGTGTAAAGTGGTGTTTCTGACATAATATGATTTGTTAAATTGTTAATCTGGTAATTTGATAATTTCTATTTGGTGTTTATATTTTGACTCCGTTTACCTTTTACTTCTTTGATTGAATTCCCATATTAGTTTTTCTAAATTCTTTAAATCTTTTTCACCCGCTCCTTGTGTGGTTCTCAAATAATCAATTGTTGCAAAGAGGTGCCTTACTTGATCTTTCGGTGCTCCCGATAAATTTTCCATCCGCTCCAAAAACTTCTCATCAAAAACAGTTGTCTGCGCATAAAATCTTGATCGTACATTTTCAAGAAAATAATTTATTTTCTTCTTAATAATATCTGCATGATTTCCCTGACGATAGTAAAGAGTTCCCACTTGCTCCACAAATTCAAGTGTAGAATTAGTAGGAGGCGCAACAATTGGAACTGGACGTTGTCTTCGTTTTCCTCCAAACAGTAACGCAATTATTCCAGCAATAACAACCACAAGGTAACCCAGTCTCAAAGCAGGTTGAGAAAGTAAATACCTTCTTGAATCTGTGTTTTCAACTTTACCGTCCTTATAATGCTCGTCAAAAAAAGTTTGATGATCGGGTAAATAAGAAAGTAAGCGAAATAAATAACGTTGAGTTGGACGATCTGCTGCGTAATAATTTGCAAATGCATCAGGTAAAGTGTGAATAAGAAATTGTCCATTACCAAATGATACTTTAATAAAATTTGATTGCCCTCTCTGATTAACACCTAAAACGGTAGTTTTCAAAGTATCGAAGGATGCAAAAATACTGGAGTAAGTAGTCCGATCAAAAACTGCATTTTTCTCCAAATGTAAATTTGGATTAACAAGATTTGCTTCCGTAAATGCGCTACCACTATTTATTGCGCCTCCGAATGTAGTAATAGAATCATTTTGAATATCGTATAACATAGGATCACCAACATGAAAATGAAGGGTGTCGGCCAAGAGTCCGAAACTTCTTGCTGAAATCAAAACCGTATTGCCTGCCCCTGCAAATCGGCACAACTGAATAATATCCTGCGCAGTAGGATAAAATGCACTATTTACAAATACATAATTTTTATTGGTGTAGGCCGAATCGACAAGTTGAACATAAGCTGTTTTGTTTACATCCTTCACATCACCTGAAATAATTTCTTCGAGATAATCGTGCATCACATAACAGCCAAAAGGAATTTTTGAAGTGCCAGTATAATTTTCTGTCCAAACAATATCCTTACGCGCAGATTTTTCTGACACACGGTAGAGGAAGGCCAGAACCAGCAGCAAAACGATATAATATGGCCAATTCCTTTTCATCTACTTTTTAATTTTTCCAGCAAGGACTTTGAATTTATCTTCTGCAATAGAATAAGATCCTGCATCAACAGGAAATTCTCCATACCAGATATAATCATAGACATTAGTTACTTCACCGAATTCCTTTTGAAATGTTGAGCCGCTTAATTCATAATAATAATCGCTGTTGGTTTTGTCAATCGTCCACTTTAACAATTCTTCATCAGATAATGTCTTTAATGTGCGTAAAAACCAAAGCCGAACTGCCAAGCGGTAATCCATTTTATGCAATGCTTCACGAATGTCTTTTTCATAATCGATGTCATGAATATTTACATCTTCCAATGTTGCATCAGACTTTTCCGAAACTCGTGATTTACCTGAAAACAAGGTGCTCACTCCTGAGTCGGTAAGTTTTAAAATAACCAAAATGATAATTGCTGCCAGAATTAAAATCCAAAGAATTGTCCATGGATTAAAACCTCTGGAATGATCTGAGTGCATAAAACTTTCTGCCATCTTATCCCAGAATCCATTCCACATACGGTCGAAAACTGTTTCTTCCGCTTTTGTTGCATTGTCTTTTTTATCTCGATCGTAACGCCAAACTTCATTCTTGTTGTATTCCTTCTGCTGATCGGGACTCGCATCACGCTTAAAAATTATTGCAGAGTCATATTTTACTTTTTTTATTTTTTCCGGACCAGCGTTCAACGTAAATGAGCCAAGGCAGAAAACCACCAAGGCGAACAAAGCAAAAAGCTTTCTATTACCAGGTATAATCTGCTTCGTCATCATCTATTTTACTTCCGATCATTTCCACGATTTTTTTTGTTCCTTCACCATCAATTTTTTCTTTCAGAGAATAAAACTGTAAGGCAACTGTAACACACATTACACTATTGATTATTGTTTTTGCAAACTCACCAAATGAAAGCAAAATGGTTGTAAGCAATTTCATATTTGCAGAGTTCTCGTTTACTTCAATAGAAGAAAGTTTAGCAACTAATGCGATAATAGAGGCCGGCATCGAAACAGCAGTGCCTACAATATAAAGTACGAGCCAGATACAAAAGAAAATAATCCATGTCATCCACCAATTACCCGAAAAAACATTTCCTGCTTTTCCAATTGCTTTAAAAACATTTGCATTATTATCAGAACTTCTGGCAATGAATATTGAAAAAACAAAATACCAAAATGGAAATCGAATAAGAAAATAAGCTAACCAGCCTGCAAATATTACCACAATCGCAGCACCAATACTCACATTAGCCATTCCATATATAATATAACCCAATACAGTTGTAATTAACGCCACAGCAAAAAACACAACGACAAAAGCATGAAGGTTTCCGAAAAAATCTTTGAAAATTGATTTTGTAACATCACCCACATCAAATTTACCATGACCTTTTTCACGATAAACTTTTACAAAATGCCCAACGACTATTGCTGTAACTAATCCGTTAATTGCCCAACGCAATTGTGTGAAGATGGAAGAAAGTGCGAGATAGGAACCCATGCGATTAAATTCCAAATTATCCAGCGGGTTATTCATATTTACTTGATAAAACATATGAAGTGCGCATGTCAATAAAGCAACAGGTCCGACGAGAAAAAGCATCGTCCTGAAAAACACGCTGAAATTTTCCTGGACAAATCTTCTAGTATCCCCGAAGACGCGACCGAAATTTCTGACACGCTCAAATCTTAGTTGCGCTTGTACTTCGCTCATACTCGTCAGTCTTCACTGAATTTTTTCGTGTAATAACTAAATCATCCTCTTCCACTTTTCCTCTTCCTAGGAATGCAAAAACTAACATCATAATTCCCAGCAATAAACAAATGCCAAAGAAAATAACTGCTGCACTATCTATAGGTCCTTTTACAATCAAATTCATCACCATAGCGAGAATAGGAAGGAATGTAAATAGACCGCCAACAAGTATCAAAAAAATAGTTTTAGGAGAAGCGGGAATCTTTCTAAGTAATTTTGTCAAGAAAAATAATCCTGCTGGAAGTGGGCCTAATAAATAAAGAAATGCAGCATCCTTATTTTTGTATTTTCCATCTGCGAAAAAGGGCCAGACAATAAAATACCAAACAACAAATACAAGTGATGTAAAAATAAGTGCCATTCGCATGTAGTCATTCATGCCCGTGTAGCGTGTAACAAATCCTTCGAAGAATGCTGCTAGAAAAAAGAAAGGAATTAAACCTACTCCTATTTTTAATGCTTCCCGAGCTCCTCGCATAAACGAAACACCGCGTGGCCATGCACCTGGAAACCACAATCCATTGCCTAAAGCCATGCCAGCGGCTCCAGCAACAACAATACACCAGATTTCTATTGTTCCATGAATCCAAACAGTGAGCGTTGCTTCTTTCGCAAACCCATGTGAACATAAAAAATAAAAGAAAGCTCCGAGCATCACACCATTTCTAAATTGAAACATGGCAACACCCATCCAACCAAACATTCCTGCTACAATACAAACTAATGCGACCATTGAATTATTCATCGCAATTCCTAAAAACATTACAAATTGATTTTCGGATTTATAAACGCCAAGTGGATCTCCATCATCCATTCTTGCAAGTGTTTCATCCACATAATTATCGCCTAAAATAATTCGAACAAATCCTTCATCATGTTTTGCGGATATCGCTCCAATCCACGTGGACATTCCGAAAATTAAAAAGACAATCAATAAATTTTTTCGATGCTTCGCCATCAAGCGCGGAATTTCATCTGTCCAGAAAGTTATAATTCGAGAACGCTTTTCTTTTTTGTTCTTATAAATTTCCTGGTGAATCTGCGCAGCTAAGTCGTTGAGATATTTTTCTGTATTGGATCCCGGGTAAAAAGTATGAGCCCAAGATAAATCGTCTGTAATGCGAATAAACAAATCAGCAAGTGCATCCGGATTATTTCGTTCATTCGAATTCAGCAAAGCTTCAAATTGAAGCCACTTCTCATGATTCTGTTTTAAAAAGGTAATTTCCTTCATAAAGGGATGGCGGACGAATTACGAATTTTTTCGGAAAGTTAATATGTTAAATGTTGTGTGGTTGATGAATGAAAACCTTCCATTACGAATGTACGAATAATGAATTGGATGTAAAACCTATTGCAAAATTTTGCATTTATTCGCAGAAATTCCCTTATACCTTTTGTATATTCGTAATTCGTAATTCGCACTTAAGTATGGCTGACTTAGCAAGAGTTCTCACCACCCAAAACGTTTCAATCACCTATAAGGTGGCGAATGTTGGCGAGCGTTTGCTTGCGCGACTTATTGATCTGATATTTTTTGTAGTGTATTTGTTTATCGCCTATATGATCATGGGTCAGGTGGTGAAAGGACTTGATTTTGAAAATATGGCCAAGTATAGTATGGTCATTTCATTGCTTATTCCGATTCCAATTATTACTTATACATTATGGTGCGAACCCTTATTAAATGGTCGTTCATTTGGAAAACTTATTCTGGGATTAAAAGTTGTTCGAACCGATGGAACACCTGCTGGAATTGGCGATTTTGCTTATCGTTGGGTAATGCGTTTGTTTGAAGGTGAATTCGGATTATTTACTTGTCTTGCACTTCCTGTAGCAATTATCAGTGGAAAAGGTCAGCGAATCGGTGATATGATTGCAGATACGATGGTGATTAAAACCAAACAAAAAACAAGTTTACGTAGTACAATCATACAACAAATCAATCCACAATATCGTGTGATCTTCCCTCAGGTTTCAAATCTTTCGGATAAGGATATGAATGTTATTAGAGATATTATGCAGCAATCTTATGATACTGGAAATTATCACCTGATGGAATATCTAGGGACAAAAGTCAAGTCCATCATGGGAGTTTCTCCTCCTCCACAACAATTACCTACGCTTCAATTTCTGAATATTGTATTGGCAGATTATGCGCATTACAATTTTGAAGGTCATGCATAAAGTAATATAGATTTTCTGATTGCAGATTTCATTTTTTTTATTTCAACAAAAATCCCGACAACTTTTCAGTAACCGGGATTTTTCATTTTTTATTTAAAATCTGCCCATAATAAAACCGAAAAATAAATGAGTTAATTTTTTCAGAACTGAAAAGGAACTTTCATGCAGGTTTATGTCGTGTGGTGATTGGATTGAAGTTTTGATTATTTCTGCTTCACAACAACAACCTTTTTCCGAGCAACATTTCCATCCGCCATCTTGAAATGCATAAAATAAATCCCTTCTGCTTCATTGCTGAGATCAACAGTAAATGTTTTTTGCTCTTCTGCTGGTATACTGAGTACCGATCTTCCTGCAATATCTAAAATCGTAATCACCGAACCAGAAGCAATTTTTTCAGAAGTCAAATCAATATAAAATATTCCGGAAGACGGGTTCGGATAAATCGAAATGAAAGAACTTTCTGTTTGTTCATTAATTCCAATCATGACAGATGAATTTACATTATTAACAGGAATGATATTCCCATTATTATCGACCACAACAATTGATGAAAACGATAGGGAAAGTGGGCCTGACGCGAAAGAATCAACCTGGAACGTAAGCCTACAAATCATTCCATTGCCTGAAGTGTTGTTGTGATCGATCCGTGAAAAACCAAAATCAATTTTACTGTTTGTATAAAAATTCTTTTCTAGGTGAACATTATTTCCCGAATTCACCAGCCATGATCCATTATAACTTACGCTCATCGTTCCTGGAACAATCATTGCCGATGGATAATTCACAGTAAACGCTGTACCATAAATAGTATTAGCAGGTAACGCAACAGTGCCTAAATCAATATCCACAGTTACAAAAGAACCCGGTGAAACTGTGGATGAAGGAAAGTTAAAATATAAATCTGGGGCAACTACTGTTGTGCTGTCGGGTGCGGAAAGACGAAATGGATGCGTCAGTCCATAATTTAATGAAACAGCAAGCGTATCTGAAAAATTTACAATTCCGTTTCCGTCGCAATCGGCATGTTTTGTATTGAAGCCAGTGATAAATTGAGAAGGCCAATCGAAACAAGGCTGGGCAACATAATTCAAAGTAGCTCCTGGTCGAGTGAAACCAATTTCATTAAATGCAATTCCAATATTCAGAATGTCAAAATTATTTGTGATGAGATCATAGTTAGCATCACCCGGCCAGACATTACTGATCGGTTGAATGCAATTAACGAATTGCCATCCAGTATTGTTAGAAATATTTGAACTATAAATTCCCGCGTAAAATATTCCACCACCTATCGCATTCTGATCCTGCATGTAGATGTAATTCAGGCAAGCGGTGTCGCCTGCTGGCATAGAAATGGTGGATTGAACTCCGGGAGTAGAACTTATTAATGAGATGGGGTAACCTGCCGTAGCATTTGCTTGTAGAGAACTATTGATAGTTTGGGTGAACCCTGCTTGAAGTGTTACGGTTAACCCTGGACTGTCGAGAAAAAGTGAGTCAATATTATTGTTTCCAATCAAACTTACAGTTCCTGTTGCGAAAATTCCACGTGCAATACCTCCACCACTATATGATAAGCCAGAATGGGCAGTAATATCCCGATAGAAACTTCCTCCAACAATAGTAGCGGGTCCATTGCAAATCACATCACGATAAACAAAACTTCCACCATTTAATCCTCCACTGCCATCAAAAATGATTGTCGTACTATCTGCATCCAAAAAAGTGGCCGTAGAAGCGTCCCAGGTTCCTCCAGAAGACAATTCAATTTGCGATGTTCCGAAATCAGCTGAAGCAAGAATTGTAATATCATGAGAAGAAGTATTCCAGCTGTTCGAGGAAAACATTCCGTCCCAAATTTTCAAATTAGAA
>JBBRYH010000048.1:0-28851 GCA_038237845.1 Bacteroidia bacterium
ACAGATGTTTTCAAATCATCCATTTCACGCAAATGTTCTTTCCATGCATCATCAATCATCGCGAGAATTGCACCTTTCTCAAAAGTGGAAACCATTTCTTTTCCTTTTGAATCGTAACATTTTTTCAGGTTAGCGATACATTGTAAAGTTTTGATTCCGTCAGAAAGAGGCGTGACAATATTTTCATATTGTGCTGATTGATTTTCAAAAACTTCTTTGATGGTTGGGAACATTTTTGAAGCGAGTGCGGCAGATTTCTCTTTGTAATGCAATTTCACTTCCTCATTAATAGAATGAGAAAGATCTGCAAGATTTGCTTTCATGAAATCATCTTCTGAAACAGGCGATTCCATTCCCAAAATGCGAATCATATCCATTTCAAACTGCGGGAAATTTGAACTCTCATGATTGTTGGTAACCACACTGTCCACCACATCATGCATCATATTTGCAATGTCCAATTGAATACGTTCACCAAACAATGCATTACGACGACGTTTGTAAATTACTTCACGTTGCGCGTTCATGACATCATCATATTCAATCAAACGCTTACGAGTTCCGAAATGATTTTCTTCCACCTTCTTCTGTGCACGTTCAATGGAATTAGAAATCATCTTGTGTTGAATCACTTCTCCTTCTTCCAATCCCAAACGATCCATCAATTTTGCAATTCGTTCAGAACCGAACAAACGCATTAAATCATCTTCCAACGAAACAAAAAACTGAGAGGAACCTGGATCACCTTGACGACCAGCACGACCACGTAACTGTCTATCAACACGACGCGACTCATGACGTTCTGTACCGATGATTGAAAGTCCACCGGCTTCTTTTACACCTGGTCCGAGTTTAATATCAGTACCACGACCAGCCATGTTGGTAGCAATCGTAACGGTTCCTGAAGTTCCGGCTTCTTGTACAATGTCAGCTTCCTTCTGGTGAAGTTTCGCGTTCAATACATTGTGTTTGATATTGCGCAACTTCAACATTCGACTAAGCAACTCGGAAATTTCTACAGAGGTTGTACCTACAAGTACTGGACGACCTTTCGCAACACATTTTGCAACTTCGTCAATTACTGCATTGTATTTTTCACGTTTGGTTTTGTAAACCATATCCTCTTCATCCTTACGTGAAATTGCACGATTTGTAGGAATAGTTACAACATCTAATTTGTAAATCGTCCAGAACTCCTGAGCTTCTGTTTCAGCTGTACCTGTCATCCCCGAAAGTTTGTGGTACATTCTAAAATAATTCTGCAAGGTTACAGTTGCATACGTTTGTGTCGCTGCTTCAATCTTTACATTTTCTTTTGCTTCAATCGCTTGATGCAATCCATCAGAATAACGACGACCATCCAATACACGACCGGTTTGTTCATCTACGATTTTTACTTTTCCATCACCTACGATATATTCATCATCGCGTTCAAACAAACAATACGCTTTAAGCAATTGTTGCATGGAGTGAACACGTTCTGATTTTATGTTGTAATCAAGAATGATTTGTTCTTTTTGTAACAAACGTTCTTTTTCATCTGGAAATGATTTTTCTAATTCAGAAAGAACGAGTGCAAGATCGGGAAGGATAAAGAAATTATGATCTTCAGCAGATCCTGAAATAAGATCAATTCCTTTTTCAGAAAGTTCAATCGTATTATGTTTTTCATCAATGACAAAAAACAATTCAGCATCCACCTTATGCATCTCACGCTGATTGTCGGCGAGATAAATTCCTTCTGTCTTCTGCATCAAAGCACGAACACCTGATTCAGAAAGAAATTTAATAAGAGCTTTGTTTTTTGGAAGTCCACGATGGCAACGAAGCAATTTCATACCACACTCTTTTTCCTTCTCTTTATCTTTTTGAATTTCAGGAAATAATTTTTTTGCGTCCGCAAGAATTGTATTGACATACGTACGTTGTGCATTAACCAATTTTTCAATTTTTGGTTTTAACTCAAAGAACATATGATCTTCACCTTTTGGTGTTGGTCCTGCAATAATAAGAGGAGTACGTGCATCATCAATCAAAACGGAATCGACCTCATCGACGATCGCATAATGATGTTTACGCTGAACTAATTCTCCCGGTTCACGCGACATGTTATCACGTAAATAATCGAAACCATATTCATTATTTGTTCCGTAAGTGATATCAGACAAATAGGCTTTACGACGTTCGTTGGAATTTGGTTCGTGTAAGTCGATGCAGTCTACAGTAAGTCCAAGGAATTCAAAAATAGGTCCGTTCCATTCCGCATCACGACGAGCGAGGTAATTATTTACTGTAACCAAATGTACTCCACGCGCAGGAAGGGCATTCAAATAAACAGGAAGTGTAGCCACAAGTGTTTTTCCTTCACCAGTTGCCATCTCAGAAATTTTTCCTTGATGTAATACAATTCCTCCAATGAGCTGAACATCGTAGTGAATCATATTCCAGGTCACTTCTAATCCAGCAGCATCCCAGGTATTCAACCAAGTTGCTTTATCTCCATTGATAATTACGTTTTTCTTTTTTACTGCAAGATCACGGTCATGCTGTGTTGCTGTGACAATGATTTCTTTATTTTCCGTAAAACGTCGCGCGGTTTCTTTTACAACTGCAAAAGCTTCAGGTAAAATTTCAAGAAGAATAACTTCTATTTGTTTTACCATTTTCTTTTCAAGTGCATCCACTTCGTTGAACATTTTTTCCTGTTCGTCAATGTCAACACCATCGACTTCAGCTTCAGCTTTCAGTTTATTTATTTCATCTTGCTCTGTTTTTACAAACTCAGCAATACGTGCACGGAACTCTACAGTTTTATTGCGGAGTTCATCATTTGAAATGGATTTATAAGAATCAAAAACGTCATTGATTTTTTTGATGTAGGGAGTAACCTCCTTTACATCTCGTTCAGATTTCGAACCTCCGAAGAGTTTGGTTATCGATTTGGTGAGAGAATCAAACATGGTATAAATAGGTATTTACAGAGGAAATGACCTCTTTTTTTAAGGGATTCAAAAGTAAGGATTAATCTGCTGGTGAGAAGGCGAATCAATAGATTGACAGCGCGCGTATTTTCCAATAGGAAACGAGCCGAGCCAGTGTTACAGCCTGAATAGCTGTCTATACTCTAATGAGCCAAGAGCGAAGGTCTTCGTATTGCTGATATTTTACGAAGTTGTTATAGATATCAGTATAAGAAAGGAGATTTTTTTGGGGGATGAATGAACATTCCTCATTGATAGAAAAATCAGGTGAATTAACTGTAAAATGAAGACTTTCAAGAATGGTTTTTGCTTGCTGCGCATTGCTTACAACGACACGCAGTTCACTGATATTTCGTCTTGAAATCTCATATCCTTTTACAGAAAGTTGCTTGGTGATCTCGGTTGCATTTACAGGCGAAATACAGGCAAACATCAATACACAACCAGTCAGCGTGACTAGAAGTGGAAGACTCGATTTTCCGTATTTGTATTTTCGCTTTAGCATTTTGAACGATTGAAATTACTAATCAATTTTCATTCCGCAACGGGATTACTGCCAATGTTGCCGAAAATGGCTTAAAACCTGACTTTTTAGCTTTGAAAAGGGCAAAAAACAAGGGAACTTTTTGAGTTCCCCTATTAAGTATATATAAGAAGTTTAGAAAGTCAAGTTTTTAATACTCGTCTTCGTTGAAGAAAAAGTCCTCTTTTGTTGGGTAATCAGGCCATATTTCTTCAATGGTTTCATAGGATTCACCTTCGTCTTCTATTTCCTGTAAATTTTCAATTACTTCCATTGGTGCTCCGGAACGAATTCCGTAGTCAATCAACTCTTCTTTTGTTGCAGGCCAAGGAGCGTCTTCTAGATATGATGCAAGTTCAAGGGTCCAATACATGGTAAAACGGTTTAAATGATGATATTAAGAACGCAGCAGGCAGAAATTTGGTATTCAATCTGCCCGACAATTTTACGGGTCTTTAATTTCTGCAAAAGTATAAATATCTGAACCCGTTCGACGAAATAGAGATTTTTTTTACAAATGATTATTTTTCTGAATCTCAGTAGGTTAGAGAACATATTAACAAAAAGTGGGTTTGGCATAGGATTCATTAATAGCAGAAAGTGTCTTGAAGTGAATAATTCTGAATTTTGAGTTCTAAATTTTGAATTTTAAAAATCAAATCAGGATTACTTCAAAAGCTATTAAAATTCAAAATTGCCTTTACATTCTTGGTTTCCAAGGAATTTCTTCGGTGCCTAAATCCAAAGATAATTTTCGGGAAAGTGTAAACAGATAATCTGAAAGACGATTCAAGTAATGAATTACAATTTCATTTACAGGTGAAGTTTCTGTAAGATGAATCGTACAACGCTCTGCTCTTCTGCAGACACATCTGGCGATGTGGCAATGTGAAACAATTTCATTTCCGCCGGGTAAAACAAAACTTTTCATTGGCGGAAGCACTTTATCCATTACATCGATTTCATGTTCTAATAACGTGACATCTGATTCCAACAAATCTGGTAATTTCATTTTTGACTTTTCTGGATCCGCAGCAAGGGAAGATCCGATAGTAAACAAACGATCCTGCACTTCAATTAGAATTGTTTTTACATGCGAATCTAAAATCGTATCGCGCAAAAGTCCAATCCAGGAATTTAATTCGTCAACAGTTCCATAAGCTTCAATTCGGATATTATTTTTTGGAACGCGTGTTCCTCCAATAAGTGAAGTCTGTCCTTTGTCGCCGGTCTTGGTATATATCTTCATGAGGGTACGAATTACAAATGCTAAAAAAAATTATCGGACGATTGAAATTTTCTGTGCGTAAATAATTTTGTTTTCTTTTTTGATGAGACAAAGATAGATGGAAGGAGCCAAAGATGAAACGTTTATTGATTGTCCAGCAATAGCATCTTTTTTCAAAATAAGTTTTCCGTTTAGATCATATACTTCAATAAATACCGGTTCTATTCCAACTCCTGATAACGTAATAAATTCATTTGCAGGATTAGGAATGATCGACCATTCGTTTTCTACAATAGGATTTGTAACAACTGATGTCGTAATCGAAATGGAATCGGAATACATGGAAAGTAATTTGATATACGCTGCCTCTGTATAAATACCAACTTCAGAACATTGCCAAGAATTTTCGGGCCAAGAAGTATTCCAATCTTTATATGATTTCTGCACTGGCTGATTCATTGGCGGAGCAATTGGTGGGCCTGTATAGGCAACATCAGGTGTATAATAATAATCAATTCCGCAAGGAACAAAACCAGGAGGAGGTCCGATATAAGATGCTGTTGAATCATAAATACTTCCATCGCCAAACCATCCATGATAAATCTGCATTGTGAATTTATCTCCTCCAAAAACGGAAGCATTAGTAAGAAAACAATTTCCTTCCGGATTCATTCCATGAAAAAAGTGGACGTACCCTTCACCTGCATTTTTATAATTTGTTTGATTCGGAACATCAAGATTATAACGATTCATATTTGTATAAATTGAACCAACCTCAGATTTGTATTCATCACTATTGAATTGATAATCCTGATCTTTCAAATAAGCCATGTAGGCATCAGTGTTTGCAACATACGCAGGAAGTAAATCGCCGTTATTATTAGAAACGGACGAAATGCAATTTGCTTTGATTGCATTTGTTGTGTTTACAGTCGCGCCAGAAGTAAAACAATAATACAAAAGTGAATTTTGTACGACGGATTCAAAGGGATACCAGAACGTCCATTGTATAGGTTGCATGGAATTATAATTTGCATCTACATAAGTTCGATACGTTGCTGTACCTGTTGCTGCGTATAAATAAATGGCAGCTGTTAAAGATCTTGCGTCTTGTTCATAATTGCTTACTTCCGGATTTGCGCTTGAGAAATTTGTGTTGGCATAATTGGAATAGCCAGGATTATTCTGCAACCAATTCCATGCGAGTTGTGCGCGCGCAAGAAGCGTATCACCATAAATTTGCATCGCCGCATTACTTTGTGCACGAAAAATGATGGCAGCATGAGCAAATACGCTTGCAACTGTTCTTGTTGATGAGGAAGCTGCGGCTCCATAAAGTCTCTGATAATTATCTGCAGAAGGAGGTGAGCCACCATTAAATCCAAGCGTTGAAACTTTCATTAATACAGAACCATTCAGTAACTGCATTTTCAAAAGCCAATCCAATTCCCATTTTGTTTCATCCAGAATATCCGGTGTTCCATTACCACTTTCGGGAATGTTATTTGCATCGCCAAACACTGCTGGTTTTTGTTCGTATGCATCCAATAAATAATTCAATGTCGACCAAGTAAAATTCACATACTTATTATAATCACCTGCATCATGCCATCCGCCAGATAAATTTTTGGAAAGAGAAACGTTCGAAGGGTTTGTAACATCTCTGCAATCTAAATCCTGTAATGCACCTTCATGACAAAGTGCGTCTGTGTAATTTGCGCCAGAATAAGTAGAAACTTTTGATGTGCCGCATCGTTGATAATAATAAGTTCTCAAAGCATATATCAAAGCATCATTATACACGTCATCCGCAATTCGAAAAGTATAAGAACGTTTATTTGTCGAAGGGTCATTCACATAATAATTTCCAACAACTGTAACCGAGCTAAAATCAAACCACCAAGCTTTATCACCCGATTGAGCGTGCGTTGCTCCGCCATTCCAAGTTGTTGGTGCGCCTGAAAAAACAATTGTATTGCTTGCGGCATCCCTGATTTCCAATGTTGTACCAGGCGTGTAGGCTGAAGGTGCATTGTATCCAGTAATGGGATTAGAAATGAGTGCTACTTTTTTATCTGCGGTTCGATATCCAATCTGATCAATTTTAAAATGAGTATCAATAACGGATTGGCTGAAACCTGTTGTACAGATCAGCATTAGAAAAAGAAATCGCATCATGTGTTCTTATTTAGTGATCTGTTTGAACAGGAATATTCACTTTACGAATATTTTCATTCACCGCATCATTCTCCACTAATCCATCTTTCATTCTTACAATTCGGTGAGCGTATTTTGCAATATCTTCCTCGTGCGTAACAACAATGATTGTATTGCCATTCTTATGAATCGCTTCAAAAAGTCCCATGATTTCATAAGAGGTTTTTGAATCCAGATTTCCAGTTGGCTCATCTGCAAGAATAATTGCAGGATTATTTACCAAGGCGCGTGCAATAGCAACGCGTTGACGTTGTCCACCAGAAAGTTCATTTGGCTTATGCAGCATTCGGTCTTTAAGACTCACCTGTTCAAGCGCATATTCTGCTTTCTCTTTACGTTCCACTTTATTCATTCCGCCATATACTAAAGGCAACATTACATTTTCTAATGCAGATTGACGGGGCAGCAAGTTGAACGTCTGGAATACAAAACCGATTTCTTTATTTCGAACCTCTGCAAGTTCATTGTCGCTCATTTGTGCAACGGAAAGTCCGTTCAAAATGTATTCACCAGTTGTTGGGGTATCTAAACAACCGAGCATATTCATCAAGGTAGATTTTCCTGAACCAGAAGGGCCCATCAATGCTACGTACTCATTTTTGTAAATCTTCAATGAAATATCGCGAAGTGCATAAATAGTTTCGCTTCCAACATTATACATGCGGGAGATATGAGAAAGGGAGATTATTTCGTTGGACATTGGTAAGTATAAAGGTAGAAAATATACCATATAGAACACTCAGAATTTCACATAGAAAATGAATGGCTTTTCTTGTCATGCAGTGTGTTTCTCCTTTTTTCACACTTTGTGAATTCCTTGTTTTTCGGAAACTTAGTATTACAACAGGGAAAATGTACCTATAGCATAGAGGAATTATGCGACCAAATACATAGCAGTTATGGGGGGATAAAGCTTGAGTTTGAGTTTTATGAAAAATGCAAGATTAGATTGGAAATGTGTAACAGTTTAAACTTAATTATGGGCAAACTTTGCATATACTATTTACACAAATAAATGTTTTATGGGATATGGTGGAATAATGTGGTATTTTTTGGCAATTGCTGTACTGGTAGTTGGGTTTATGTATTTTATCAAAAAGAAAAAATAGTTTAAAAGCGCAATACAAAATGCTCCTTTTCTTTCTGTTCTACACGGAAAAATACTAATCCGATGTGGAATAAATCAATGGTTAGGCGAACCTTTTCATGTTGCTTTATTTCCCCCCAAGCATTTTCCATTTCTTCTGACCAATGAATATCGTCGAAAATAAAAATGGTATCGTTTTGGATGTACTGTAAACAGGTTTCAAAATATTCCAAGGTTGGTTTTTCGAGATGATTCCCATCAAAAAAAACGTAATCTACTTTTTCTAATTCTTTTAATGCTCCTGGCAAAGTTTCGGCAAAGTTGCCGGTTCGAATTTCAATTTTCAGATTTTGTTTTTCAAAAATTGATTTTGCAATTGCAGAAGTTTCGGGGCAACCTTCCAATGTGATAAATTTTTCAAAATTTGTTGCACTCGCTTGATGAAGCGTTGTAATGCCCAATGAAGTTCCAATTTCAAGAATTTTCTTTGGCTGAAATCTTTTTGCTATTCGATGGAGCAAATGTCCTTCCTTTTCATGCTTTGCAGATTTAGCAGCGATATCAGAAATTTTTCTTGGACCTGATTTGCCAGTTCCAAGGTCTGTAACATTGATGATGGAATTATTCACTAAACAAGTAGTTCTCCATTCCTCTGCTATATTATCACTCTGGTCTAATGTTTTATCTTTTGGAAATACTTTGGTGATCAGTTCAAAAACAAACGGCGAGTGAACACCGTGTTTGCTAACTGCGTTCTTACGGTATTGTAAATAAGATTTTATGCTATGCGAAAGAGACATGTTACAATTTTTTGCCACTAAGACACGAAGGCACAAATGGCTTTAGTTTGTAATCCGAAGATCTGCAACCTGCACATCATTTTGTAGAAGTAATCTTAAATTCAGTTCTTCTGTTAGTTTGACGATGCTCTGGTGTATCGTTTGCAACTTTTGGTTTTGAATCGCCATAACCTCTATAGGTCATTCGCGTTGCATCAATTCCGTTAGCAACTAAATAATCATAAACTGATTTAGCACGATTTGTTGAGAGCAATAGATTCGATTTTTTATCACCTACATTATCAGTATGGCCGCCAATTTCTATTTTAACTTTCGGATTTGCTTTCATCCATAATACCAGTTTATTTAATTCTACTTTGGATTCAGGACGTAGATCAAATTTTGCTGTTTCGAAAAATATATTTTTCAATTCCACCATGGCACTATCCTCAATCGGTTGCAACGGAACATCCATTCGGAAAGGTTTGCTGGCATCAGTAACTTTTTTCAATTCAAAATTTTCGGAATAAAAACAGTAGCCTGCTGCATTTACATTTAATGCATAATTCTCATTCACTGGAAGACAAACTAAAAACTCTCCAGTCACCGCATCTGAAAAAGAAGTTACTACAGTTTTACCAGTAGAAAGATTTATCAATTCGAATCCGGCACCTCCCACAGGAGCTTTTGTTTTTTTATTATATGTTTTTCCTTTCATATAAGTAACAGGAACCGGCTGGAATTTTTTCGGTAGATTAAACATGTAAATGTCATCGCAACCTAAAGTTCCCTTTTTGTCGGAAGAAAAATAGGCAACTTGTCCGGAACCATTTACAATCATTCCGCTTTCGTCGCCTTCAGTATTAATCGGGTAACCAAGATTCATTGGAGGACCCCATTTGCCAGTTATCGAATCGCGTCGACAAACAAATAAATCTAATCCACCCATTCCTGTTAATCCATCGGATGCAAAATATAATGTTTGATTATCAGGATGAATAAAAACAGCTTCTTCTCTTCCTGCAGTATTTATTTGAGGACCTAAATTTATGGCAGGCCCCCATTTAGAATCTTCTCCTAATACACACATCCAAATATCGCCATCACCAAATCCTCCTTTACGATGTGAAACAAAATAAAGTGTTTTTCCATCGGAAGAAAAAGAGGGTTGCGAATCCCAAGAAGGTCCATTTACAGGAGCACCTACATTTCTCGGTTTAGACCAAACGCCATTTACTTTCTGAGAAAAGAAAATATCGCAAGCGCCAAATCCCTCTCGTCCATTTCCATATCCGTCATATTCTGCACAAGCTGCAAAAAATAAAAATCTTCCATCAGCTGATAAACTAGGAGCACCTTCATTGTTTGAAGTATTCAAGGGAGGTCCCATATTTTTTGCAACACTCCATTTTCCATCTGCATCTTTGTAGCTGATATAAAAATCTTCCTGATCACGACCCATCACACCAGTATTCGGATCTTTCGTAACATTATTTCTTGTGAATAAAAATGTTGCATCATCGGCTGTTACATTTGGAAAATATTCACAACCAGCGCCATTAATTGCTTCTCCCATATTAACAGGATTAAATGGAACAGGATGCGTCATCGCGTTCATTGCAAACGTACAATCATTAATTCCTTGCCGTGCAGTTGCAATCGTTGTTTCGGATGCAGTAGGACGATGTGTATCTAAATAAGTTTGAAAATCTTTTTTTGCATCAGCATAACGTCCGAGTTTTAATTCAGCATTTCCGCAATCGTAATAACTCGAAGGGAAAAATCCGGGATTAATAGCAAATGCTTTTTTGAATTGATCAATAGCTAATGCCCAATTACTTTGCGACATTAATAAATTTGCTTCAAGCGTATAAGCCTCAACAAAATTCGGATCTTCTTTTTTTGCAATGGCCAATTGTTTGTATGCATTTTCGTAATCATATCCTTGTGCATAATCAATCGCCATGTTATAGGCCTTTTCTGCTTTTTTTGAAGTTGTAGAAAGGGTAGAAGGTTGCGCTTTACAGTTTCCTGAAAGAACCAGAATTGTAAGGAAGAGAATGAGTCTGTTCATATGAGTTACTAGCGATTAGTTAATAGCGAATAGTCATTGGTTCGATCGGTCAGCTAATAACTAATCGCAAATAACTATTAACTCCTTAAGGGATATTCATGAATTTATGCGTTTGTAAAGAAATATTCCATTTCGGATTGTTCATTACATAATCAACGATTAATGGCGTCATTTCTTTTGCGCGACTCCATTCGGGTTGTAAATAAAGTATGACGTTTGAATCCAGATGTGCTGCATTTTCTTCGGCCCATTTGAAATCATCCTTATTGTAAACTATTACCTTCAATTCGTGTGCCCTTTTGAAGTTTTCGGGCTTCGGAGGCGAAGTTTTTTTAGGTGAAAGACAAACCCAATCCCATTCTCCAGTGAGCGTATAGGCTCCAGAGGTTTCAATGAAGGTGAGTATATCTTGCTTTTTCAAGGCCTTGGTCAAATAATCCATATTAAAAGCAGAGGGTTCTCCTCCTGTCACAACAACTGCTTTAGCCGGATGTTGCAATGCGTGCTCCACAATCAAATCTGCGGAGGTTAATGGATGCGTACTTGCATTCCAACTTTCCTTCACATCGCACCAATGACATCCGACATCACAACCGCCAACGCGAATGAAATAGGCAGGTTTTCCGGTATGAAATCCTTCTCCTTGAATCGTGTAAAATTCCTCCATCAATGGAAGAATCTTTCCTTCATCGAGCAATTTTTGTTGCTCAATGTCAATTGTATCGGGTATGATGTTACCTGTATAAGTCATTGGTAGGCGTAAAGGTACAAAGAGAAGGGGTTTTGTTTGGAGAAATAAGAAAAATCAAGATTCACAGATGACAAAACTTTATGGTCATTGCGCTTTCAACGCATCCAATGCAATCCATGCCATCAATCCCATTCCAACTTCCAATGCTTTTTCATCAATATCAAAAATAGGAGTGTGAACGCCTGCTTTAAATTTTCCATCAGGAGAAGAAGTTCCCAAACGATAAAAACAAGCTGGCATTTTCTGAGAGAAAAAAGCAAAGTCTTCAGCGGTCATTCGTTTTTCTAGTTCCACAACATTTTCTTTTCCTAAATATTCTTCTGCAGCTGCTCTTGCATTTTCTGTAACGGTAGGATCATTCACTAAAAACGGATATCCATTTTCCACTCTGAATTCACAATCGCCACCCATATCTTTTGCAACAGCTAGAGCAGTCTTTTTCATAAACGCATGTGCAGCGGCTCTCCATTCTTCATTCATCGTACGGAAAGTCCCTTCTACTAAAACTTCATCGGGAATAACATTGGTTGCACCATTTCCTGTAATTTTTCCAAAAGCCAAAACAGTTGGATGTTCGGCTGCTGACTTTAACATCGTTTTTTCATCCATGAAGAATTGATGCAAGGCTGCAATAATAGTAGACGCAATTAAAACAGGATTTACATAATCTGCAGGCATCGCAGCGTGACCTCCTTTGCCAATGATGCGCATGTATAATTCATCTGTTGATGCCATATACATGCCACTTCTGAATCCTACTTTTCCAGCAGGTAAGGAAGGAAATACGTGTTGTGCGAAAATACTACCTGGCTTTGGATTCTCGAGTACGCCGGCTTTTATCATCAGCGAAGCACCACCGGGAGCTTTTTCCTCTCCAGGTTGAAAAATCAATTTGATGGTTCCTTCAAAACTATCAGAAAGTTTTTTTAGAATCTGCGCCACGCCTAATAAAGAGGCTGCATGTACATCATGACCGCAGGCATGCATGACTCCTTCATTTGTTGATTTATAAGGAACGTCATTTTGCTCAAAAATGGGAAGTGCATCAAGGTCGCCGCGTAATGCAATAGTTTTAGATGAAGGATTTTTCCCTTCTACCAATGCAACAATTCCGGTTTCAGCCATTTTCTGAAATGGAATTCCCATTGCTTCTAATTCATCGGCAACAAACGCAGCTGTATTAAATTCTTTAAAGGAAAGTTCTGGATTCGCGTGAAGATGTCTACGGATTTTAATAACGCGCGGGAGTAATTCTCTTGCGTAATCCTGTACGATTGTTTTTAAGACTGCAATTTCGGGCATAACGATTTTAGAAATCCAGACTGAATGAAATGTAAGTGGCGCGTGGAAGAACAACACGGTCTTCAACTCCCCATGCCCAATCTACACGAACAAAATATCCCCATAGTCGAGTGCGCAATCCAAAACCATAACTTCCAATAAGTGGATCAGTATGATTTTTAAGAATAACCAAAATCGGATTTCCTGTGGCACTGATGATGGTTGTATTTAAAGAATTTTCAGGATCATAAGGACTTTTTCCTGTCCATGCGGTTCCTAAATCACCAAAACCTATTACTTGGAAATTGTTGATGAAGTCGGAACGTAAAGGGCGATTAAATAAATAACGGAAAACAGGTATTCTTAATTCAGAATTAATAACTGCAAATGAATTTCCATTGCGTGCATTTTGCCAGAATCCACGCATAGGAGTTACGAGGGTTTGATAGGCATAATTCTGATCGGTAGAAACGCGAACGCTATTATCAAATTTTGGTGTAAGCCAATTATCGACTCCACCCATATAATAAACGAGTTTTTCATGACCAAAAGAAGTTGCTGCTGAAATACGATTGCACCAAACAATTTCTCTGTGCACTTTCATATAATAGCGGAAATCAAAACCAACTGCATAAAGATCATTTTTCAATTTGTGATTGTCCGCAACTTTTGCTCTTACAAGACTATCAATTCCTTGAAATGTTTCTGCATAAACTTTGAAACGAATGCCATTGTTGAGATTAAGTCCTCGTTTGATAATATTATCAAAAACCAATTCGAGTTTTGCATTCGCTGAATTCGTGTAAGTGTTTTTTAATAAAAGATTGTTGTAATCTGTTGCAAGGAAAATGCGCTGGTCATTTCTATAACCAAATTGTCCTCGCACACTCAACACTTCATTAATAGGATATTTTAATCCATAACGCGCTTCATGGGTGTAGACTTTACTTCGAGAACCAAGATTACTTACGTTTAGGAACGCCTGCCGATGTAACATGATCGTTTTGTCCCAACGACGAGTACGATCTTCGTAATATAAAACGTACTCATTACTTTTCAAATCACTCGACAATCGAACGCCACCAACAATTTTGTGATCCTCCAACAAATCCGTCATTCCGATTTTTAATAAACCAGTAAAGCCGGGATTAAGATAAATCGGAGATGCTCCTCCTGTGAATTTTTGATAACCAGCATTCAAAAAACTATTGTCTAGTTGACTTACAATGTATTCTGTACTAAATTGAATTTTGTAATTTCTAGCAATAGGAAGGATGAATTCATCAATCGGACCAGCAACAGTTGTATCTCCTGTTAACGAGTCATTTCCTGTTTTTACTACAGGTGGTGCAGGAACTTTATACGTTGGTTTTTGTCCGCCTTCAAATTGATAATTATTGATGTCAACTTTTGTGCTATCTGGTTTTGCTTTGTCGCGTTCTGCAGGTGATTCAAAAACTTTTACAGTCTCCATCGGTTTTCCTTTTGGAGTAGGTTTTTCTGATTTCGCCTTTTCTTCTTGTGCAATTTCTTCATCTACTTTCGCTAATTCAATCATTCGTTCTCGGTGGGGAGTGTTTTTTAATTTCACCGCACCTAGTGAATTGAATTCCTGTAAAGGCTCTGTATAAATCCAATATTTTCCATCATGGAAAAGAACTTGGGTTAATTTATTTGCACCAGGAGTAATTTCCTGTTCGATGATTCCGTATTTGTAATTTGTAACAGGAATGCTTCTGGCCAGGTAACGATAATGTGCTGCAGTATCGATGTATGAAATTGTACTATCGAAATAGCCTACATAACGATTGTAAATTCCGTTCTGGTCCGAAAGAAAACTGAAATGTGTAGAGTCCCATGGCTGCGCTTGAAATTCATTCACGCCTGGAGTAGAAGTAATACGACGAAGAACTTCTGAACGTGTTTGATAATTGTAAACAAACAGATCGAAGGAGTTAAGTAATTTGATATCCGGATTTACTTTGGTGGTTAGTGTATCTCCAACTCTGTTTGAACTGAAAATAATACTTCTTCCATTGTCAACGAAACGTGGAAATAGATCATCATAAATATCTCGAGTCACAGGAATTGAAGATCCTCCGCCGATATTATAAATGTAAATATCCGTTTGTCCGTTTTGTACTGCCGACATAACGAATGATTTTCCATCTGGCGAATAAGAATAATCAAGAATCTTGATGAAATTATAAATCGGTCTGGTGACTTTCGTTCCATCTTCCACATTATAAATTACAAGCCAGGTATCGCCTTGCTTTTCATAGATGTAGGAAAGAATTTTTCCACTTGGATGCCAAGCAATTAAAGGATAAGAATAATCGTTTACACGATCTAGTTTCTGTCCTTGCTTGAAAATTCTTTTCTTTTTGCCCGTTTGCAAATTTTGTAAATAGAGTTTTATCTGCCCCATCTCATTACTCACATACGTCATGTATTGACCATCAGGAGAAATTTTTGCATCACTATAAACTTTTGCGGCTCTCGGCTTATTCAGAAATGGAATAGATGTTGGCATCGTTCTCGTAGTATCATTGAACGAATAACGTTGCTGATAATAATTCATCCAATCAATAGTGAGCACATGCATGTTAACGCCCAACACAAACAAAAAAGAGCTTTCTACATTTCGACTCACTTTTGTCATGTAAAGAATATTTGGAATTACAGTTGGACTATATTTTTCTGCTATGTAATACCAAATGGATTGTCCTGCGTAAAGTGCATCTTCCCCAGTGAGGTGATTGAATTTTTTATAGCGTCCGGAATTAATTCCATCTCGCACACGATTATCTGTTTCGCTGTCCCAACCTTTTGCGACGTATGAAATCAATCCTTTGGTATACCATTCCGGCAAATTCAACAAGGTTGAATTTTTTACCATGTCGCGCATATTGCCTCCGTACATCATTTGATTGATGAGTACTTCTGCAATACCTGCACGAATCTGTTCTTCTAATGAAACGTGATCATTTTCGTAATACAAAAAAACTTTTCTTCCAACGATGTGTGTTACTCCACCAACGTTTGTCCCGTCTTCAGAATTTAAACCGACATTACTTTGTTTAAAATCTTCTTGCTTATTGTAAACGATAAATTGAATGCGATCATCAACCGTATAATCAAAAAACTTTTCGATTTCTGCGATGTCACGTTTTGCAGCACGTGCAACAAAAATGGCTAATTCTTTTCCACCAGTATTATAATACACTTCGTACTTAGGAAATTTGTAAAAATTCCATTTGAATTCCTGATACTGCACTCGGTTTTGTCCGAAATCAGTTTGAGATCCATTGTAGAATTGTGCAAATGAAAAATACGGTAACAGAAAAGCCACGAGCAAAATAAAAACTTGCTTGACTGAGACGTTGGAATTATTTCGACTGATTTTTTTATCCATTTAATTTTCCTTCTTCAGAGCATGCTGGTGGTGAGGAGGATGTTCCTGCATTTCTGATGATTTTCGCCCTTTGAAGGGAGGACTATAAAGTTAAGGAAAAAGGTTTTACATACGGAGAAGTAACGATTACGTTTTATAGAGGAAATTATTGCTTTTTGAGCTTGAAATGGGGTGAAACAATTGGACTTTAAATCAAGTCAATGCGTATTTTTGCCCCATGGTAACTATCAAATCCTTCACCTTCAACCCTTTTTACGAAAACACTTACGTTTTATCCGACGAAACGGGTGAATGTATCATTATAGATCCCGGTTGTCATAATGCTGAGGAAGAGGCTGAACTCAAATCGTATACTGATAAGGAGAAGTTAAAGCCGGTGAAATTGATTAATACACATTGTCATATTGATCACGTTTTCGGCAATCCTTTTGTTTCTGAGACCTGGCATTTGCCTTTAGAAATTCATCCTTTGGATCTTATTGTATTGGAATCTTTTCAAAAAGTTTGTGAGATGTACGGCTTCAATGGGAAAATTCAACCCGAACCTGTTTTTACTTTAGAAGAAGGTAAGCAGGTTAAATTCGGCAATACTGTTCTTGATATTTTCTTCACACCCGGACATTCTCCAGGGAGTGTTTCCTTTTATAATGCGAAAGAAAAATTTCTGATTAGTGGTGATGTATTATTTGAAGGAAGTATTGGCAGAAGCGATTTGCCTGGTGGTGATTATGATGTGCTCATCAAAAGCATAAAGGAAAAGTTATTGATTCTTCCTGAAGATGTCGCCGTCTATTCCGGACACGGCTCGCCAACTAAAATTGGTATTGAAAAACGTTCTAATCCATTTGTAGGAGAAGGAAATTAATTTTTTTTGAACGGGATTAAACCATAAGGATAGTTTCAGCGTCATACCTGCAAATCCTTAAAACCCGCTACCATGAAAAATTTACTAACCTCCCTGCTTTTGTGCACTGGCTCACTTGTATATGCACAACTTCCTGTATTACACATTCAGATTGTTTCCCATAACGAGCCAAATGATAATCTTCAAAATCCTCTTAACTATACCCTCGCAAAAGGCAAGATGTTGCAAATGGCAGCAATTGTAAATAGCAAGAATGCTAAATGGAATGTTCAGTCATCAGACGGATTTACATTTGGAGCAAGAACAGATCAAGCGAACACTGGGACAAACATTTTTTCAACGCTTTCGAATGCTCCTTATAATGACAATATTGAAATAGATCCAAGGAACAAAAATTTTTCCGGTAGAAATATTGCGGATCAATGGTATTTATTGGATTCGCTTGGCGCAAATCCAACTACTCATTTAGGCGGCTGTGTAGCGTTTTACTCTCCACCTTATACCTTAGCTGATATTGATTGGCTTCAATATCGTGATACCATTCATGGACTTGCAACACCCGGCACCTTTAAATGCAGTCTTATTACGGGTGCAGGAAGTATTCCGGCACATAGCAATGATCTTCAGGATTTCGGATGTTTTAAACCGGATACCACAACTAATTTTTATCAACATAACCCGGCAAAAAATCTTTGGTGTATTGGAGTAGGTTGTGCGCCAGTTCTTGATTCAGCATCTGATGAACAAGCAATAATTGACCTTATTCAGAGTGAACTAGATAGTATTCAGAGCGGGTTATGGCCTCCGAACAGGTTTTATGTGATGCGTATTATGACCAACCAAAGAGAATATGGCCCATTATTTTTCAGCAAAATTTCAAGAATAATTGATTCCTTAAATTTAATTCCAACAACACAATTAAAATGGGCAACCATAGGAGAATCATTTGCTGATTTTCAGGCTTGGCAAGCGACTTCCGGACTTGATTATAGTCAATGGCAATGTGGTGAAACATTAAATAGCGTTGCTGAAGCGGAACAATTGCAAATGGGAGTTTATCCAAATCCTGCATCAGAAATTTTGAACTTTGATCTCGGTGAAAATAAAATTAAAGAAATCAGAATTATAGATATGATGGGTAAATGCGTTAAAGTAGAATCTTTAGATGCGATAAGTTCAACCTATCAATTGGATATTTCTGAACTCAGTCCAGGCATTTATTTTGCAACAGAAGAATCTTCGGAAGGAAAAGTATTTAGCTCCAGATTTTTAAAACAATAATTTCAACCACTTATGAAACTGCCACTGCTACTTATGTTGCGGTGGCAGTTTTTTTATGCTTTTCATTTAAAATCGGTGTGGAATTATTCCTGCTCCTGCGTTTTAAAGGCAGAACTCAGAAATATACTTATCCACTTTAAAAATAAATACCATGAAACCAATTTTCCAATTTCTCCTAGTAAGCGCGATGTTCTTATCGCCATTTTTCAGCAATGCACAGGATCTAACTTCCGGTGATTTAAAAGTTACGGTGATGGATGAAAAAAACGAACCTATGATCGGAGCGATTGTAAGTGTCGTTTCCGTAAGCAATCATATGGGCGGACAAACAGATCTTTACGGCAACTTTACTTTTCGTGCTTTAAATCCCGGCTCATATACAGTTCAAGCGAGTATGGGCGGATACAAAAAATATGTAAAAACAGGAATCATTGTTAATGCAGGACAAACTGCCTATGCAGATTATCCAATGCAGGTTCTTGTTGTAAATCTTGATTCGGTAGTAGTTATCGTTGCTGAACGTAGTCCAGTAGAAAAGAAATTCTCAAGCATTCAAAATATTAATGCGGAAGATTTAAAGCACAGTGCAAATGGAAGATCTGATGTTTTAAGTTTGATAGAAGGTACTAGTTCGCAAGTTAGTATCGGAAAAGGCGGGCAATTAGTAATGCGCGGATCACGTGAGGGAGCGTCTACCATGTATATTGATGGTGAAAAGGTATATGGTGATGCTGGTGTACCAGGAGGATCAATCGAACAAGTGTCTGTTCTTTCAGGCGGAATTCCAGCCGCATTCGGAGATATGTCAGGCGGTGTTGTGATCATCACAACCAAAACTTTTGAAACAGGTTATAATGCAAAACAAGCGATGTATGAAGCAGCACAAGAAGAAGAATTGGCTGCGAAAAAAGCTGCATTAGAAAAGTCGGGCCAACTCATCGATAAAGACGGGACAATTATTGAAAAAGCTCCTGATGCGGCTGCACCTCAAGCTCCGGTTCCTACTCCAGATGGAGGCGGAAATTAAAAAAGATTACTTATTAAAAACGCTCGTCCTTATTCAGTGACGGGCGTTTTTATTTTATAAAATTCCTCAAGTGGGAAATTCAGCCTTCAAATGGTCATTGTGGCTGATTTAAAAAGGCATTACCAAGCGAAATCGTTTTATCTTGCGTTCCAAATTCATACACTATGAGACCCATAAAATATATTTCACTTTTCGCTGTTTCTGCATTTTTGTTTTCTCAATGCGATACTACTGTAAAATCAAATGGCAAAGATGTATTTGCTGACAACGTGGATTCAACAGCAAATCCAACAGAAGATTTTTTCCAATTTGTGAATGGAAAATGGATAAAAAACAATCCTATTCCAGCCTCTCGTTCCAATTGGGGAATCGGAAATCTGGTACAGGATGAAATTTATTTGAATCTTAAAAAGATAAATGAAGATGCAGCAAAAGCGGGTGCTGCTGAAGGAACTGAAACACAAAAAATCGGTGATTTTTGGTCAACAGGAATGGATTCAGCAAAGGCAGATAAGCTTGGGATAGAACCGATTCAAAAATATCTTAGCGCCATTGATGGCATTAAAGATTTGAAAGGTGTTATTCAGACGATGATGGATTTTGAACCGATGCAACTCGGTATTTTTTATGGCGGTTTTGGTGTAGGACAAGATGCAAAGAAAAGTGATGTGATGTCAATCACCATTTGGCAAGGAGGATTAGGTTTGCCTGATAGAGATTATTACTTCAATCCCGATACAAAAGATATTCGCGAAGCTTATCTAAAACATCTTGCAAAAATGTTGACGCTTACAGGAATAAAATCCGAAGAGGCTACAAAAGATGCAGATGGAATTATGGCATTTGAAACGGGACTTGCAATGAATTCCAGAAAGTTGGAAGATCAACGTGATCCTTATGCGAATTACAATAAGATGTCCATTGACGATGTAACAAGAGTATTGACACCAAGTATTAATTGGAGAGCGGATATTGGTGCAAGAGGTATTAATCAAATTGATTCTATTGTTGTTGGTCAACCAGAATTTTTCTCTGGACTTGAGA
This sequence comes from Bacteroidia bacterium, assembly GCA_038237845.1. GTDB lineage: Bacteria > Bacteroidota > Bacteroidia > Palsa-965 > Palsa-965. Next base: position 20,554 of record JBBRYH010000048.1, read on the forward strand.
AGACATTAAAAGGAACGGATGTTGAAATTCTGAAAGCATATATTAAATTTCATTTAATCAGTGCTTCTGCTTCTTATCTCTCATCAGAAATTGATAATGCCGATTTTGATTTTTATGGCAAAACTTTATCTGGCCAAGAAGAACAAAGACCAAGATGGAAACGTGTAATGGATTCAGAACAAAGTGTAATGGGAATGATCCTTGGAAAATTATTTGTTGCTTCTTATTTCCCTGAGTCTTCTAAAAAAAGATATAATGATTTAGTGGAATCTATCCGTGCTGAATATTCATTGCGTATTGCAAAACTTGATTGGATGAGTGATGTAACAAAAGCAAAAGCGCAAGATAAATTAGCGAAAATGACAAAGAAGGTTGGTTATCCTGATAAATGGAAAGACTATTCAAAAATGAAAGTTGGAACGACATCGTATTTGGATAATATGTGGTTGGCAGGTCAATGGAGTTATGATGATATGATTTCTAAATATGGTAAGCCAGTAGATCGCACCGAATGGGATATGACACCACAGACGTATAATGCGTATTACAATTCTTCCAATAATGAAATTGTTCTTCCTGCTGCGATATTTACTATCCCTGGATTTACGGATTCGCTTATTGATGATGCAGTAATTTATGGATATGCAGGAGCATCTACCATTGGACACGAAATCACACATGGTTTTGATGATGAAGGAAGGAATTATGATGCAGTTGGAAATTTGGTGAGCTGGTGGACTTCTGAAGATTCAGCAAAATTTGTGCAGCGTTCTTTTATGATGGTTCGTCAATTTAATGCGTATGAGCCGCTTCCTGGAAAACACATTAATGGTGCTGCTTCCTTAGGAGAAAATCTTGCAGATTATGGTGGAATACTTTTAGGAATTGACGCCTTTAAAAAAACAGAGCAATATAAAAAAGGAGAAAAAATTGCGGGATATACACCAATGCAACGTTACTTCATGGGATATGCATTGGGTTGGATGATGCATCAACGCGAAAAAGAACTTGCGAAAAGATTAATGACCGATGTACATGCACCTGCAAAATGGCGCGTACTCGGACCTTTATCTAATTCACCTGAATTCTATGAAGCATTCGGAGTGAAAGAAGGAAATAAAATGTGGAGAGCAGACAGTGTTAGAGTTTCGGTCTGGTAGAAAAATATATTGTGTAAATAGGAATTCTGAATCGGTGATTGCCGGTTCAGAATTTTTTTATTTTAAGAGAAAAATTATTCCGAAAATTAATAGCATAAAGCTAATTCCAAAGGACATGCTTAATAATTTAGGAACTTTAGTAAATCGTTTCCCAACGAGCAAGTTTAAAAATAAAGTGCAGAATGCTGCAATAGTTGCTAATAGAACTATAAATCCTGGGGAATAAAAATCAGAAATCCATTTCGGATAGAACAGGCAAAGCAGAAGAACCGGTAATGTAGTAAGAAGTGAATCGAGGAAAACAAAAAAGCCTAAAACTGCAAAGCCAATATAAACATCTTCTTTTTTTTCGGGGAAGCCATTTCGTTTTAAATCCAACAGTGACGTCAAGATGAGTTTTATCCAGCGCGCAAAAAACAAAACTAATCCAAAGACGATGAAGCAATATTTACCTGCTTCTTCACTATTCATATTTGTCATTCACGGAATACAAAATGCGAATTAAATTCCGGGTCTCACTGTAGTTTCCTTGTGGAATAAAACAAAATTAAATCCAAGACCTGCAGAAACACGGATTTCATTTAAAGAAAGTGTTGGTCCTACTGGTGGGCGATAAGAACCCATCAGATATTCAGCTTCTACGAAGAAGTGGAAAATATGTTGACCGAAAAAATTCACACCTACACGTGGAGCCCAGATAGGATCAATATGTGCCGGAGCTGGATATAACCACGTTACACCATCACCTCTTGACATGGTAACAGGATATATCTGTTCAACAGAAAGACCGGTGGTAACGCCAATGAAAGGATCGATGGTCATCTTTTTATTAAAATGATAAGATGCGCCAACTTGAACGGAATGGTTGTGTTTTAAACCACCATCCACATTATTTTTATTTACAAAATAGAAAAGATCCGCTCGAGTAGAAAAATGGTCTCTCCAATAATATTCAGCAGTACCGTGAATATAAATATTGGTTCTTCCACTTGATACCGATGCAGATTGATCTCCGGATTTACCGGAAACACTCCAGGCGGGCGTGATGGTAGCTTGTAATCTTAACAAACCTTCCAACGTGGTCATCTGAAAAGTATTGTCTTCCGCAGGTGGTGGAGTCGTTTGTGCATTTAAAAAGCTGACAGAAAAAATTGCGGATAATAGAAATATTGATTTGCGCATACTCGGGGATTTAAATGCTTTAATTATTGCTGAATATAATTTGGATTTTGTCCATCAGGGTCTGGCGCTGCTGTTCCTGCACCGCCATGCTTACCATGGTCCCGCCACAAATCTGCTATTTGAACATTCAAACTGAAACTCACTAACAAATGTCCATCAAGTCCCGCATTGTCCTGCAATTCGGCATGTAGAAATTTATCTCCATTACCAGCAGTGCGCTCCTCTGCTAAAACTTCTTTTCCGAGATGCATCATATATTGACCTGAAACAGAAAGATCTACTTTCTCTGTGAATGGAATATGAAATCCTAATCCGCCTTGTACTGCACTACTCCAACGACTTGCAGAAGCATACGATTGGTAAAATGGATTAGTACCATGGAAGCTTGTATAATCAAAACAATGACCGACTAACAAATAAGGTTTCGGTCGATACATTTTAAATCCCTTTTTTGATGGTGCATAAAACATGACAGACCAACCAACGTGATAATCTGTTCTTGTACCAACAGTACCAATACTGGTCATGATATAATCACCAAACCATTCGGAATTCATAAAGTCATAAAAACGAAGGCGGAATTGTCCACCAGCTCCCATGCCTTTATTTCCTCCATCATCACTGAATAAACTTACTGTGGAACGAACTCCAAGTGTAAGTCTACCACCGACATTTCGGTTTTGTTTGCGATTTTGTGCTTGAGCAGAAATTCCTACTGCGAGAAGCATGATTATAAGAAGACGTTTCATTTGTTTTGGGGTGTAAGAGATGACTAAAATAAGGAAAATGAATTACAAATGACATATTATCCATTTGAGTAAACGATTGCATTGCCTATCAATTGACAAAATGGGCCAAAATAGTAGGATATTGTTTTGATAATAAGACGCAAGAAGTATCAAATAGGTTGCTTCTATGTAATTTTGAATGCATGACTGAGGGATTTGAAAAAAAGCAAAAAGTGTACACGCAACATCAGGCTTTGGTTAAAGCAGAAGCGTGGTGTGCCTACCAAGAGCGTTGTCAGCAAGAGGTTAGAGATAAAATGTATTCTTGGGAATTACATTCCAATGAAGTTGAAAATATTATTGCCGAATTAATTTCTAAAAATTTTTTGAACGAAGAACGATTTGCAAAAGCTTTTGCTGGTGGAAAGTTTCGAATTAAAAAATGGGGTCGGGTTAAAATTCGTATTGAATTAAAACGCAGAAGGCTTGGCGACTATTGTATTAAAAAAGGATTAGCGGAGATTGATGAAGATGAATATCGCAAAACCTTGAAGAAACTGGCAGAAGAAAAGTTGAAAGCGACGAAGGAGAAAAATAAGTTGAAGAAAAAATATAAAGTAATGAGTTTTCTTATTTCAAAGGGATATGAAAATGAATTGGTACGAGAAGTTGTTGGAGAGGAATAAAATAAAACTTATTTTTTCAAAAGACCAGCATTTTTCATTGCTGTTAAAGCTTGAGCAAGACATTTTTCTGAATCATAAATCGTCAAACGTCGCTTGCATTTTTTCCCTTCAGGTCCGGAATAATAAACGATAAAATAATCGTAGCCAAAAGATTTTCGTTTATAATAAACGTCAGTAATATCTGCAATCATGATTGCATTGGTCGCTGTGAATCCTGTAGTACGAATAAAAGATACGCCCAAAGTAATTAGTAGCATTCCAACAGTAAAACTCACTACATAATAATGGGTGATCAAAGTCATGACTAAGAAAAAAGTCAAAATCAAAACACCAGTTAACTGTAAAATAAAGGTGATTAAATCAGGTTTGTGGGTTGGCTGGGGCGTTTTATCAGGTAGCACGCTTCGGCCAATTACAAGACAATCATTTAAAACATGGCAATATTGCGCATCGGCAAGAACAAAATGAGAATGTGTTGGTTCATTCATGGGTACGAAGGTAATTGGTAATTGGTGAATCAAGATTGGTTTCTACTTTTATTTTTGCATGAGTGATTGAAGCGTAAAACCCGGAGCACAACAGCATTGTTGGGCGAGGATTTGAAGCGGAAAGCACGACCTGATCCCGAGACTTCGGGAGAAGGACATGCCCCGAAAAGAAATATAAAATCTAGCCTATTGATAATCAAACAATGAAGTATTAAGCCAATTCATCTTTACCATTTACCTCCGCCTAGGCGGACACTAATCACTTTCGCCAAGGCGGACGCTAATAACTAATAACTTTTGTTATTACATTTGCCCCATGATAACTACAGACCAGGTTAAAGCAATGCTGGATCGCAAGGACGCGTTGAGGAGGCATCTTTGACATTGATGGAAAATTGCGGAAGATAGAGGAAGAAACAGCCATTACACAAGTATCCGGATTCTGGGATGATCCTAAAGCAGCAGAGAAATTGCTTAAGGTAATTAAGAAAAGAAAAAACTGGACAGATTCATTTTTTGCATTGGAATCGTCGATTGACGATCTCAGTGTGATGTATGATTTTTATAAAGCCGGTGAAGCAACTGAAGCTGATGTGGATGAAGCGTATGCCTCTACAACAAAACAAGCAGAAGATCTTGAATTTAAAAATATGCTCAGTGGGAAGGACGACCATCTCAGTGCTGTGCTTACAATTAATTCGGGTGCAGGAGGAACAGAAAGTTGCGATTGGGCAGCAATGATGATGCGGATGTATTTGATGTGGGCGGATAAGCATGGATTCACTGTCAAAGAAGCTGATATTCAAGATGGCGAAACAGCAGGAATAAAACAATGTACTTTAGAAATAGAAGGCGATTATGCATTCGGTCATCTTAAAGGTGAAAACGGAGTGCATCGTTTAGTTCGTATCTCTCCTTTTGATTCCAATGCACGACGCCATACTTCTTTCGCATCTGTATATGTCTATCCTCTAATTGATGATACAATTGAAATTGATGTGAATCCTGCAGAATGTGAATGGGAAACCTTCCGATCAGGTGGTGCGGGAGGGCAGAATGTAAATAAAGTGGAGACTGCTGTTCGATTATATCACAAACCCTCAGGAATTGTAATTAAGAATCAGGAATCGCGTTCACAAATGACGAATCGAGATAATGCAATGCGTTTATTAAAATCGCAGTTGTATGAAGCGGAATTAAGAAAGAAGATGGAAACGGTTCAGGCAATTCGAGGGACGATGAAAAAGATAGAGTGGGGTTCTCAGATTAGGAATTATGTTTTGCATCCTTATAAATTAGTAAAAGATCTTCGCACCGATCATGAAACTTCAGATGCGCAAGGTGTGCTCGACGGAAATCTCGATGAATTTATTAAAACATATTTAATGGAATTCGGTCCGAGTTGGAATGTGAATTAATCTTCGATACATTTCGCCTATGAGAAATAACCGAAATAAATTGATCTTAATCCAGGCGAAACACTCAGATTGACAAAAAAGAAAAGTTGAAATGAAAAAAAATCAGAAGATTGGCAGACTGAGTAGTTCCGTTTCTTCTGCGGAACGTATCGAAGTCTGGCACAAAACAACTTGTAGTACGAGTTGTAAGGTGATGGATGTATTGAAGAAGAAAAAAATTGTGCCGGATGTTTTTCTGTATTCTGTAACTCCACCGACGGAAGATGAAATTCGTGCAGTGTTGAAGAAGTTAGGAATTAAAGCGGAAGAATTGATTCGAAAAAAGGAAAGTATTTACAAGGAAAAGTTTCTTGATAAAAAGATGACGGAAGAGAAATGGATTAAAGCGATGGCGAAATATCCAGTGTTGATAGAGCGTCCGATTGTGATTAATGGAAATAAGGCTGTGATTGGGAGACCGATTGAAAAGATTTTAGAAATTATCTGAGTTGGGGTGGGGAAAAGGGTGGGGAAAAGGGGATTAAGAAATTAAGTGATTAGGGGATTTAGGAATGGGGATAAGCGTGGGGAGATTTTGTTTCGAAGGGTAAAAATTAAGGATTGAATTATTTTATTATAATTACTGTTTAGAAAAATATAATGAGACCACATAAAAAATTAGTTGTCTGGCAAAAATCGATTGATTTGGTGGAGCTCGTTTATTTTCATACCAAAAGTTTTCCGCGGAATGAGGAATATGGATTGACGTCCCAATTGAGAAGGGCCGCTGTTTCAGTTCCCGCAAATATTGCTGAAGGATCAGCTAAAAATTCTTCTAAAGATTATGCTCGATATTTGAATATTGCTCAAGGATCTTTAAGCGAAGTAGATACATTGATTGATATTTCTCTTAGATTAAATTATATCGAATCAAAAACTCATGTTGTAATTTGTGAAAGAATCGATCATGTAAGCGCTATGTTAATGGGGCTGACGAAAAAAATAAAAACCCAAACCATCAAAAAACCTTCATCATTTTAAACCTAATCACTTAATCCCATATTCACTTAATCACCTTAACCAATGGAATACAGAATCGAAAAAGACACAATGGGCGAGGTTAAAGTACCGGCCGATAAATATTGGGGAGCTCAAACTGAACGTTCTAGAAATAATTTTAAAATCGGACCTGAAGCAAGTATGCCGAAGGAAATTATTTATGCATTTGCTTATCTCAAAAAAGCTGCCGCGTATGCAAATACAGAGCTCGGAGTTTTGGATGCCGCAAAACGTGACATGATTTCTGTGGTTTGCGATGAAATACTCGCGCACAAACTGGATGATCAATTCCCATTAGTTATCTGGCAAACCGGTTCGGGTACACAAAGCAATATGAACGCGAATGAAGTGATTGCTTATCGCGCGCACGTCATCAACGGAGGAAAATTAACTGACGAGAAAAAAATTCTGAATCCGAATGATGATGTGAATAAATCGCAATCGTCAAACGATACTTTTCCAACAGCGATGCATATTGCGGCTTATATATTGGTTGCAGAATGTACATTGCCAGGATTAATAAAATTGCGTGATTCCTTAGATTCAAAAGCAAAAGAGTTTGCAAACATTGTAAAGACAGGTCGTACGCATTTTATGGATGCAACACCCTTGACGCTCGGTCAGGAATTTTCAGGCTATGTGCAACAAATTACCAATAGCATTCGCGCCGTTAAAAATGCTTTGGAAATGATTAGCGAATTAGCATTGGGTGGAACAGCAGTCGGAACCGGTTTGAATACACCGAAAGGATATGATGTTCTTGTTGCGAAAAAAATTGCCGAGTTTACAAAACTACCTTTCGTTACTGCTCCGAATAAATTTGAAGCACTTGCTGCACATGATGCGATGGTGGAATTGTCAGGAGCCTTAAAACGTTGTGCGGTAGCCTTGATGAAAGTTGCAAATGATATTCGTATGTTGAGTTCTGGTCCACGTTCAGGAATTGGAGAAATTATTATTCCTGATAACGAACCTGGTTCTTCTATCATGCCAGGAAAAGTTAATCCGACACAACCAGAAGCATTGACGATGGTTTGTGCACAGGTTATCGGAAATGATGTTGCTGTTTCTATTGGTGGAATGAGTGGACATTTTGAATTAAATGTTTTTAAACCAGTGATCGCAGCAAATGTTTTACAGAGTGCGCGATTGCTAGGCGATGCCTGTGTTTCTTTTACAGAACATTGTTCCAACGGAATCAAACCGAATTTACCAATCATCAAAATGCACATGGAAAATTCTTTGATGTTGGTGACTGCTCTGAATACACATATTGGTTATTACAAGTGTGCAGAAATTGCGAAGAAAGCTCATAAGGAAGATAAAACGTTGAAAGCCGCAGCCATTGAACTTGGTTACGTAACCGCGGAACAATTTGATCAATGGGTTCGGCCGGAAGATATGGTTGGATCAATGAAATAGTTATTAGTTATTAGTTATTAGTTATTGGTTATTAGTTCGGAGATTGTTTTTATTTTCCGAACTAAACGCTCCGAACTAAACGCTCCGAACTAAACGCTCCGAACTAAACGCTCCGAACTAAACGCTCCGAACTAAACGCTCCGAACTAAACGCTCCGAACTAAACGCTCCGAACTA
>JBBRYH010000049.1:0-28381 GCA_038237845.1 Bacteroidia bacterium
CGCTACCCTGGATTAATTGGATGGAAAGCAGCACCGGGTGGAGGAACAACAGATTACGCCGTACATATTTTTCATGAAGCTTTAAAAAACAAGTCATATGAATGTTTCTTGGCAGAAAATACTGAATTGCCAATGATGTACATGCAGGATGCCATACGTGCAACTATAGAAATAATGGAAGCTCCTGCCGAAAAAATTAAAATTCGTAGTGCCTATAATTTATCGGGATTCAGTTTTACACCAAAGGATATTGCAGCAGAAATCCGAAAAAGTATTCCTGAGTTCCAAATTACCTATAAGCCCGATTTCAGACAACAAATTGCCGATTCTTGGCCTGCCAGTATTGACGATTCTGAGGCTAAAAAAGACTGGGGATGGAAACCTGAATTTAACCTAACGTCCATGTCCTCAGACATGCTCCAACAACTTCAAAAAAACACTGTTAAAATCTGAAACCCTAGCCTCTGTCTGACGTAAAACAACTAAATAATTCTTTTGTATTATTCTTTTTTGCCAATTTCGTCGATCAGTAATCTTTCTTTATCGAATACTCGAAACAAATTGGCCCAGTTTATGGTAAACAGTAATAGGTATTTTTATATTGATTTTTATTTCCCCAAAAACAGCTGCCAGATGAAAAAAATTACGCTCCTTCTGCTGCTTCTCGTTTCACTTTCAGGTGCTGCTTTTGCGGCCGATAGTCTTAATGTTATTGATGCAGCCGGCAAAAGACAAGGTCCTTGGACCCTTACCGGAAGAGATAAAAAAGACCCTGCTTTTGCCTTAGATGCAAAATGGCAGGAAGGTCGTTATAAGGATAGCCAGAAAATTGGTATTTGGATTGAATATTATGCGACCGGAACAAAGAGGAGTGAACTCACTTATGTGAACAATCGTCCTAATGGTCATGCAGTTATGTATAATGACAATGGGAAAAAGGCCGAAGAAGGAACTTGGGTTGGATCACGATGGGTAGGTGACTATAAACTTTTTTATGACGATGGAACTCCACGTCAATCCTTCAATTACAGTCAGTTAGGACAAAGAGACGGAAGTCAAAATTATTACCATCCAAATGGTAAAGTGGCGATCACTGTGGATATGAAGGGCGGAAAAGAACAAGGATGGAAGAAAGAATATGATGAAAATGGAAATCTTATCCGCGAGACCTTTTTCGCTGACGGAACCATAGATCCTGCAAAAACAAAGGTTTACGATACTCCTAAGCCCGTAAAAGCTCCGGAAGAAACAGGTCCAAAACAAGAAGCTAAAGTTGTTTCTGATCCAAATTTCAAACCTAACAAAGGAACATTTAACGGTGAAGGTGATTGGATTCTATATAAGAATGGCCAAATTACCATGAAAGGAAATTTCCATTCTAAGAAACTTGTAAACGGAGAAGAGCGTATCTACGATAACAATGGGTTGTTACGCCAAATCAAGCTCTATAAAGAAGGAAAATATGTTGGGGATGGTCCAATACCAACCGATGCCAACAAATAGGCCTTTTACCCTAAAAAATCAAAGCCTCTCATTTATGGGGGGCTTTTTTGCTTTCGTCTAAACAAAATATGGACTCGTCCAAATTCTCTAGAACCTCTCCGAAATTTTGTAACTTTATCATTATGTATTCGTTAAATAGATAGAGCAAATACATTTCCCCAAATGAAAAAGGCTATACTCTTTATTATTTTCATTTTCGTTGCTGCGACTGGATTCAGTCAAGCTTCAACGGATGAGAATTATACTGATCCGAGTGGAAAGCGTCAAGGTCATTGGACTATTTGGGGGAAAATGCAGAAAGACAAAGCCTATGCTGCCGATGCCAAGGTTGAAGAGGGAGTTTACAAAGACAGTCAAAAGACAGGAGCTTGGAAGACCTTTTATCCTACTGGAAAAAACAAAAGTGAATATACTTACGTAAACAACCGTCCAAATGGACATGCTATTGTATATAACGAAAATGGCACCAAGGCAGAAGAAGGGAATTGGGTTGGTGTTCGTTGGGTAGGCGATTATCATCTTTACTATGATGACGGAACCGAACGTCAGGCCTTTAGTTATAATAGCGTTGGTCAACGCGACGGCAAACAGGTTTATAAAAACCCAAACGGCACATTAGCAATTGAAGTTAATCTTAAGGCTGGTAAAGAAGAAGGTTGGAAGAAAGAATACGATGCAAATGGAAAACTAATTCGTGAGACTTTTTTCAACGGTGGAGTAATTGACAATACCAAAACAATTGAGCACGCAACTACTGCAACAATTGTCAAAGCACCTGAAGATCCTACAGTAAATGCAGCAGAGAAGCCTCCAGTGGCGACAGCAGAGATGAAACCTCCAAGTGGAACATTCACTGGTGAAGGTCCTTTTACGCTTTACAGTAATGGACAGATCACTCAAAAAGGAACATTTCATTCGAAGAAGTTGGTGGATGGAGAATCCAGAATTTATGACAGTAATGGACTTTTAGTCCAGATCAAATTATACAAAGGCGGAAAATATGTTGGAGATGGTCCAATTCCAGCTGACGCAAACAAATAAGACATTCAATTTTGTTATTAAACGTCCCTCCTTTAAGAGGGACGTTTTTGTTTCAGGAAATTGCCATTTCAGCTGTAATCAAAATTTCACATTCTTCTGCTAACTTTGCTAAAGGTTAGATTTAGAATTGATTCGCAATTATGTCACAACTTCAAATTTATAATACCCTTTCACGAAAGAAGGAACTATTCAAACCAATTAACGCGCCATTCGTTGGAATGTACGTTTGTGGTCCTACAGTTTATAGTGATGTTCACTTAGGAAATTGCAGAACTTTCATTTCATTCGATATGATGTTTCGCTACCTCACTCACCTTGGTTATAAAGTTCGGTATGTAAGAAACATAACTGATGTTGGACATTTAGTGGATGAAGTTGCTGGTGAAGGTGAAGATCGAATTGCAAAAAAAGCGCGAATGGAAAAACTTGAGCCGATGGAAATTGTGCAGCGATACAGTTTTGGTTTTCATGAAGTGATGGGCATGTTCAATGCATTGCCTCCAAGTATTGAACCTTCTGCAACTGGACATATTCTAGAGCAAATAGAAATGACGGAGCAAATTCTAAAAAAAGATTTGGCTTATGTTGTAGATGGCACAGTATATTTTGATGTTGAAAAATTTGCAAAGACAAATAATTACGGAATACTTTCCGGACGAACATTAGAAGATCAAGGAAGTAATACAAGGGAATTGGATGGTCAAGAAGAAAAGCGGGGAGCATTTGATTTTGCGTTGTGGAAAAAAGCAAAACCGGAACATATCATGCGATGGAATTCTCCTTGGGGTGAAGGTTTTCCGGGATGGCATATAGAATGTTCTGCGATGAGTAAAAAATATTTGGGTGAAACATTTGATATACATGGCGGCGGAATGGATTTGATTCCGACTCATCATACCAATGAAATTGCACAGAACGTAGGCTGTTGTGGAAATGCTCCTGTAAATTATTGGATTCATACCAATATGCTGACAGTGAATGGCCAGAAAATGTCGAAGTCGCTTGGTAATTCATTTTTACCTGTTGAACTTTTTACAGGAAGAGAGTTAGCTGCAAATTCGCCCGGAGCAACTCCTTCTCAGGCAATACTTGGCGGAAAACATCCTGTTTTAGATAAGGGTTATTCGCCAATGACGTTTCGCTTTTTTATGATGCAAACGCATTATTCAAGTACGCTTGATTTTTCAAATGAAGCCGTAACTGCTTCTGAAAAAGGATTCAGAAAACTAATGGAGGCTTTGCGCTTATTAGAAAAACTGAAACCTTCAGATAAATCTTCCTATGATGTAGATGCTTTAAGCACTCGTTGTGAAGATGCAATGAATGATGATTTTAATACTCCAATTCTCGTTGCACAATTATTTGATGCCGTTCGTATTATCAATTCTGTGAATGATGGCAAAGAAAGTTTAAATGCTAGTGACCTTTCAAAATTAAAATCAGTGCTCAAAATATATGTTGAAGATATTCTCGGCCTAAAAGATGATGTGATGGAAAGTGCAGGAGAAATTACAGATGGACTAATGCAATTGATTATTAAAATGAGAGCCGATGCAAGAGCAAAAAAAGATTTTTCTACTTCTGATTTGGTTCGTGACGACTTGGCTAAACTAAATATCGTGTTAAAAGACGGTAAAGAAGGAACCGGCTGGGAAATCAAATCGTAACTTCATCCTATTAAACTTCACCATTACCAATTAGAATTGCTTTGTCGAAATGAAAAAACTTTTTTATTTTTTATTTTTTATTGGACTGAGTCTCGTAAGTTGTACTTCCGAACCACAAGGAAATACAACTGATTCTATTGCTACTCCTCCAAAGAAAGCTAGAATAAAAGGACCTGCATTTTCCGGTGATTCTGCCTTTTCATTTGTAAAATCTCAAGTTGATTTCGGTCCGCGCGTACCTGGGACAAAAGCTTCGAACGAATGTTATAACTATTTTAAATCAAAAGTTATTTCTTACGGTTTAACAATCATCGAACAATCTACCAATGGAACTACGGCAATTGATCAAAGAATGGTTCCCATCAAAAATCTTTTCGCGCAATTTCATCCTGAACGAAAAGAACGTATTTTATTACTAGCACATTGGGATACCCGCGCATTTGCTGATGACGATCCAGATACAACAAAACGTAAAAATTTATTTGATGGAGCTGATGATGGAGCAAGTGGTGCCGGTGTGTTGATCGAAATTGCACGATTGCTAAAGCAAAAAGATCCAGGAATAGGTGTTGACCTTTTGTTTTCGGATGCAGAAGATGGAGGACTTAATGGTGGAGATGCTGCTGAAACCTGGTGTTTAGGAACTCAGTTTTGGACTCAGAATATGCCGAAAAATTACACTGCACGTTTTGGTATTTTGCTGGACATGGTGGGTGGAAAAAATGCAACGTTTCCGAAGGAAGGAACTGGATATTATTTTGCAAAAAATGTAGTAGATAAAGTTTGGAATGCTGCTGCAGGACTTGGTTACGGAAATGTATTTATTGATCAGGCAATAGGACAAACAATAGACGATCATTTATATGTCAATCAAAATGCCCGTATTCCTACAATTGACATCGTTCATTATGATATGCAGAATTATAAATATCCAACATGGCATCACGCTACAGAAGATAATATGAGCGTAATTGAACCATCAACCCTAAAAATTGTAGGGGAAGTATTGGTGGATGTCATTTACAATGAGTTGCAGTAATTCTTAACCTATTCTCTTTTTTCAACAATTTTTAGACTTTTCAACAATTGGGCATAGATATGCACATGCTCTTTCATTTCAGGATTCTATATGTTTTCTTTGAGACGCCTGAAAAGAAAGTACGATCTCCCGAAACAACTTCGTACAGCGCACGCTAAAAATGAAAAAACTCCTTACCCTTTTCCTGATATTTTCTATCGGGACCGTTGCATCATTACATGCTGAATTGGTTTATAAAACCGGATATGTTGTTTTGATTTCTGGCGATTCTGTTAAAGGTGATATTCGCGTAAACACCAAAAAAGAACTTCCGCTTTTTCAAAAAGTAGCAGTAAAAATTGGAGAGGCGACAAAAACATATAAACCTGAACAAGTAAAGGAATATGGATTTGAAAGCACACATTTTATTGCTAAAAAAATTGATGGTGAAATGCAGTTTGTTAAAGTAATTTCATCAGGACGCATAAATCTTTATGAGTGGCAGTTTGAATTACAAAGAGGCAATGATCTTGTAGTTGAATCAGAATATTACATTGAGAAAAATGATGGCACTTCTGAATTGCAAAAAGCAAAAACCGGAAAATTTAAAAAGATGGTTTCAGAATTAATGTCAGATAACTCTGAATTGGTGGCTCGAGTTCAACAAGAAGACAAAAAATATGAAATTGCAGAAATGCAACAAGTATGTGATGAATACAATACTTGGTATATAAAACAAAACGGTTCCTACCAAGGTTCCCGTTAAGATTTCCCTTAGTAGTAGTTTCCGCCGACGGCCGGATGCAGCAATGTATCGGGCCGTTTGGTATTTAGGCAAACTTGTGAATTGTGAAAAACATAGGACACCTCACCTTAATTATTGTTATTCTCATCTCGTTCTTCACTGGTCTCAAGTCTCTTTTTCAGTAACTTCGTTTTCGCTTTAAAAATAAAATTTCCCAATGAACAAAAAGCTTTTTCTACTGGATGCCTATGCCCTTATTTACCGCGCCTATTTCGCATTTAGCAATAGTCCGAGAATTAATTCGCAAGGATTAAACACATCCGCCATTTTTGGTTTTACAAATACGCTTCTTGATATTCTGAAAAAAGAACAACCAACACATATTGCTGTTGTTTTCGACACCTCTGCTCCAACACATCGTCATACAGAATTCGAAGCTTATAAAGCACATCGTGAAGAAATGCCGGAAGATTTGCGCAAAGCAATTCCATATATCTACAAATTACTGGATGCACTTAATGTAGCAACACTTGAATCCGATGGTTTTGAAGCGGATGATGTAATTGGTACACTCGCAAAAAGAGCAGAGGAAAAAGGTTTCATTACGTACATGATGACTCCCGATAAAGATTTTGGACAATTAGTTTCTGAAAATATTTTCATTTACAAACCGGGATACAAAGGTGGTCCTCCAGAAAAACTTGGCATAAAAGAAATTTGTGCGAAGTATGGTTTTGAGCGCCCTGAACAGGTGATTGATTATTTAGGTTTAATGGGCGATGCCTCCGACAATATTCCAGGCATTAAAGGTGTTGGCGAAAAAACAGCGCTTGCATTAATTCACGAATTCGGTTCAATTGAAAATTTGCTTGCTAATACGGATAAATTAAAAGGAAAATTAAAAGAGAAAGTTGAAGCCGGAAAAGAGAATGCGATTTTGTCACGCATGCTTGCTACAATTCTATTAACCGCACCCGTGGAATTTGATGAAGAACAATTATCCGCAAAAGAAATTGACAAAGAAAAAGTAAAAACACTTTTTACAGAATTAGAATTTAGAAGATTAGCGCAAGTTTTATTAGGAGAAGAACTTCCAGTTGAAGAGAAAAAAGAAATCGTAGAAGAGGGAGCTTCAAAAAAAACAAAAGCGGGACAAATGGATATTTTCGGTCATACGGGCGGAGAAGTAGAAGAAGAGGAAGTTCCCGAAGAATTAAAAAATTATCAAACAATTGAAACTGTTTCACATTCCTATTATTCTGCTGACACTTTAGAAAAAAGAAAAACTTTAATTCATGGTCTCTCTCAATTAAAATCATTTTGTTTTGATACCGAAACTACTGGACTAAATACAATGACTGCTGAGTTGGTAGGCATTTCTTTTAGCTGGAAAAGTAATGAAGGTTTTTATGTACCTATTCCGAATGATCAGCAAGAAGCGCAGAAAATAGTAGATGAGTTTAAACCACTTTTTGCGAATGAAAATATTACTAAAATCGGCCAGAACATAAAGTATGATTTGAATGTTTTAAAAAACTATGGAGTTGTTATAAAAGGATTATTGTTTGATACCATGATTGCACATTATCTATTAAATCCGGATATGCGTCATGGAATGGATGTATTAGCAGAAACTTATTTGAATTATTCGCCCGTCAGTATTGAAACACTCATTGGTAAAAAAGGAAAGAATCAAATCAGTATGCGCGATGTTCCGCAAGAAAAAATTACGGAATACGCAGCGGAGGACGCCGATATTACTTGGCAATTAAAAGAAACATTTTCGCCTTTACTTGTTGAAGCGAATGCACAAAAACTATTTGATGAAGTTGAAATGCCTCTAGTTCCGGTTTTAGCAGCAATGGAACGCGAAGGAATCACAATTGACTCGGAAACACTTAAAAAATATTCCGCTCAATTAGAAATTGAAATAAAAGCAATTGATGATGAAATTCAAAAATTAGCTGGCACTTCGTTTAATATTTCATCCCCTAAACAAGTTGGAGATATTTTATTTGAAGTTTTGAAAATTGCAGAAAAACCGAAGAAAACTAAAACAGGGCAATACGCAACAGGAGAGGATATTTTACAAAAACTGGTTAAGAAACATCCCATTATTGAAAAAATTCTCGAGTACAGAGAAATGGTAAAGCTGAAAAATACCTACATAGATACGCTCCCGGAATTGGTAAATCCAAAAACTGGACGAATTCACACTTCCTACAATCAGGTCGTTGCAGCAACCGGCCGATTAAGTTCAGACAATCCAAATCTTCAGAACATTCCTGTACGATCTGAGCGTGGACGTGAAATTCGAAAAGCATTTATACCGCGCGATAAAAATCATGTATTGATGAGTGCCGATTATTCGCAAATTGAGTTGCGCATAGTAGCTTCTATTTGTGGCGACAAAAATATGTGTGAAGCTTTCAGAGATGGAAAAGATATTCATACCGCAACAGCAGCTAGGGTATATGGAATACCTGAAGAAGAAGTCACAAAAGAAATGCGTTATAAAGCGAAGAGTGTGAATTTTGGAATTTTATATGGACAAGGTGCGTTTGGGTTAGCAGAAAATTTAAGTATCTCACGAGGAGAAGCAAAAGAATTAATAGAGAATTATTTCCGTGAATATTCCGGTGTAAAAAAATACATGGATGATACCATCAATTTCGCAAGAGAATATGGTTATGTTCAAACACTACTTGGTAGAAGAAGATATTTGCGTGACATTTCAAGTTCAAATGGTGTAGTGCGAGGATTCGCAGAACGAAATGCCATCAATGCACCTATCCAGGGAACAGCTGCTGATATGATTAAAGTCGCCATGATTCATGTTCAGGCGGCACTTGAGAAAAATAAATTTTCAACTAAATTATTATTACAAGTACATGACGAATTGGTTTTTGATGTTCCATTGGATGAAGTGGAAAAAGTAAAACCAGTGATTGAAGAAGCGATGGTCAATGCACTGAAACTGGAAGTTCCAATTGAAGTTGGAATTGGAACCGGTAAAACTTGGCTAGAGGCCCATTAGCCATTCACTTTTGTTAAGAAAAAGACGAATACCTCGTATCAAAAAAGAAGACCAGTACGTAAGAGAAGAGTATATTTGAATCTCATAACCGATTATGCCAAAACGTTTATTACTTCCCCTTTTCGTTTTTACTTCCCTTGCTTTTACATTTGAATCTTGTTCAGATGCTAATGTTCAGAATACGGCAAACAATGCGGACTCAGCGACAATTGATATAAATCAAGAAGTGGTAAATGCTGAAAATGTTTTTGTTTCGTTGCCTTCCCCTATTGAAACTGCAGGATTATTGAGAGATGCAGGAGCAAAATACAATCCTGACTTTTTGAATCTTCCCCAAAACGTTGCCCGCTATTCTTCCACTGCTTCTCGTGCTTTAAATTTGGGAGTTTATGGTAGCGATTTAGCCTTTGCAGGCATTTTTGATCAGCATGCAGAAACGATGGTCTATATGGATTGCACAGGAAAATTGGCCGATGCCCTTCACGTTTCTTCTGCATTCAGTTCCGATCGTAATAAACGTCTCGAGGCAAATATGAATAACAGGGATAGTGTTTTAAGCATTATTACTGATTCTTATTGGGATTGTGATGAATTGCTTCATGAAAATAATCAACCAGAAGCCTCCGCCTTGATGATTGCAGGTGGATGGATTGAAGGATTGTATCTCGCATGTAAAGTAGCGGAGGCAACAAATAGTAACGATATAAGAATTCGTATCGCTGAACAGAGAACTTCGCTTGATAAAATCATCGGAATACTCGACAAACAAAAAAATGGTGATGTTGCTACCGTTTTATCTGACCTCCTTAAATTGAAAATTCTGTTTGATGCTCTTCCAAAAACGTCCAATCAATCACCAAATGTGAGTACTGACAATGCCAGTGGAATTACAACAATTGGGAACAACGAAACCACCCCCGCTTTGAGTCTTAATGCTCTGGAATTCAAGAACATAATCGACCAAGTGACCCTTATTCGTTCGGGTATTATTAACCGCAATTGAAACCTTAGTTTTTCGTAATCGTACAAGTATCTTGGCATGCTTTCTGAATAAGAATGTCATACACCTCATACTATGCGTATCCACAAAAAAGCAATTCTATTAGTCTCCATTTTTTCGTTCGCAATTCTTGGCGATGTTACTGCACAATGCAGCAAGACTTGGGTTAGAAAAAAATGCATTCCGAAAATTTCTCCGTTTATCCATAATGGACAAATGAATACCACTCAATTAAAAGAAGGTGGAAAAATGCAAACTACGCTGACATTTTATTCAGGTCAGGATTACAGAATACTTATTTGCTCTGAAGAAACGCTTGAGAATATTTCTTTCGTTGTGAGTGATTTAAATGGGAAAATAATCTTTGATAGTAAAGAACATAATAATACTGACGTTTGGGATTTCAAAGTAAAAACAACTACAGAATTAAAAGTAGAAGTCGACGCTGGTAAAAATGAAACCGGAACAGGAACAGCATCAGGATGTGTTACAATTTTAGTTGGCTTTAAGTCCAAATAAAAAAAGAAATTAAAAAAAATCCAAATCCTAAAGTGATTAAGCTTTAAGATTTGGATTTTTTATTTTGCAATTTTTAAAGTCTATTGCACTACTAATTTTTGTGTGACCGTTCTTCCTTCTGTCGTAGTCAATCTGACAAAATACAATCCGCTATTCAATTTTTCAGCAGTTTGCACTGGGAATTGATGTTCGCCAGCATTTAAGTTTCCATTGAACATATCCAAAACCAATCTGCCCGTCATATCGAACAATTGTAACGATACCGTTTGTGAATTTTCAAGGAAGAAAGATACTGTTGTATTGTCTTGAATTGGATTTGGATAAACTTCAAAGTGTTGAATTCCTGCTTCAGGAGCGTCAATGCCATTTACACCAAGAATATTTATGTCATCGATATAAATATTGTTTCCGCCATCACTTTCGAATACGAATTTGAATCTCACATTATTACTTGTTGCAACTGCAGCACTAGGAACTAAATCGGTTCTCCATTCAGAAGCAGCAGGTGCCCAACTTGCAGAAGATGTAACTGCACCAGTTGCTAATGTTGCACCAACTTTTGAATAACGTTGTGTCCAAGTTTGACCACAATTTGTCGATGTGTAAACTCGTAAACGGTCAGCAGTAGTTGAAGTACGTTGACGTTGCGCAACTTTAAAAGTAAAGACCGGATTTGTTATTGCACTCATATTAATTGAAGGCGTTACAAACTCATCAGATGTTCCTGCCATGGAAGATGTATTTGTAAGTTTCAACGAAGCAACACCATTAGCCGCATAAGTAGTTGTAATACCAAATCCATTTCCTTGGGGATTTATAATTGTATAATCTTGTCCGAATGTTGTTGCATTCTCCAATCCTTCTGCATATTGGAATACATTATAAGTTGCAGATGTAGAACTTACCTGTACATGAGAAGTTCTTGTCAATGTATTTGAACCTGCAGCATTAGACACTGTCATAATAACGGAATAATTACCCGGAGTGTTATATTGAATTACAGGAACTGAATCTGTAGATGTACTAGGCGTTCCTCCCGGGAAACTCCAATTCCAAGATGTTGGTTGCCCATTATACGCAAGACTTGTAAACGTCACACTTGCCCCTGCACAACAAAATATTTTATCATTTGGTTTGAAATCTGCTTTAGGGCCACATGTATTTGGCGGAATATTATTTACACCTGTTGCGGTTAGATTTGAAGCTGTAGGTAATTGATTTCGCTGACCCGATGCACTGGTTAATGCACTGTACATTCTTGCAACTTGTCCTGCAGTAAACATCGTATTGCAATAAGAATATTCCATATAATTCTGAATGTTCTCTTCAATACTTGCACTACAAACATGCGTTGCGCTTGCTGCAACACAATTACTCCAGCCTTTTGTAATAGGAGTATCATTCACACCATCATTTCCGCAAGCAACTCCTGGATTATTGGTACTTCCCCAGCAATGCTGAAGATTTAGAAAATGTCCAATTTCATGTGTGAGCGTGCGACTTGTACTAACGCTTGATGTTCCAATACTTCCAATATAATCTGAAAGCGAAATAACTCCGTCAGTAGAAGCTGAGGGCGCAGTTCCAGGTAAATAGGCATATGCAGCAGCACCTGATTGTCCGATAACTTTAGTAACCCAAATGTTTAAGTATTTATTTCTAGGCCAATAATTTAATTTTGATCCATCATCTCCAATATAGGTTTCAAAGGAAGCAACTCGATCAATTCCGTCGGTGCAATTTCCATTAGGATCAATATTTGCAAGACGAAATTCAATCATTGCATCAGCAGCGATTGGCTGAAATGTAGGTGAGGTTGCAGCAGTATCGGCATTCAATTTTCTATAATCAATATTCAGAATACGAACGGCATCCAATACCTGTGCCTTTGAAATATTTTCTACTCCGTAATCATGAATAATATGAAATACGATTGGAATAATATATTGGGGCGCAGTCTGAACACTATTTGAAGTTCTTTGTGCACTGGTTACATTACGATATCCATTTTGAAAATCCAATAAATCACGAGCCTCCTCTTGCTGTTCACGTGCATCGTAATCAGCTTTGATTTCAGGGTGCTCCAAAAAAACTTTGCGTTGCGCTTCATCTGTACCGCAATGTAAATAGGTTCCCATTGAACTGTTGTTCTGAGCAATCGCAGTCATTGAACCAGCAAATAAGGCAATCGCAAAAAGCAGAGTAGATTTTTGTTTCATTTTAGTGTGGGTACTTGATAAATAATTAAGAAATGATTCTCAGATGTCTTTTACTGAAAAAACAACTTCCTTGTAATTTTCAGGGAGGTCTAAGATAGCCAAATATTTCTTCGCAACAAAGTCAGGATGGGTGAGTTCATTTGCATTTTTATAACCGATAAATCGATCTACTTGGCTGAAATTCAATGCATTTGAATCCCTGATATCATCTTGCATTGCAGTATCGACAATACCTGGAGCGACCGCGAAAATATGCGCGTTACTTCGTTCAGAAATGTGCAATTCCTGCGCTACTACACGAGTGTACATGTCTAGGCCGGCCTTTGCGGAACAATAAACACTCCATCCATCAATAGGCGTTTTTCCTGCGCCTGACGAAATATTAATAATAATTTGCTTCGCAAGATGATCGTGATAGGTTTTAAGAAATTTATTAATCAGAACGGTTGGGGCAATCAGATTTACATGATAAGCATTTTTAATTTCCTCCTCCTCCATTCTACCCGAATACTTTATTGCTCCTACAATACCAGCATTATTTATAAGTGCAATTTTTTTTGCATGAAACAATAAGGGAAATTTCCATTCCGTAACTTGCTTCTCATCGGCCAGATCAATTTCAAAATGTTCGTAACGTTCATGCTCGATGGAACTCGTTCTTGCTAACCCATAAACATGATTGCCTTCGCGTTCGAGTAATTGTAATGCAATTGCTTTACCAATGCCTCGAGAAGTTCCAGTAATGAAAAAGTAATTCATGCTACAAGGTTTTAAAATGCTGATTAATAATTAGTAATTGATTGACCGAAACAAATAAAAACACAAAATAAAAATGCTACAATTTTATAATATCAGGAATGATCCATCAGTATATTAAAAGAATAAAAAACCTATTTCAAAGCTTGTTTCAAATCTTCTAGAAGGTCTTCTACATTTTCAATTCCTACACTTAAACGTAAAAGATTATCAACTACTCCAGCCTTGTCTCGCTCCTCTTTAGGAATGGAAGCATGCGTCATGGTTGCAGGGTGGTTGATTAAAGACTCAACACCACCAAGTGATTCTGCCAATGAAAAAACTTTGAAGGAAGAAGCAATTCGGAAAGTCTCTTTTAAATCGGCTCCTTTCAAAACGATAGAAATCATTCCACCATAATCGCGCATTTGTTTTTTAGCAATTTCATGATTTGGGTGATCTGTAAATCCGGGCCAATAAATTTTTTCTATTTTCGGATGTGTCTTCAGAAATTCTGCAACTTTTTTCCCGTTGAAACAATGACGTTCCATTCTAACATGTAGTGTTTTAACACCACGCAACACCAGGAAGGAATCCATCGGCCCCGGATTTGCTCCACAACTATTCAGAATGAAATAAAGTTGATCATATAATTTCTGATCGTTCATCATCAATGCACCCATTACGACATCGCTATGACCACCTAAGTATTTAGTAGCAGAATGCATAACAATATCAGCACCTAATGCCAATGGATTTTGCAAATAAGGTGATGCAAATGTATTATCTACTGCTAAAATCAAATTGTTTTCTTTAGCGATCGCAGCACAAGCAACAATATCAATGATCTGCATCGTAGGATTTGTTGGCGTTTCCACCCAGATCATTTTTGTGTTTGCATTCAAATATTTTTTAATATTCGAAGCATCTGTCAAATTAATAAAATGAAATTTGATTCCATAATTCGCAAATACTTTTGTGAACATACGATAAGAACCACCATATAAATCATCTCCAGTAATGACTTCATCGCCGGGACGAAGCAATTTCATCACTGCATCGATCGAACCCATTCCGGAACTGAAACACAAACCAAATTTTGCACCTTCTAGTGCAGCTAAACAATTTTCCAAAGCAACACGAGTAGGATTTTTCCCACGTGCATAGCCATATCCTTTATTTGTGCCAGGAGACTCTTGAACGTAAGTGGAGGTTTGATAAATTGGAGTCATGATAGCTCCTGTACTCGGATCAGGTTCCTGTCCCGCATGAATTGCATTTGTACCGAAACCGTGTTTGCTGTGATCGAACATATAAGTTGAATTTTATTGAAATGTAAAGATACGCCACCGAAAATGAATAGCACTGCGAAAACAGAAAGAAAACAGAAAATGCAAAGCTAGATTTACTTTAATTGCAAGCGCCTAAATGTTATCTTTAGGGACTTCCCTTATATGAAAAAAGCAGGAAAAATTTTATTTAGTTCTGGATTAACAACCTTAGTTCTGGTTATAATTTTATCCATTGCCGGAGTACTTGATGCTTTCCCATTTTATATGCTCTTGATGGTTGTATTTACCATTACTCCAATCGGACTTTCCTTCTTGGCGTTTGATCTACCACTACAACGAAGGAAAAAAATAGCAACCATTGCTCTTTTCATTGGCATATTCCTTACCGCTTGGGGCTACTTTTCAAAACGTCAGCATTGGCCAGGAGCTGGTATTGCTGCTATAATCGGAGTAGTGATTTTGTGTCTTTATTATGGCCCCCTTGTTTTTAAAAACAAATTTGACAAATGGAAAATTTACGCGCGGTCAAAA
This sequence comes from Bacteroidia bacterium, assembly GCA_038237845.1. Taxonomy (GTDB): domain Bacteria; phylum Bacteroidota; class Bacteroidia; order Palsa-965; family Palsa-965. Next base: position 15,308 of record JBBRYH010000049.1, read on the forward strand.
CGTGATGCATTTCTTCTAAGTCTTTTCGATTTTTTAGGTGTTGGAACATTACTACTAGGTCTTCTTTTTAAATTTATGCATTGGCCGGGAGCAAATATTATGAGCACGATTGGATTGGTGACACTTGCGATCGGCTTGATTGCCTGGAATCAAAAATTCAAAGGCGAGGTTGTTTTCAGGAAAGAAACAGAAGACAAATTAAAAATTTCCTTGGAGCAAATTGAAGAAAGTCATAAGGAAATAAGTGACTCCATTAATTATGCAAAACGTTTACAAGATGCAATTCTACCGCCTCTGAAACAATTTCAAGGAGCTTTCAAGGATAGTTTTGTACTCTACAAACCAAAAGCAATTGTTGCCGGAGATTTTTATTGGCTGGAGAAAAAAGATAATCTAGTTTTTGTTGCAGCAGCAGATTGCACAGGCCATGGCGTTCCGGGGGCAATTGTTAGTGTTGTTTGTTCCAATGCATTAAATCGAGCTGTTCTCGAGATGAATCTTAAAAAGCCTGGAGAAATTCTCGATAAAGTGACAGAGTTAGTCATGGAAACTTTTCAGAAAAGTGGCGATGAAGTGAAAGATGGAATGGACATTTCTATGATCTGTTTTGATTTAAATGAAACGAATTCAGAACAAAGAAGTGTGACGTTTTCAGGTGCTAATAACCCCTTGTGGTTGGTGAGAGGAAATGAGCTGATTGAAATCAAAGGCGACAAACAACCAATTGGATTTCATGAAAACAGAAAACCATTCAAAACACATGAAGTAGAATTAAAACAAGGCGATTCCATTTATCTTTTTACAGATGGATATGCGGATCAGTTTGGCGGTCCGAAAGGAAAGAAATTCAAATACAAACAACTGTCTGAAAAATTGATTTCTATTGGACAATTGTCAATGGAAAAACAAAAAAATGAAATCGAAACCATTTTTCAGGTTTGGAAAGCAGATCTTGAGCAAGTGGATGATGTTTGCGTTATTGGTATTCGGTTTTAATCGAAAATAATTTATGAAAAAAGTCTATTATCTCTCCTCCTGCTCTACCTGCGCACGTATACTTAAAGAAACGCAACTTGAGAAAAAAGGTTTTCAATTGCAGGATATCAAAACAGAAAAAATTACAGCAGCACAAATAGATGAAATGGCTAAACTCGCTGGAGGATTTGAACCTTTGTTCAGTCGTGTGGCTTTGAAATACAGGGCTCTTGGTCTAAATGAAAAGCAGTTGACCGAAAAAGATTATCGCAACTATATTTTGGAAGAATACACATTTCTGAAACGACCAGTTGTAATTTCAGGGAAAGAAATTTTTATTGGCAATTCAAAAACGAATGTAGAAGCAATTAAAAAAGCGATTTCATAATTACAAAAAAACATCTCGCCAAAAAATCATTACTCCACAACAATTTTTCCTTGTTTGATTTTTCTATTTTGTGAGGTTATTGTATAGAAATACAAACCTTTCGATTTATCCGTCAAATCAATTGTGCAATCGTTATTTTTCGTAATAATATTTAAAACAGATCTTCCTGAAATATCAAAAATCTCAATAGTATTTTCATATTCCAAATTTGAAAACATAAATTCTCCATTACTTGGATTCGGGGAAACAATGATTTGATTTTCTTGCGTATAACTTTCTATTCCAGTTGCAGAAATCACGAAATTCCACATGGAAGAATAGCCGCTGACATTTCCTCCATTGTTGGTATTTACTCTCCAATAATAGGTGTTTCCAGCCACCAAACCGGTTACAGTATATTGGTTAATGCCAACATCAACAGAACGATATGTGGTAGCAAATGTTGAATCGGTAGAAACATCAACATGATAAATAATCCCATCGCTTAAAGCAGACCACTTCAGCACACGAATGGTTGAAGCACTGAAAGAATTATTCAATGGCTGTATTAAGGTTGGAGCAATTGCTTGCGTGTCATTGGATCCAACATAAGTCACAAACATTTCAATTTTTAAAAAAGGATTATCTCCAGAATCTCTCGGCTCATTCACAATTGTATCTACGATATTCATTCCCGAGGTTACGCGACCATACACAGAGTATTGCCCATTTAACCAAGAAGCGGCAGCTACACAAATGAAGAATTGAGAATTTGCACTATTAATATTTGCATCACGAGCTGCTGAAAGAATGCCACGCTCATGTCTTGCAGCAGAAAATTCGGCATTGACTGTAGGCTGACTTGGATCACCTATTCCCCAAGTAGAACGAGGCCCACTTCTGGAATTCGGATCACCACCTTGAATCATGAATCCAGGAATGACACGGTGAAACGCAGTGCTATCATAAAATTGTGTACTCACCAAACTGTCGAAATTAGTTACTGCTAATGGTGCAATTGCAGGAAAAAGTTCAACCGTTGTTGTTCCAAGGTAAATTCCATTGCGTTTGGTTAGGATTTGATACATCGGTTTGCCGGTAAATAATGTGCTTTGAGAAAAGCTTGTCATTACCAGAAACGAAAAGACAAATACAAGGAATAGGGATTTTTTCATTTAGTAAATATAGTCAAACAAAATTCTTGTAGCAATGAAGAAACCACATGTACATTGATTTAATTTTCCTTATTGGAAATCAATTCTGTAATTTTCAAATCAGTTAATCACTACTTTTACATCCGTGAATAAAACGCCGCTAGCGCACATTTTCCTTTTTTTATCCATGGTAATCTATGCAGCAGGGTTTACCATTATTAAAGAAGTTACTCCATTACATATTGCTCCTGCAGGATTTGTTGCGCTCCGTGTATTAGGTGCAACGCCCCTACTCTGGCTCACTGGTCTTTTTATAAAAGAGAAAGTAAATCGTAAAGATCTTCCTCGACTTGCCTTACTTTCCTTATGTGGTGTTTCCATTAATCAATCGCTTTTCATTCGAGGTATGAGTCTCACTTCCCCAATTAGTGGCGCGATCATTATGATTACTTCGCCGTTACTTGTTTTAATTCTCGGCAATATTATTTTGAAGGAAAAAATTACATTGCTTCGTTTTTCAGGAATTCTTATTGGACTTGGTGGAGCTGCACTTTTAATCCTTACCAACACGGTTTCCAACTCAAAATCAGATTCACCATTAGGCGATTTATTCATTTTTATAAATGCATTGTCTTGGGGAACTTTTCTTGTATTAGTAAAACCAATGATGCAAAAATATCACACCGTCACAATTCTCAAATGGTGTTTTTTGTTTGGTCTAATTATTTTGGTTCCATTAGGGTTCACGAATGTACAAGCGATACAATGGAATTCATTTGACGGAAGAGTGATTTTTGATATTCTATTTGTGGTGATAGGGGTAACGTTTATTGCTTATCTGATGAATGTTTTTGCTTTAAAAACCTTAAGTCCTTCGGTAGTTAGTGCATATATTTATACACAACCAGTAATGGCTGCGGCAATTGCTTTAATGTTAGATAAAGATGAACTTACTTGGCAAAAAATAGTTTCTGCTATACTTATTTTTTCAGGTGTGTTTCTGGCAAGTCAGAATAAAAAAACTATAGTTGGAAAAACTTAGTTATAGATAAATATTTCAATTTGGTTAGTAGTAATTCGTAGATTCGTAAATATTTGTAATAAGTACCAGATGAAATCAATGACAGGCTTTGGCAAGTCAGTTTGTGAATTGCCCCAGAAAAAAATAACGGTTGAAATTCGATCGCTCAATTCACGATCACTTGATTTGAATATTCGAATGCCATCAGTTTACCGCGAAAAAGAATCCGAAGTAAGATCCGAACTTTCAAAAACTGCAGAGCGCGGAAAAATTGATGTTTCTATTTTTGTAGAGGGCACTTCTGAGTCGGGATTAGCAACCATTAATACTTCTCTTGTTCTAGCTTATCATACTGAATTCAAAAAAATTGCAGCATCTATTGGTGAAGAGCGTAAAGATTATTTATCGCTTATCATGCGCATGCCTGATGTTTTAAAACAAGACAAGCAGGATTTGGATGAAAATGAGTGGAAACAAGTATATGACGCATTCTTAACTTCACTCGCTTCATTCAATAAGTTCCGTGAAGATGAAGGTGCAGTTCTTGCGAATGAACTTTCTAATCGAATAGGAATTATAAGTTTAAAATTAACGGAAGTAGCCGTACTTGATCCTTTGCGTGCAACTGCGGTGAGAGATCGATTACAAAAACATCTATCAGAAGCAGCAGGATCTGAAAATGTAGATAAGAATCGTTTTGAACAAGAGCTGATTTATTATTTAGAAAAATTGGATATCACTGAAGAGAAACTTCGTCTTCAAACCCATCTTGATTATTTCATTAAAACGATGCATGAAGCAGGAGCTGGAAGAAAACTTGGTTTTATTGCTCAAGAAATCGGACGTGAGATAAATACAATTGGTTCAAAAGCAAACGATGCAAGCATTCAAATGATTGTTGTACAAATGAAAGATGAATTGGAGAAGATTAAGGAGCAATTATTAAACGTTTTGTAATCTATTGGCAGTTGCCGACCATACTCTGAAAACTGAAAACAGTTCCTTATCTTTGAAGTATGACATTGACTGGCAAACTCGTAATTTTTTCAGCTCCCTCAGGCGCAGGAAAAACTACGATTGTTCAGCGTTTGCTTGCACAACTACCTACTCTTGAATTTTCAGTTTCTGCAACCAGTCGCCCTCCACGTGGAGATGAAGCGCATGGAGCGGATTATTATTTTTTTTCAGAAGACGAATTTCGCAAACGTGTAAATCAAGATGAGTTTGTAGAGTGGGAAGAAGTATATCCCGGACAGATGTATGGCACATTAGTTTCAGAAGTTGATCGCATTTGGAGAAAAGGACATCATGTTATTTTTGATGTGGATGTAATTGGTGGAATGAATTTGAAAAAAAAATTCGGCAAAGACGCATTGGCTATTTTTGTTAAGCCACCTTCCATGGAAGCTCTTGAAAATCGTTTACGTCAGCGCGCCACAGAACCGGAAGAAAAAATAAAAATGCGTCTTGCAAAAGCTTCAAGTGAACTTTCTTATGAAACCAGATTTGATTATATATTAGTTAATGATGATTTAGAAAGAGCTGTTGCAGATGCAGAAAAGACAGTTAAGAAATTTTTAAATCTCTAAATAATTTCTTCGTTGAAAATAGGTTTGTTCTTCGGTTCATTTAATCCCATTCACATCGGTCATCTGGTGTTGGCGAATTACATGTTGGAGTTTACTGAACTGGAGAGAATCTGGTTTGTTATTTCGCCGCACAATCCCTTGAAAGACAAAAAAACTTTGTTGAACGATAATCAACGTTTACAAATGGTTCGACTCGCAATTGGAGAACACACAAAGATGAAAGCGAGTAATATTGAATTCAAACTGCCTCAACCTTCCTACACGGTAAATACACTTGCCCACTTGAATGATAAATTTCCAGATCATGAATTTTCACTGATCATGGGAATGGATAATTTAGCTTCGTTTCCGAAATGGAAAAACTACGAATATATACTGCAACATCATAAAATTTTCGTTTATCCTCGACCTGGTTCAGAAGGCGGAAAACTTAGCACGCACGCTTCAGTTAAAATTACAGCTGCCCCGCTATTAGAAATTTCATCCTCCTTTTTGCGTGATGCCATAAAAAATAAAAAGGATGTTCGCTATTATTTCCCAGAAGCCGTGTGGAGTTATCTGAAAGAAATGCATTTCTATGAAAAATGAAAAGCCTCCTGACAGATTTGTCAAGGGGCTTTTTTCAATTTCAATTTTTCGAATTAATTTATCACCAAGCGCTTTGTCACAACGCCAGTTTTTGTAGAAATTTTTACAATATACATTCCTGTACTTAAGGACGAAAGATTCATACTTGTAACATTAGTTCCATTTGTTCCATTTTCATTTTTGGAATAAACGAATTGCCCTAGATTATCAAAAACTTCTAAATTAATTCCTTGATCATTTGCCAGGAAAAAAGATAGTTGGAAAATTCCATTTCCAGGATTTGGTGTTATCGTCAAAGAGTTTTCCAACCAAATATTTTCATTCATACCTACTCCAATTGTAGGAGTTAAATTTGAAAGTGATCCGCTCGCACTTGCAACAGCAGGATTAGCTAGACGCAATGATGGCAGACAACTACCAAATGGAAGAACTGCCTCAACCATATATATTAAGGGTCCAATGGGAGGAGCTACATCTGTATAATTATATGTTGTTCCAGGAATTGAGGCAATCAATGAAAGTGTTGAGGCACTTGAGCCACGATAAATATTGTAGGTTGAAATAGTTATTCCTTCATACCCTGTCCATAATAAATTATATCCTGTAGGGATTGCTGCACTGATTTGTAAAAAAAGTGTTCTGTGATGCGCACTAACTGCCGATTCAATTCCGCAAGGATCGAGCGTAGAGATTTCATATCTGCAAGCATAATTCATCGGACTTGACGTTAAATCAGTATAGGTTGAAAATTGAGAAACAGGTTGTGATCCTATAATTGCATATACGCCTGCAGTTGCTGTTTCCCTATAAATATTATAAGTGCCAGTGGAAGGAGAATTATTTCGCTCCCAAGTAATGACATTTTTATTGATTGCAGTATCTACCGAAACAACACAAATTTGTTCGTTGAAGGAATTTCCTCCTGTCATTAAAACAGAAACAGTTGTACTTGCTGTACCACAAACTGAACTTGCTGTAACCGTATACGTAATTGTAGAAGTAGGTGTAGAAATAGGCATCCCAATATTTGGATTATTCAAATAAGAAGAAGGTGTCCAAACATAAGTTGCATTTGCATAATTTGCTGTTGCAACTAATTGAGCAGAGCCCCCACAGGAAATAATGACGTTTGCACATGTTACAGTCATCGGTACTGTTACGGCATTTACTGTAACAACATTTGAAACAACACAACCAAGTGCGTCAGTTACATTTAACGTGTAAGAGCCCGCTGTAAGGTTAGTAATCGAAGTTGAGGATTGATTTCCCGGCAACCATAAAAAAGTATAAGGTCCTTGTCCGCCAGTAACTGTTGCACTCGCAGCTCCCGTAGGTGATGGGCAACTATCAGGAGCAATTGCAATATTCACTTGTAGGGAAGTATTGTTTGGAACAACAGCATTTGCAGAAATAACACAACCTGTATTATCAGTTACGGACACAACATAAGTACCTGCAGAAAGATTTGATGCATTTGCAGCATTTCCACCAGAAGGAGCCCAACTATAAGTATAAGGCGACTGTCCTCCTGTAACACTAACAGCTGCGGTTCCAAGCGTAGAACAATTTACTCCTGTAGTTGTTGTTGTTAAAACTGGACCTGTATACGGAATCATAACATTAACAGAACTGCATGCACCTGCAACAGTATCGACAACACTTACATAATAATTTCCAGCAGCAAGATTTGAAGCAGTCAAACCAGTTTGTAAAGGATTTGTATTCCAATTGATAATATAATTTCCGCTACCTCCTGAAACTGCAATTGTGGCAGATCCATTATTGGTACAGGAAGCCGCAACAATAGTTGGAACGGTTACATTCAACACAGAAACAGCAGGTGTACAAGAATTGCAAGTTGTCTGTGTATACAACCCTGCCATTGATAAACAATAACAATCGCCTGCGGATGCAACATGATAATTACAGCTTGACTGGGCGAGTGTAATAGTTGTTGGAGCAGAAATAAAATTATACCAATCTTCTACTACTCCGAATGGAGCTCCGCCGTTCATTGACATTTGTGACCCTAATCCTTGTAAATCTGCAACGGCCATAAACGAGGTGGCAGATGTAGAATTAGCACAAGCATTAAATCCAGACATATTGTGATTTCCTTGCCCTCCATTAACAACAATGGCTCCGTCGTCAATATGAAGACTTCCAGTATAACCAACGGAGACATCATTATAAATAATCATTAATGTAGCTCCATCGACATCATTTCCAGTTGTTGAAGAGGCAAGAAAGCCTGGTAAATTACTGATCGTATAATTTCCATTACCATTGACGATGCTTGTAACATCTGCACGATACACGTAAGTACCTTGGTATCCCCAACACATATCCTGACTTTGTCCAACTACGGACATGATAAAGGAAGCAGTTGTTCCAAAAGGATTAGTAATGATAGCAGTATCTGCGATTCCATTTCCTGCAACGGTACACCAGAGATATGCTTTGTCAATTTGGGCACAGTAAGGAATATTTGAAATTGAAAAAGCAGCAGGTTGTGGTACACCTCCAATTGTTCCGCGTTGTCCGAGCTTGAGTGAAGCCTGGGTATAATTCAATCCGCAAGCTGTGCTATCGAAAACTGTTCCTAAGACATTATTTCCGTTTTGCACCGTTGGATTTGAATGATGAGAAGAATGATGATCTGCCCAAACTTTTGTTCCTATCGGATTTGTTTGTCCAACTAAAAGTGTGACGGACGAAATGGAAATAAATAGTAATACTTTTTTCATGAGTTTGATGTGTAACAGATTTTTTGCCAATGAAAAGATGCGGAAATCTATTGGTAAATCAAAATCTATTTGCATAAAAACCATTTATAAGCTGCTAAAAATTTGATGGGGCAAAAAAAATCCGTCAATCTGTAGAAAATTGGCGGATTTGATGAGGGAATGGTAAAGTATTCTCAGGCGCTTACTAGACTCAAAATGGATTCAAAGAGAAATTTTCCATCCGTATTGCCCAGTTCTGCATCAGCTGCACGCTCAGGATGTGGCATCATTCCAAATACATTTTTTCCTGCATTACAAACACCTGCAATATTTTCTGTTGCTCCGTTTGGATTTGAATCCGGAGTAATGTTTCCATTTTCATCGCAGTAACGGAAAAGTATTTGTCCATTTGCATTCATTTCTTTTAGAACCTTTTCATCTGCAAAATATTTTCCTTCACCGTGTGCGATTGGAATTTTTAATGCTTTATCCTGTGGTACGGTTTGTGTGATTAAGGTTTCTTTTGTTTGAGCTTTTACAAAAACGTTTTTGCAAATAAATTTTCTTTCGTTGTTGTGTAATAATGCACCCGGCAATAAACCAGCTTCACATAAAATCTGGAAACCGTTACAAACTCCGAAAACATATCCACCTTTTCCAGCAAATTCAATAACCTTAGTCATGATAGGAGAAAAACGTGCGATTGCACCGGAACGTAAATAATCGCCATAAGAAAAACCGCCGGGGAGAACTACCACATCTACACCTTTAAGATCGGTGTCTTTGTGCCAAAGCTCAACCACTTCTTGTCCCATGATTTTTTCAAGAACATACATCATGTCATGATCGCAATTAGACCCTGGGAAAATAACGACTCCGAATTTCATTTTTTGTTGGTGTTTGTGAGTGGCAAAGATAAGGCTTAAAGGGCTTGCCGATTGGTGGAATGTCCGCTTCACCTTAGGATTTTTAGATGATTTATTAACAGAATCAAAGTTCTAAAAATTCGCAAATGCTTGTTTGCTAATAAAAAAGAAAAGGGTCTAAATTAGCCCCGATAGCAGTGAACTCCGTGAACGTATAGCGGGAAAAATGTAACTGAATAAGAAAATGATTTGCTCCTGAGTTTTAAAACGATATCCATTTCAAATTGATGGCATAGGAAACAACTATACTCAAAATTAAGAGTAAAAAAATAGCTTCTGCAATCCATAATCTTCTTGCCACTAGAAAATAATTTGAGGCAAATAATGCAATCGGGTAAATTGCAAAAGTGATACCCGCCACAGCAAAATTTTGAGCAGGAAGTATTGCGAGCAATGAAAAAACAAGGAACCAAATCATTACTGAAATTCCTTTTTTTGTTTTTAAAGTGGAAGTGCCAGCACCTGACAAAAACCTTCCAGCCGAAACAAAAAGCATTAATAAAGTAATGCCTGTAAGAAAATAATATTCTACAGGAAGTTTCAGAAAAAAGTCGCGATGACGAATTGGGTTTAGAATAAGTTCATCCGTTACAAACGACAATTTATCGTGCCAGAAATAATATACTCCTGCATAAATCGGTGCCACTGTTGATCCTAGAATAATGATAATCCACTCTCTCCAAATAAATGGTCGCAAAAGAATAATTGAGACAATTGCAAAAAGTAAAAAAATGATAGAAGGCAAATAAATAAGTCCGGCAATTCCAATAAGTACACCAATATTAAATACCTGCCCAAACGCTTTATCGGTACGATAAATTCCCAATAATAAATGAAGAGCGACTAATAAAAAAAGTCCGGCCATTAATGGTGCTGTTAACCATAACAAACCTGGTGTACAGGATGCGAGTACAACAAAAATTAAAGCGGGCAACCAGGATTTCTTTGTAAGAATATGATGCTGATAGATGATATAATTGAGTAAAAAAGCTTCCCCTATGGTCAATAGAAAACCAAAAATTACGCTTGACCTTGGACTGTTTCTAAGGAATGAATCAATGCCATCATAAAGCGGCATATAAACCTGTTGCACCGGAATGGAAGGTTGCAAGAATCCGGGAAGCCATAATAGGAGTCCGAGCAGGGGAATTAAAATAATAGAAACGGGCTGATTTGACCGGGTAGTGGCTATTAACACAAGGTAAAAGTACTCAGTTAGGGCCTTATTCTGTAAGGGTTTTGATAAAACAGTAATGCTTTTTGAACAGAATCAGGGATTTAGCGGATTTCTTAGTCTGTTCAGTTTTAGGAGCTTTTTGCTTTGTCGTTTTCAATGAATTGCTAACTTTGGGCCATTCAAATAACAATTCCTATGAATAACACAGGCTTTTGGTACAGCGTCGGACGTGGATTTTATAAATTCTTCCATGCATTGGAGTGGACCTATAATTCAATCGGACCCAATAAAATTTTTATTGCTGTTCTTTTCATCACTTTTTTCTGGTGGTTAGCATGGCAAAATAAATACAATAAAAAAGCAGCTAAAGAAGGCGGCTATAAATAATATTTTTCTTTAAAGAAAATCCCGTTCAATTAATATTTGAACGGGATTTTTTATGTCTTTTATTTTACAATTATTTCCCCCACTTCATCAGATCCTGTCCAATATCTTTTCTGAAATAACAATCGTCAAACTTCACGGCATTCGCGGCTGCATAAGAAAGTTTAACTGCTTCTTCGATTGAATTTCCAAAAGCTGTGAATGCAATTATTCGCCCGCCATTGGTTACAATCTTTTCTCCTTCGTTTTTTGTTCCGGCATGAAATGCAAACGCATCTTTTACATTTTCTAATCCAGAAATAATTTTTCCTTTTTCATAATCGCCCGGATAACCTCCTGCAACCATCATCACGGCTGTAGCGGTACGATTATCCAATTCAAAATTAAAATCAGCTAATTTTTTTTCTCCGACCGCAATAAAGGTTTCCAATAAATCAGATTTAATTCGAGGAATAACCACTTCTGTTTCGGGATCACCCATTCGAACATTGTATTCAATCACTTTTGGATCTCCATTATCGTTCATGAGTCCGATGAAAATAAATCCTACATATGGAATTCCATCTTTCTTTAATCCTTCGATGGTTGGAATGACCACTCGCTCTTCTACTTTTTTCAAATAAGCTTCATCTGCAAAAGGCACAGGCGAAACCGCACCCATTCCACCGGTATTTAATCCTTGATCGTTATCACCAATACGTTTGTAATCTTTTGCGGCTGGCAACATTTTATATGAAACCCCATCTGTTAATACAAAAACGGACAATTCAATTCCTTTTAGAAATTCTTCGATAACCACTTTGCTACTAGCCACTCCAAATTTTGCATCGGCTAACATGGCTTTTAATTCTGCTTTTGCTTCTGTTAATGTGTGCGGAATTACAACTCCTTTTCCTGCTGCCAATCCGTCTGCTTTTAAAACATAAGGTGGGGAAAGTTTTTCTAAAAATGCATAACCTTCATTTAACGTTTCTTTTGTAAAGCTTGCATACGCTGCAGTTGGAACGCCATGACGAATCATGAATTGTTTCGAAAAATCTTTGCTGCCTTCCAGTTGTGCGCCCATTTTTGGTGGACCGATAACTGGAATATTTTTTAATAATTCGTCAGCAAGAAAAAAATCGTGAATTCCTTTTACTAATGGATCTTCTGGTCCGACAACTACCATTTTTATTTCGTGTGATAAAACGAAATTACGAATGGCAGGAAAATCTGTGGCCGACATTTGAACGTTTGTGCCGCACAAAGCTGTTCCTGCATTTCCGGGTGCGATAAAAAGTTTAGAAAGTTTTTTGCTTTGAGCTAGTTTCCACGCGAAAGCATGTTCACGTCCGCCAGATCCGAGTAATAGTACGTTCATGGTGTAAAGGTAAGGATGAGTTGATGTGCTGATTGGGTGAAGGGGTGATTTTTTTAACAAGTTACAATTACCATTTCCGGTATATTTGCTATCCTAATTCCAAATCAAACAAAATGAAGAAATTCCTTTTTGCACTTATCATCGTATCTTTTGTATATGCTTGCAACAATACTCCTGTGGTTGAAACTGAGATTAAGAAAGAAGATAATAAATCTTTAGCGACCTTGTTCGGTAATTATTACGAACAACGCCTAAAGTTTTTTCCGTTAGACGCTACTTCCTCTGGCGACAATCGCTATAATGACAAATTATATGCCGACTTCACAGATTCTTTTCGCGCAGAATTGAAAGAATTTTACATTCAGAATCTTGTGGATATAACTCTTTTTAACCGCGACAGTTTAAACGAAAACGATAAAATCTCTTACGACATTTTCAAACGTGAAATGGAGATGAGTATTGAAGGACTTGGCTATCATGATAATTATATTCCAGCACAACAATTCTGGGGATTGCCGATTACCTTGGCTCAATTGGGAGGCGGTGAAGGAAATCAGCCTTTCAAAACAGTAAAAGATTACGATAACTGGATTCTTAGAGCAAAACAATTTACAGTGTGGACGGATAGCGCTATTGTTTATTACAGAAAAGGAATTGCCGCACAATTTGTTTTACCGAAAGTTCTCGTAGAAAAAATGTTGCCACAGATGAGTGCCATGCAAACAGAAGTTTCAAAAAGTCTTTTCTATGGGCCAATTAATAAATTCCCGTCTGATTTTTCTGCTGCTGACAAAGAAAGATTAACAA
>JBBRYH010000050.1:0-28044 GCA_038237845.1 Bacteroidia bacterium
ATTACCAATTACCGATTTCTTTCTTCTGTAATTAGGGCTATTTATTGTTTTTCATTGGTAATTGGTCCTCTTGTAATTGGTAATTTCCCTACCTTTGCGCCCGATGGAAACTACCCGACAATTAAAATCAGCCCGTTTGATCCAAAAGGAGATGGCGGAGATCTTTTTAGCGGAAAGTCGTGGACTCTTCGGGAATGTGATGATAACCGTTACAGTGTGTCGTGTGAGTGCAGATTTAGGTGTTGCGAAAATATACGTTAGTTTATTTCCAGTAAAAGATAAAGACCAGTTATTAAATTCAATTCGTGAACGCACATCAGAATTGCGTGGTTTGCTTGGACGTCGAATCAGCAAACAGGTTCGAGTTATTCCTGAATTAGTTTTTTTTCTGGATGATTCTATTGATTACGCAGAGCACATTGACAAACTTTTAAAAAAATAATTTTCTTCAATTCAAATGGAATACGATCCGATCAAACGTAGTCTTGGTAATGTGTTTAATAAATCTCCTTTCAGAAGGAAATTATTTTACAAACTGCTCGATTTGCTAATGCTTCGTGCATGGCATGTTCATCGCGAGTTGCGTGCGTGGGCAAAAGGAAAAGGCGAAGACATTAAAATATTTGATGCTGGATCTGGTTATGGTCAGCATACGTATTACTTGACAGGAATGAATCCGAAATGGGAGATTCTTGCTGTGGATGTAAAAGACGAGCAGGTGGATGATTGTAATAAATTTTTTAAAGAAGTAGGTCGTACTAATGTTCACTTTGAAGTAGGCGATTTGACAAAATATAGAAAGGACAATGAATTTGATTTGGCTTTGTCTGTAGATGTAATGGAACACATTCTTGAAGACGAAGAAGTTTTTGTAAATATTTGTGCTTCTTTGAAAAAAGGAGGAATGCTTTTAATTTCTACTCCATCAGATCAAGGTGGTTCAGATGTGCATGAAGATGGTGATGGTTCTTTTATTGGAGAGCATGTGCGTGATGGATATAACATGCAGGACATTACTGATAAATTGACACGAGCAGGATTTACTAAAGTGGAAGCATTGTATTCTTATGGTGCTCCTGGTAAAATTTCATGGAGACTTTCTATGAAATGGCCAATTCAACTCCTTGGTGTTTCTAAAGCATTTTTTATTCTGATTCCGTTTTATTATTTGATCACTTATCCTTTCGCTTATATTCTGAACTGGATGGACGTTAGTACTGTCCATAATACAGGAACTGGATTGATTGTGAAAGCTTGGAAGTGATTCAGAGTTTAAGGTTCAATACTTACTTTTATTGAATGCGATGCAGGATTGAATCTTGTAACAGGTAATGAAAATGCGTTTGTAGAGTAGCATACAAAATGGAGAATAATAAATTTTCCAAAACTGTTTATGTTTTAATTTAAAATTTAATTTCTTGGTTTTGAGGAAATAATGAATTAAATTTCTGATTCAAATTTCACTATCATGAAAATAGTTTCATTCCTACTTTTCTTTTTTCTGCTTGGAAAATTTTCTTTTGCACAGGTGAATTTGGTGCCGAATCCGAGTTTTGAGATTTATAGTATGTGCCCAAATACAGTTGATCAATTAAATTACTCAACAGGTTGGAGCTCTTATAGTCAAAGTCCTGATTATTTTAATATTTGCGGGTCTTTAGGCTTGGCTCCTCCGAATGCAAGTTTTGGGTTTCAATTTCCATATAGCGGAAATTCCTATGCTGGTTTTTTAGCTATGGTTCCGGGAGACACAAATTATCGAGAAATAATTGGTACTCAGCTTTCTTCCTCTCTTATAATTGGAAATACTTATTATTTTTCTTTTTTTATAAATATTGCGGCATACCTAATTTTACTTCATTGGCTACGGATAAAATTGGACTTCGATTTTCAACAATTCCATATTCATTTGCAAATCCATGTCCAATAAATAATTCTGCGCATTATTATTGCCCAACAATATTAAATGATTCGCTAAATTGGGTTCAACTTAAAGGCTCGTATGTCGCCGATTCTGCTTATCAATATGTTGCAATTGGTAATTTTTTTGATGATGTAAATATGTTTTCTTTTGATACTTTGGGGATGTCAAATTGTAATAACTGGCAAGCTTACTATTTCTTAGATAATGTTGCCGTTTCATCGGATTCCAATATTGCTTACGCTACTGGAGTAAATGAATATGATGAATTCCAATGGATTTCGTTGTTCCCAAACCCTTGTGCTAATACATTAAATATTATTTGCAATGAAATTCCAAAACAAATTGAAGTATACGATATGCTTGGCGATTTGTGTTTAAAATCGAATTTTTCATTTAAAAGTTCGATCTATTTGCTTGATACTTCTGAATTAAATAGTGGGATTTACATTGTAAAAATTAGCGTTCAAAAAAAAATAATTCAAAAAAAAATTGTTATTTCTAAATATTAATTTATAATCAATACGATGAAAAAAAATACAAAGCAATTAATAGCAACAATGACATTATTGTTTCTGCATTATTTAACAAATGCACAATCCACACAATCAGGGATTGGTGCCATCGGACATCTCAATGGTGGTGGTGTTGCTACGTATTATGTAGGTTGGAATGCAGCATCAACTATTCCTCTTAACATTGAACATAGAGGGAATTTAGCAACCCAGCCAATTAATTTTTTAACCAATGGGATTCAGAGAATGACAATATCTAATGGTACTGGTCCTACTGCTGGTTTCGTAGGTATTGGCTTAACGGCCCCACTTTACCCACTTGACGTTAAGGATAGAATAAACATAACTAACAATAATGCGTTAGGCTTTGGTTATTTCATCAATGGTTTTGATGTGTTGCAAGTACCCGGAACAGAAAATACTTTTGTAGGAAAAGGCGCAGGTGCAAGTGCCAATATGACTCCTCCTCCTCCATTTGTTCAGGAAAATACATTTGTCGGTTTTCAGGAGGGTGGATCGACCGTAAATGGAGATCGTAATACATAGTTAATTTGATTTAACAACACTTTTATGAAAAAGAAATTTTGTTCTCTGATTTTATTATTCCCGCACTTTTTTTCTTTTGCGCAGGAAGTGGCTAATGATAAAAAATTTGAACTAGGATTTAGTCTCTCTTCTCCTCAGGAATTCACTGTTGCTCAGGATATCAGTGTGTTTAATAATATCGCTCCTTATGGAACGAATAATTCCTTTCGGAAAGACAAGTCAATGTTTTCGTATGGTATTTTTGGCAAATATTATTTTCAAGAAAATGATGCTCTCAAATTTGGATTTGGGTTGTGTGAAAAAAAAACGATTACTCACCGAGAGGATACTGGAACGTATCCGCATCTAATACAAGACGAAATTTCTAAACAAAATTCTTTTTATATAGATTTTGGCCTTCAGAAAAATAAGTCTTTCGATGGTTTCAGAATTTACACGGGGATCGATATTTTATTTTATTCGTTTGGACACTTTTCCGATGAATATGCTGGGTATGCGGTTGATTTCGCAGGAAACTCGTGGAATGAATACTCATCAATAAGTCACCCGGGTGGTTATTCATTTGGCTTAGGCGAGTCGATTGGAGCAAACATTTTCATATATAAAGGAATTTCTTTTTCACCTGAAGTGTCATTCGCGCTACTGTATGAAAAAACTGGGGGTGAAAGTGTTACTCATGTATGGTCATCGGGATTTTATAATACTAATGATACTTCAAACCTCTCATACAAAGCAGAAAAAATCAACTTTTCAAAAATCGGAGGCTCATTAAATATTTCGTACACTTTCTGAACATCATTTCAAATTTCTAAATCCAAACACCATGAAAACTAAAAATTCGAAATTGAAAATCGTTGCATTGATTGTGATGGTTTTTGCCAATGCCTTTTTCCTAAACGCTCAAACAAATTGGTTAACGGTTGGGAACCCCGTAACAGGTGGTGGTAATAAACTTGGACCACTTACAGCCGGAATTCCACTCAATATTTATTCTGGCGGAACACAACGTGCAATTTTCAACGGAACAACTGG
The DNA here is from genome assembly GCA_038237845.1 of Bacteroidia bacterium. Classification (GTDB taxonomy): domain Bacteria; phylum Bacteroidota; class Bacteroidia; order Palsa-965; family Palsa-965. The sequence continues at coordinate 4,015 of JBBRYH010000050.1, forward strand.
TTTCTTCGGAGTTGGTTTGTTGGCACCTGCTTTTCCTCTGGATGTACAGGATAGAATAAACATCACCAATAACAATGCATTAGGCTTTGGTTATTTCATCAATGGTTTTGATGTGTTGCAAGTGCCGGGTGTGGAAAATACTTTTGTAGGAAAAGGATCGGGTGCCAATTCCAATATGACTCCTCCTTTTCCATTTGTTCAGGCAAATACTTTTGTTGGTTTTCAGGCAGGTGGTTCAACTGTGAACGGAGATAGAAATACTTTTGTTGGAAGAGCTGCTGGTTATGCAAACGTCAATGGTAGATTCAACACCTTTATTGGTTGTGATGCCGGTCTTAATTTAGCAACCGGTGATGCAAATACTTTTGTAGGAGAACATGCCGGATGGAGAATGATAAATTTTCCAAAATTGTTTGTGTGTTAATTTTAAGTTTAACTTCTTGACTTCATTGAAATAATGAAGTACATTTCTGTTTCGAATTTCACTTCATGAAAAAATTACGTGTCATACTTTTCTTTTTTCTGTTTGCGAAATTTTCTTTTGCGCAGGTAAACCTTGTTGTAAATCCAAGTTTTGAAAATTATACTGCTTGCCCCGACAATACTGGTGGTGATGTTTATAAAGCAACTGGTTGGGATACTTGTCATCAATCCGCAGATTATTTTAATATTTGTGCAACATTCAATTACTTTGAAATTCCAAGAAACACATTAGGCTTTCAAAATGCAGCTTATGGCAATGCGTATTGTGGTTTTATTACTTATGATGCGAGTACTTTTTATCGGGAGTGCATCATCGGTTCTTTGTCAGCTCCTCTATTAGTATCTCAAAAATATTTTGTTTCCTTTAAAGTAAGCTGTGCGGATAGTATTTTTATTTGTGGTTATTCAACAAATAAACTGGGTGTCCGAATGAGTACTGTACCCCAGAGCAATGTCCCTATTAATAATTTCGCTCATTTCTATTCCAATATAGTTGTTACGGATACTTCTGGTTGGACCAGAATTTCAGGATCATTCCTTGCTGATTCAGCTTATCAATACATTATTCTTGGCAACTTTTTTGACGACTCAAATACAACTACAACCAACTTTCAAAGTGGCAATATTGGCTATTATTATATTGATGAAGTTTGTTTGAGTACTGATTCTGTTTTCACCAATGGTTATGTTACAGGGCTTGGCGAATCGTCGTTTCCGAATAGAAGTAGCATTTATCCTAATCCAGCAAGGAATATCATTAATTTTTCTGGACTTGAACAGAACGGAGATTTTATAAGTGTTTTTGACTCCTTTGGCAAACTCATCAGTAGTCGAGATACTCGTAATGACAATACTCAATTAGATTGCTCCTCTTGGCCTGAAGGAATTTATTTCGTACAAACAAAAAAAATGCATCAAAAAATAATCATCCATCACTAAAAACAAATCCCATGAAAAAAATTATCCCATTGGTAGCCTTGCTCTCCATTATCTCTACTTCTATCTTTGCCCAAGGAGGATTAGGAGGGAATATCAGATTCGGTGCTAATTTTCTCGGCTTTAATGCTGGTGTCCCAGGCGACCTTCAAATCCATAACAACTTCGCTGGTCAGCCTATCAACTTCTTTGCTGGGAATAGTGGCGCGCCACTATTTACCCCTCTTCAACGCATGACCATTCTAGGCACCACTGGTTTCGTAGGCATCGGTCTCACCGCTCCTGCTTTCCCTCTTGATGTTCAGGACAGAATAAACATCACCAATAACAATGCATTGGGCTTTGGTTATTTCATAAATGGTTTTGATGTGTTGCAAGTACCGGGTACAGAAAATACTTTTGTTGGAAAAGGAACTGGTGCTAATGCAAGTATGAGCCCACCAACTCCTTTTGTTCAGGAAAATACCTTTGTAGGATTTCAGGCAGGAGGCTCAGATGTAAATGGAGATCGTAACACATTTATCGGAAGAGCTGCAGGATTTGCAAACATCAATGGTCGGTTCAATACTTTTATTGGATGCGATGCAGGATTGAATCTTGTAACAGGTAATGAAAATACATTTGTAGGGGAGCACGCTGGTTTTCGTCAAATTTCTGGTAATAATAATGTTTTTGTCGGTGGGCATTCTGGGCAAGCTCCGGCAATAGGTGGTACAGGGAGTGATAATACATTTTTGGGAACCTACTGTGGACCTGATAATTTAAACGGGTCTGATAATACTTATTCGGGCTTTAAAGCAGGTAACAATTGTAATACGGGGAATCGAAATTGCTTTTATGGGAAATGGTCGGGTTTTTTAACTTCAACCGGGGATGATAATGTTTTTCTCGGATATTTGGCAGATAGATATAATAGGGGCGGAGATAGTTGCACTTTTATCGGGAATTATTCTGGAGTTGCTTCTGGCCTTTTATTTCAAAACTTGAATAATGCAAATGGCTTTGGATCAAATGCAATTGCAAGAGCCAGCAATACCATGATTTTAGGAAGCAATTCTGTAAAAGTTGGTATTGGTTTATCTGATGATATTACGCCAGCAAATGGACCTACAAATAAATTGGAAATTGATGCAGGTTTAAATCTTACAGCTGCTCAGCCATCTGGCTTAGCGGGTGCAAGTGGACTTCGTTTTCGCGATCTTCATTTAGGAAATACGCCTTCTATTGCCAATGGAGTTGTACTTTCAGTAGATGGAAATGGTGATGTGATATTAGTTCCTGCAGGAAGTGGTACAATAACTGGTGCAGAAAATGGCGCAAGTATTAGTACAATTATAACAACTGATGTTGCTTGGGGGCAAGATGTCGGACAGGCAGGAAATCCAGGCATATTATTAAGTGATCGCGAAATTCCTCAAAACAGTTTTAACATTCAATTTATAGATTTAGCAGCACCATTGGTTGGTACGAACAGAGTTTCTTTTGGCCAACCAATACCTGCAACCCAGTCTACAAAATTTTATGTCTTCAATAATATTTAAAGAATTGGTGGTTCTTTTGAAATGAATGCAACAAACGTTCCTTTTCCAGCAACGACGTTAATTGAGAATTCCTTAGCTTCAAGAATTTTCGGTTTAAATGACCCGTCAGTAACAGGTATAGGTGTAACTGGTAATTCAAATAACCTTATTAGTAAATCCAATATCGGTGTCAGTGGAAATGCATTCAATGGAAATGCTGAAAATATTGGAGTCGAAGGAATTGTTCCTCTCGGCTCTACAAGTTCAGGTACAGCTTATAATTACGGAGGTTATTTCAGTGCAACTGGCTCAGGGTTACAAAATGTTGGCGTATATGCGGAAGCTGCCAATGGAAGTTCTTTGAATTATGCTGCAATTTTTCAAGGCAATGTTTTGTTTAATGGTACTTTGAGCGGTGCAAATAATATAATAATATCAGATCAGATGTTCAAGACCAATGTTGATTCTATTTCAAATGCGCTTGGAATAATAAATCAATTGCTTCCTAAAACATATTTTATGGATACTACAAACGTTTACGGAATGCGTTTTAGCAGCAAAAAACAGTACGGGTTAATTGCACAGGATGTAATGACTATTATGCCTGAATTAGTTTCTGTATCAACAAAACCTGAGCACTATGATTCAACAAACAATGTTTTGAATCCCGCAGTGACCTACAAAACTTTAAACTATAATGCATTCATTGCTATCCTAATGAAAGGAATGCAGGAGCAGCAAAGGCAAATTGATTCACTCCGCATACAAATGAATGCCTGTTGCGCATCAAATACCAGAATTCAAAATCCTAACAACAATCAAATTAATGTAACACTTACAAATGCAGAATCAATTGTATTAAATCAAAACGTTCCAAATCCTTTTGCAGAACAAACAACAATTACATTTAATAGAGTTTATACCGATTAGGATTTGTATGCCAATGATTCAAGAGTTGCAATATCAAAAACTGAGTGTTTACGGCGTATCCGCGACGCAAGTCCGCAATCTTGAATGTTAAAACGACCGACTTTTAACCATAGTATCTTAATCGGTATAAACTCTAATCTTCCAGAGTCAGTTCAGAAAGCCCAATTGTTGTTTTATGATGCAAGTGGAAAACTAATAAAAGCAGTTGATATTACAAGTCGCGGAAATGGACAGATCAATGTATTTGCCAATGATCTTAGCAATGGAATTTATTCCTATGCCTTAGTAGTGGATGGCCAAATTGCGGATACTAAACGAATGGTAAAGACGAACTGATAAAATGTTTAATTTTGCAAACATTATCAAGGGAACTTTTCAAATTGAACTTCACCTTTTTCGTTTCACGACGTTACCTGTTCTCTCGAAAATCGCATAATGCGATTAATATCGTGACCGGAATTTCTGTGGCTTGTGTTGCTGTTGTTACTGCTGCGCTTATTATCATTCTTTCTGCCATGAATGGATTGTCAGATCTGGTGGAAACGCTTTACAATTCTTTTCATGCCGACGTACGCATCACTTCTGTCAAAGGGAAAACCTTTATTCTGGATTCAACGGATATTATCGCGATCAAAAAACTTCCCGGAGTTTTCTGGTATACGGAAATTGTTGACGAGAATGTTTTAGTGCAGAATGAAGAGCGACAAGCAATTGTAGTAATGCGTGGCGTCTCGGAAGATTATGCAAAGCTTACAGGATTTGATACTACTGTACGTCAAGGAACCTATGATTTGCATCCGCGCGGAAGAATAGGAGCGGTGGTTGGACAGGAAATTGGAACTCGATTAAATCTTGGAGAATTATCTGAATTAAATTTATTTGTTCCAAAACGAGATCGCAGTCTGACTGTAGATTTCAGTAATATGGACGAAGAGCCTTTTAATAAGGAAGTGGTGTATGTTTCCGGTTTGTATTCCGTTAGTAGCGATTTCGATGATAAGTTTGTAATTCTTCCAATTGATAAAGTGCGTTCGTTGATGGAGTACACGAAGGAAAGTAGTTCTGTCGAACTCGGAATTAAAAAAGGCGTAAACGCTGAAGAGATTATTACCGTCATCAAAAAAATAATTGGTGATAAATATGCCGTACAGAATCGCTATCAGCAGAATGAGGTTTTGTTCAGTACTTTGAAATCAGAAAAAGTGTGGACGTTTCTTATTTTACTTTTCATTTTGGTTATTGCAACCTTTAATACCATTGGCTCGCTAACCTTGTTGATTATTGAAAAGAAAAAAGATATCGGTGTGTTATGGAGTATGGGCGCGGAGGCTTCTGTTATCCGTAAAATATTTTTCTCTGAAGGATTATTGATTTCAGTTACAGGAACCTTGATTGGCTCCTTGCTGGGTTTAGGATTGTGTTTTCTGCAAGAACATTTTGGATTTATTCACCTCAGCGAAGGTTTTGTCGTTGATGCTTATCCGATTCATGTAGTCATGAATGATGTGTTTCTGATCATTGCTTCAGTAACTGCTATCGGATTATTAGCTGCGTGGTATCCAGTAAGTATTTACACTAGAAAATATCAGACCATTAAGTTTAACGGATAGTTTTTCTGTCGAGAAGAATTGCTAAAATGTTTTGTAAAAAGAATAATTCTATTGCTGAATAATTCTTTGGGTAAACAAAATCTTTCCATCTGCTCCTAAGGCTTGCAACAAATAAACACCTGGTGCGAGTGGTGTAGGAGAAAATCCAAATCTTACTGTTCCTTCTTCGACTTTATCTTCCAATAAGACCTGAACTTCTTTTCCATTTATATCAAATATTGAAAAGCGTACACTTTGTTCTTTCTCATTTGTAAACGTAACTGTAATCGAGTTTATAAATGGATTAGGGAACACTTCATTTACTTTTTCATTCTGTACAATTGGTTGTACGCTCACATCGGAACTAACACCGAGTTGTGCCACCCATGTTGCATGCGAATGCGTGCTAAGCCCAAACATTCCATTTACCCAACACGTCCCACCTACATCATATTTTCTTTGGATGCCGGAATAATCTCCCCAACGTTCATCTCCATTCAGCACATTAATATATCCTAATCCAGCTTTGACAAGTGTTCTTGTGGAATACAATCCATTTCCATCCGTTACTATTGCGGACATGCCAGGGAAGGTGGTACTATCGGTATGTAAAAAAGAAATTATTGCTGAATTATCAGAAGGAACTTGTCCTACCCAAGCAATGTTTGGATAACCGAATTCAAGCGAAGTGTCTCCGATAATTGTAGTTGAAAGATTCGGAAAGGCAGAGGCGCTAATAATTTTTCCATGATAAATGGCACAATTGCCTGTGGAAGTATCCATTGTATTATTTACAAATTGAATAATATCATTTTGAATAAATGCGCCTAGAATTCTCGAATCATTTGTTGCCATGTTTCCAAGATTACCTGGCTCACGAGCATTTGGTGGCATAAAATAACTAGTTGGAGATGTTAATGCGATAACGTTAATGAAATTTCCAACAGCGTTTGCAGTATCGGCAATGCGCACTAAAAACACCGTGTCATTTGAGGCCGCTAAATTTCTATCAGAAACAAAAAACATTGCTGGACCTGGATCAGGAAATCCGCCGCCTTCTACTGGGCAAAGATTTCTAACGGGACGGCCATTGTAATTTATATTACTATGCAATTCTGTATTTATCGTAAGACTGTCGTAACCATCCCATTTATTCAATTGCCAGATTATAGTTTGAACAAAACCTGTTTGCCAAGATTGATTATCATGAAGAAGATTGACAGAAATAAAAAGTTCATTATGATTTACAGCAATCATCGGATAATCGCTCCACAAACTATCATTGAAAGGATTGCCCGGAAGTTTATATAAATTGTATAAACCATTTGCAGAATCGGTTCTTGAAAATCCAACTATGATTCCTGTATTGCCTGACAAATATCCTGCAAGACAAACTACAATAAATCGATTTGCTTCTGGATCGTAAATAACTTTTGGATCGTATTTACTTCCGGTATTATTGAGAGAAGTGCACCATGATGCTAAAGATTGTGTTCCAAGATTTGTTCCCGTAATAGTGTTGCGGCGAAAAATGGTTGAATTCTGAACTGAAATTAATTGTCCATTATTTGCAATTGCAATTTCGTTGTCGTTAGGTGTGCTACTATTATATCCATTTCCTTGAAAATTCAATCCAACTATCGGAGATGCAGGAGCACTAGCAGTGCGAAGATTTTTTGTGGAAGCACTATTTTTTTTGTTTCGATATAAATTGGCAAGACTATCCTTGATTGCAGGATTATTATCTTCTGAAGGATTCGGTTGTTCAATTACCTGCAATGTGGGATTCCAGTCTTCCTGCAGATTTACGGGAGAGGAAGTTCCGTTGTAAGGTATTTGGTAGGAAGTAGATTGTGAAAATCCTGAAATTGCAAAAAGTAGTAAGAAGGAAATAAATAGATTTTTCATTTTTCGCTGTTATATAGCTAAGTTAAGCAATTTCAATCCATGAATTCATCTATGTTGATGTTGTTCATGCATTTAAAATGTCCCTTTGGACATTTAGAAAATCCAATTTTAGAACAGGGTCGGCAATCTAGATTTTTGACTTCAATAATTTTCGAACCTTCTGCAGGGAGATAAGGATACATTCCTAAATCAGGAACTGTATTTCCCCAAACTGAATATATTTTTTTGTGAAAAGCAGCTGCAATGTGCATTAAGCCGGTGTCATGTGCGATGACTAATTCAGCTTGCTTTACAAGAGATGCTGATTGATTCAGATTGTATTTCCCGCAGGCATTATAAATCAGATGTCCACATTCTTTTGCAACATATGAAGCACGATCAAAATCTTCTTTCCCCCCAAGCATTACAATTGGCTTGTTTAAATAGCGTAAAATTTTCACCATTTTTTCCAATGGTAATTGTTTCGTGGCAAATTTTGCTCCTGTGGTAAAGGCAACATATCCTTGATGATGAGATGTCGGAAGTGAAAGAATATTTATTTCATCTGCAGCGGGAATAAAAAAGTCAAGTCCTTTATTATCATTTGTAACGCCTAATGTTTTTACTGTTTCAAAATAGCGATCTACAATGTGAATGTTTGGAAGGAAATTTAAATGTGCATTTACCAATAACCATTTTTGAATATTCAGTTTTGGAAATGAGAATGCAGTTTTCTTTAATAATTTTTTCACCTGCATACTTCTAAGGTTGTGATGCAGGTCGATAATGCAATCGTAATTTTCAGCTAATAATTGTTCTGCAACCTCAGCTACTTTTGATTTGATGGTAATTACTTTGCTGATGTATGGATTGTCAGCTACAATTGATTTGAAATTTTCCTTAGTAAGAAAATGAATTTCTGCATTAAGTTGAGTCTTTACACAACGCACAACAGGTGTGGTAAGAACAATATCACCAATAGAACTAAAGCGAACGAAAAGAATTTTTTTCAAGCAGTCCAAAGTTACGGTAAAAGTCAAAAAGAAAGCCTTCTCACAATAAAGTGAGAAGGCTTTCTTAAAAAATATTCAGCTTATTGTGGAGTCAATGTGTATGATCCAGAGCTAGTTCTGTCTTGTGATGCAGTACCGTTTTTAGTAGTACCAGTCCAAGTCATGATGATTTCTTTGTTTTTCAATTCATCAAGCATCATAATGCTAACTGGAGCATCATCACCTGTATAAGTGTCTGTGCTTGTAGATGAAGTAGAACCAATTGTAGTAACATCTGTGCTAACAAGTGTTTTCATTACAATATGATCTTTGTTTTTGTCATCACCAACTTTGCCTGTGAAATTCCATGTTCCAGTTTCTGTAACTGCATCAGAGAATCCTGTTGCGGTGGTAGTAGTAACGGATTTGTAAGTACCATCTTTTACAAAGCTCATTGTAATTGTAAGGTTTGATGTTGTAGTAGTTGAACCAGATGTACTTGAATATGTAGTTCCGTCATAAGTCCAAGTTGTAGGAGTCTGTGATCCAGTCTGATCAGATCCAGAACCTGCACTTATTTTCCAATCTCCAACTACACGAGCTTTACGAGTGTGAATAGACATGAAAGGATCGTTTGGTCCTTTTTTACATCCTTCGAATCCGAAAGAAGCAATAACTAAAGCAGCAACTGCAATTTTGATTGATGTTTTCATTATTAGAGTTTTTTTAGGTTTTGAGGTGCAAAGGTAGGCAAGCTAGACCTACCCCACAAGGATTATTGATCGAAATCAGTATATATTAATAACTAAATTATTTTGTAATGTCATGAAAATCAATAATCTACATAAAACAAGGTATGGATTAAGAATACTATTTCCATTTAACTTTGGGCCATGATGCTTACGGACACCCATGCGCACCTCTATGCAGTTCAATTTCAAGAGGATCAAGAGGCAATGATTCAGAGGGCTATTTCTTCAGGTGTTGGTAGGATTTTTCTTCCTGCAATTGATACTGAAACGCATCATCAACTAGTTGAACTTGCGGATGCCTATCCTGAAAATTGTTTTCCAATGATGGGATTGCATCCTTGTTCTGTTGATGCACTTACGATTGAAAAGGAAATGAAGGTGGTTGAAGAATGGCATTCGAAACGAAATTTTATTGCTGTTGGAGAAATTGGTATTGATTTGTATTGGGATAAAACACAACTCCTTTTGCAACAAGAAATTTTTGCGAAACAAATTGATTTAGCAATAAAATTAAATCTTCCGATAATTATTCATTCCAGAAGTGCCTTCAACGAATGTTTTGAAATAGTAAAAGAAAAAAAAGAAAAACCTGGAGGAGAAAATCTAAAAGGAATTTTTCATTGTTTTTCTGATGGCATTTTGGAAGCTGAAAAAGTGATTTCTTTAGGTGGATTTATGATGGGAATTGGTGGCGTGGTAACATTTAAGAATTCAGGAATTGACAAAGTGGTAGAGCATTTTAATTTAGATCATTTTGTATTAGAAACTGATGCTCCTTATTTGGCTCCAGTTCCTTTTAGAGGGAAACGAAATGAGAGTTTTTATCTTATTAATATTGCCCAGAAGGTTGCGGATATCAAACAAATGGCAATAGAACAAGTAGCCTTGATCACCACAGAAAATTCAAAAAAAATATTTTCTATTTAGACATTATGGCAAAAAAATCAACCATTCTTCTCATTTATACAGGTGGTACTATTGGAATGATTAATGATCCTTCTACTGGACAACTCAAGCCTTTTAATTTTAAACAATTATTAGATGAAGTTCCAGAGTTGAGAAAGTTCGATGTGAAAATCGATACCATTTCATTTGAAAAACCGATTGATTCATCAAATATGCATCCCAGTGATTGGGTTACAATCACAAAAATAATTGAAAAAAATTATAATAAATATGATGGCTTTGTAATCCTTCATGGTTCAGATACGATGGCCTATACCGCCTCGGCATTAAGTTTTATGCTGGAGAATTTAGGGAAGCCGGTTATCCTTACCGGATCTCAATTACCTATTGGGACTATTCGTACTGATGGGAAAGAAAACTTAATTACCGCAATTGAAATTGCTGCTGCAAAACGAAATGGCAAACCTGCGGTACCGGAAGTATGCATATATTTTGAATTCAAATTATTTCGTGGTAACAGAACCTTAAAAGTAAATGCCGAACATTTCCGAGCTTTTCAATCGCCGAATTATCCATCACTTGTTGATGCGGGTGTTCATCTAATTTTTAATGAAGCGGCAATTCTGCAGCAGCCGAAAGGGAAATTAAAAGTGTTTACACAATTGAATTTGAATGTTACTATATTGAAGTTGTTTCCTGGCATAACTCCGGCAGTGCTTGAAGCTGTTTTGGGAATAAAAAACCTGAAAGGATTAGTTTTGGAAACCTTTGGTGCGGGGAATGCTCCAACTGATAAATGGTTTATAAAAGCATTGGAAAAGGGAATTAAAAAAGGATTGATTGTTCTCAATATCACCCAATGTGATGCAGGAAGGGTGGAGCAGGGACGTTATCAAACCAGTTCTCAGTTGGAGAAAATAGGAGTTATTGGAGGAGGAGAGATGACTTCGGAAGCTGCTATTACAAAATTAATGTATCTCTGTGGGAAGGAAAAAAGCAATAAAGCAATTGGAAACAGCTTACAGGAAAATCTAAGAGGAGAAATGTCAAAAAAGCTTGAAAAACATTAAAACACAACTTTTTTGCTTACCTCGAAGTAATTTTGCAACTTCGTAAACTAATTGCAGGAAGGTGTCTTGCAACGCAAATAAATCATTAACATGGTTATACGACAATACAACCCTTGTCGTATGACTTAAAAAAAATCTTATGGCAAAAGTTAAAGATCCTACAAACGATTTCATCCAGGCAGTCGGTGCAAAAATCCGTTATTATCGTCAAAAACGCGGACTAACATTAGAAGCTCTTGGCGATAGTATTGGTTTGGATAAAGGTAATATGCATCGTATTGAAGCCGGAAAAAATATCACGCTTGTGACGATGTTGAAAATTGCTTTGTTCTTGGATATCGATGCAGGAAAATTGTTGGCGAATGACGTAAAGGTTAAAATCAAAGACGCAGAAAATCAGATTTCAAAAAAACGTCGCGCTAGAACTGCTGCAAAATCAAAAGCAAAGCGCAAGCCTGCTAAGAAAAAGAAGTAAGCCAACGCGGTAAAAAGGTATTTATCCTTTCCGAAATTGGTCCCTCGGACATATGTAGAATTAGAGATCTGATACAGAATTGCATCAGAATCCGGCTTTACATTTACTCCCTATCTTCGGTATATGCGAAGCAACCTAATTGCTTTAATTCTATTCTTATTTATTGCCTTCCATGTGGATGCCCAAACGCGTTCACTGGATTTTTATGTGCAGGCGGCATTGCAATCTTCACCTGTCATCAAGGATTATTCTGCTCAGATTACTCGCGCTTCATATGATAGTGCTAGTATTTCAGCCACGCGGAAGCCACAAGTTTTTGGAATTGGAAATGTAATGCTTGCCCCAACCTACAAAGGTTTTGGTTATGATGAGGCGATTACTAATGGAGCAAATTATGCAGCTGTTGTTTCGGTTTCAAAAACAATCCTTTCAAAGAAAACGTATGCACCCCAATTTCAAGCACTCAATATTCAAAATGCAGTCGCAACAAACGCTTCGAAAATTACAGCTCATGATCTTGAAAGATCTGTTACCAATCAATACTTAGTAGCATACGGTTCGTTTAGTCAATTGAGCTATAACAAGTCGCTGTTGAAATTGGTAAAAGAGGAACAAGTTATTTTAGAAGCGTTTGTAAAACAAGGAATTTATCGAGAAACAGATTATCTCGCTTTCGATCTAGAGCGTCAAATGCAGGAAGTACAGATCGAACAAATTCTCCTTCAGTATAAATCTGATTTAGGAAATCTGAATTCGCTTTGTGGAATTGAAGACACAGGCTATTACGAATTAAATAAACCTGAAATTCTTTCTGTCGTAGTTAAACCTTTTTCCTACTCGTCTCCTTTTCAAATGCAATATCGCTTAGACAGTATGCGAATTGTAAATACACGTCAATTAATTCAAACACAGTACAACCCGCACCTCTCCGTTTTTGCAGATGGCGGACTACAAGCCTCAAAGATTTCAACCGCCTATAAAAACTTCGGATTTAGTTTTGGTGTTTCTTATGTAATTCCATTATACGATGGTCGGCAAAAAGATTTTCAATTTCAGAAACTAGGAGTAGACGAAAATATTCGATTTAATTACCAACAGTTTTATTCGAGCCAGCAGCGAATTGCAATTAGTCAATTGCAGTTGCAAATTGCGGGAACAAAGCAATTGATTTTAAAAGAGAATGCTCTTTTAAAAACTTCGAATATGTTAGTCAATGCAAATAAGTCTTTGTTAGAATCCGGTCAAGCTGGTGTTTCTGATTTTATTTTAGCAATCAAAAGCAATTTGGAAATTAAACAACAATTAAATGAGGCAGAAATCTCCTTGTTAACATTAACCACGGAACTTAATTACTGGAATTGGTAAACATGAAAAAATACTTTTTCGAAATCGCAATTGTCTTTTTCATCGCCTGTGGATTGGTTTTCACTTCTTGCGGGAATTCGAATGCAACTGAAGAATCAACTGATGAAAATGCAGCAGTTACACCCGTCACCATAACGAATGCAATACAAGGCCCAATTGAAGAAACGGTTGACTTAAACGCAGTCTCCATTTTTCAAATGAAGATTTCTGTAAAAGCAACGGTTACCGGTTATTTAGAACAAGTGAATACTGCTCTTGGAGAAAATGTTGGAAGTACCCAGATCTTATTTTCAATCAAAACAAAAGAAGCAAATGCATTACAATTTGCTGGTGATACCTTACTTAGTTTTTCAGGAATTATTAAAATCAAAGCACAACAATCAGGTATTATTACCACTATGACGCATCACAAAGGTGATTATGTGCAGGAGGGAGATGAGCTTGCTGTAATTTCTGATCGAAGTAGTTTGGTTTTTTTACTGCAAGTCCCATTTGAAATGAATCGTTTTGTAAGAGTAGGTAAAGTTTGTGATGTAATTCTTCCAGGAGATTCATTATTAAAAGGAGTAATTACAGGAACTCTTCCTCAGGTTGATGCAGTTTCTCAAACGCAACAATATGTTTTGAAAATAAACGGAACTCAATCCTTACCTGAGAATCTCATTGCTAAAGTTAGAATTGTAAAAAGTATCAAAACGGATGCATTGATTATTCCTAAAGAGGCTTTACTTTCTGATGAGACACAAGTTGAGTTTTGGGTAATGAAATTGATAAACGAAAATACTGCAGTAAAAATCATTGTTAATAAAGGAATTGAAACAGAAGATCACGTTGAAATTATTAGCTCAGAAATAAAAACGACAGATAAAATTCTTCTAACCGGGAATTATGGTTTGCCGGATACCGCTAAAGTTATAATACAGATAAAAGAGTAATGAAGAATCTATACTCAGTCCATAAAGTATCGATTTCATTTTTGCTCGGGGTAATTTTACTCGGAGGTTTTTTCGCGTACCAAAAAATGGAAACGTCACTGTTTCCTGAAATTACATTTCCCAAAATAAAAATCATCGCCGACAATGGACAAGAGCCTGTCGAAAAAATGATGATTACCGTTACCAAGCCTTTGGAAAATGCAATTAAGCAAGTGCACGGTTTGCATTTGGTTCAGAGTACTACGAGCAGAGGAAGTTGTGAGATTTCTGCCTATTTCGATTGGGATGTGGATATAAATCTTTCGCAACAAATGATGGAGTCCCGAATTGCAGCCATTCGAAATTTGTTGCCGCCCGAGACTGCAATTACAGTGGAGAAAATGAATCCATCATTGTTAGCCGTGATGGGATATACACTGGATACAAAAAACAAAACTCCGATTGAACAAAAAATAATAGCCAATAATATTATCAAACCATTTCTATCACAAGTAAACGGCGTAGCGTCTGTGCGTGTATTGGGAGGGAAAACAAAAGAATATTGGGTGGAACTAAATCCAACCAAGTTGACTTCATTTTCTGTTACACCTAATGACATTAAAACGGCGCTTGATCAAACAGGATTTATTGCCTCCAATGGATATTCTTATGATAATCGAAGACTTTATTTAAATCTTACAGATGCTATAATTTATTCAAAGGGTGATCTTGAAAAAGTTGTAATACGCAACGGCGGAAAACGTCCTATTCTACTTAGTGATGTTGCACAAATTGAAGTGAAGGAAGAAGTTGAATACACAAGAATTAATGCTAATGGAAATCCTGCCGTCTTAATCAATGTATTCAAGCAACCGAGCACAAATCTTATTTCAGTTTCCAATGACATGCAAGAGAAAGTGAAAGAGTTAAATAAAATTCTCCCAGCAGGTGTTAAACTTACTCCCTATTATGTACAAGCAAATTTTGTAAATGATGCCATTAGAAGTGTGGAAGATTCTTTATGGATTGGATTGCTTCTGGCTATCGTTGTTGCCATTATTTTCCTTCGCTCTTTCAAAGCAAGTCTCGCAATTCTGATTACTATTCCGATTACGCTTGGCCTTACCTTGATTTTATTATTTGCTTATGGGTATACCTTTAATATAATGACCTTAGGCGCCATTGCAGC
Organism: Bacteroidia bacterium; assembly: GCA_038237845.1. Taxonomy (GTDB): domain Bacteria; phylum Bacteroidota; class Bacteroidia; order Palsa-965; family Palsa-965. Next base: position 19,023 of record JBBRYH010000050.1, read on the forward strand.
AGCTATTGGTTTAATTATAGACGATGCAATTGTTGTGGTTGAACAAATTCACAGAACGCATGAAGAACATCCACAGGAGAAAACGACGACGCTATTAGTTAGATCGATAAAATATCTTTTCCCGGCAATGCTCGGATCTTCACTTAGTACAATCGTTATATTTCTTCCGTTCGTATTAATGGGCGGAGTGGCCGGAGCTTATTTTAATGTGTTGACAAACACAATGATCATCACCTTGATAAGCTCATTCTTTGTTACATGGATTGGTTTACCGGTCGTTTATCTTTTATTAACATCAACAAAAGAAAAGCAAAAAACGGAACTTGTAAAGCAGGTTATAAAAAAGAAGCGTACAAGTTGGATTTCCTTTTTTATCAAACGACCGATTATCAGTATTGGTATTGTTTTGGTTTTGATAGTTTGCACTTGGATAATTTATCCAAAACTGGAAACGGGATTTCTTCCTGAAATGGACGAAGGAACTATTGTTATGGATTATAAGTCACCATCAGGAACAACAGTTGAAGAAACCGATCGAATGCTGCGCGATGTAGAAAAATATATTGTGAAGGTTCCGGAAGTGCAAGATTATACCCGAAGAACAGGAGCAGAAATGGGTTTCTTTATTACTGAGCCTAATCGTGGAGATTACTTAATTCAATTAAAAAAAGACAAAAGTCGAACTACAGATGAAGTTATCGATGATATTAGAAAACACATTGAAGGTTCGCAACCTGCTTTGGAAATCGATTTTGGACAGATTATAGGAGATATGCTTGGCGATTTAATGAGCAGTGCTCAGCCAATCGAAATTAAAGTTTTCGGAACGAACCCTGTTGTACTAAACGACTACGCTCGACAAGTAGCGGAAATTGTAAGCAGCGTAAAGGGAACCGCAGATGTTTTTGATGGAATTATTGTTGCGGGCCCTGAAGTAAAAATTACACCGGACTTTATTAAGTTGGCACAATATAATATTGCCCCTGCGGATTTTCAATATCAAATGCAAACACAGCTGGAGGGAAATATTTTAGGAACCATTCCAGAAAATCTTCAATTGACGAATATCCGAATGATTTATCCGAATAGTAAAGAGACAAGTATTGATAATATTTCCAAACAATATATTTTTCTTTCCGACGGAAGACAGATTCCGATTGCAGAATTGGCTCACATAAAAATTGATTCTGGTGTTACCGAAATCCGAAGAGAGGAATTGCAATCGATGGTTGCAGTCACTGCTCGTCTAAATGAAGTTGATCTTGGAACAACTGTGAAGAGTATTAAAGATAGTATCGAAAAGAAAATTCATTTTCAGCAAGGATACCATCCTGAATACGGAGGCGCTTTTGGAGAGCAACAGAAATCTTTTAGAGAGTTGTTGATGATTATGCTTACAGCGAGCATGCTGGTTTTTGCAGTGATCATTTTTCTTTTCAAAGATTTTAAAATTGCATTTCTTATTTTGTTTATTTCTATACTTGGTATTTCTGGAAGTTATATTGCACTTTATATGACAAATACTCCGCTTAACGTCGGTAGTTATACTGGTCTAATTATGATCATCGGAATTATAGGAGAAAATGCAATTTTTACATTCCTTCAATTTAAAGGTTCGTTGAAGGAATCTGATGCGGAAGAAGCTATTGTATTTTCTATTGCCACACGATTGCGACCTAAATTGATGACTGCATTAGGTGCCATCATTGCATTACTTCCACTTGCCTTAGGAATTGGTACCGGCGCACAACTGCATCAACCACTTGCAATTTCAGTTATTGGTGGATTTATGGTTGCTCTTCCATTGCTACTAATTGTATTCCCTTCTTTTCTGAAAATTATTTACGGAAAAGAAAAAAGTGAATCGAATAAAAGGAACCAAGAGGATGACGATAATTATCCTGAGATTGTAATTCCTGAAAATCCATCAACGATATAATACTAAAGTTTATTATACCTTTTTAAGTTCCTGCTTTGCGAAATTTCCTCTCCAACATATCGTTGTATTTGGTTCTCATGCGGAGATATTTTCGGCGAGAATTGGTGCCATTTAGATTGTTTAGTTTTCGGTAAGCTCTTTCGAGGTTATTTGGAATTTGACCAGTGTATTCTATTTTGAAATAAGAAAATCCACTTACAGGAATACCGCTGTGATTCGTGCCGAATTTTACCTGAGCGTCCGTCCCATTTGCTTTGAAAATTTCTCTTAAATCTTTTTCACGTAGGCGCATCAATTGCTTATAGCGCGCATTTACAAATTCAGCGCTGATCACATAAGTACATTTGTCTTGTACAGTGAAAACTAGTGAATCAGTAACATGTGCATCAAGATATCGGACAAAAGAAGAATCCTTAATTGAAAAATATTCAACTTTCATCGAATCAGTTTCTTTGAAAGTATTGGACGATAATTTATTTACTTTCATATAATATTGTTTCTTCGCTGCGAAGAGTAAAATAGATTCCCGCTCCTTTATTTCATAATTGTTTGGTGAAATAGTAATGATGGATTGAGGATTGTTTTTCAGGTATTCCGCAAGCTTTGTTACAAATTTTTCCTGTGGTTTTTCTAGTTTATATTGCCGGTTTTTCCAGCTCAGTAATAATGAGTTTTCAATTTCCTTTTCTACTTTTTTCACCTCCGTTCGGAAAGGTGTGGTAACGGGCTTGATAAAAATATTTGCAAGAAGATCTGTGATCACATCCCGAAGTTTAAAATTTGGATTCTTTAGATTGCCTTCAATCGGTACTTCGTAATCAATTACATTACTACTTTCTCTAACAAATCCCATTACAATTCGCATTGGAATATATTTTGAATCTTCCTTTTTTACACGAAATGCCATTCGTGGATCAAGGAGGATAAGGTGATTATCGCTTTGAATTTTTCCGTTTCGAACATGCCAGCTACCATTTAACTCGAGTTCACCACGATCCATATTGAAAGAAGTATATTTCACAATAAACGGATTGAGCATTGGCAATTGGAACTTGTTAAAATGATAATCGAGATCAAAGTCAGTGCTGTCCTTTGGATTAATACTTAGATCGACAAGCAGATTCCCGAAAGGTAAAATTCCTGATTTAACATGAAGTTTCACGCGATCGTGATTTTTGTCTATGGAATCTGCTGTGATAAACATAGGATTCGCAGCAATAGAAAATTTCTCTTCTAGCGTGTAATCATTGTAGATCATGTTGCCTTTTGTTATTGCAAGATGATTAATCTGGTAATAGCTGGCTAAAAAATTCATGGATAACGCTTTTACATAATTTCCAATTTCGATGACCAGGTTAAATTTTTCTGGAGAAGCATATGCCGCAGAGAGATTTGCTCCTTGTTGACCAAACATAGTTTGAATATTATCAAGGCGGTCGTAACGTTCAAATTTAAAAAATGGGCGAGCCAACAAGATGGAATCAAACAAATATTTGTGATTTTTCGGAGCCAGCTCCTTCATTTGTACAATTAATGTATCGAAGGCACAATAATCTTCTGTGGTATCTTTCCCGAAACTGAAATCAGTGAGTTGGAATAAACCTTTAGCGTCGAGATTTTGAGCTTCTTTAAAATTTCCGGTTGCTTGAAGATTCGCATCTAATACCGCTTTAAATGAACCGAAATTGGATAGCGCTTTGAAATATTGTCCAATAAAACTGAGGTTGTATTTTGTGATTACTGTTCCGAATTTATATTCTAGTGTATGGTAATTTAAATTAAGATTACCTTCCATTTTCCCTTCCCCTATACCCGGAACAAATGAAAATGCACCAGCGATAGTATCGGTGTTCCAACGAATTCCGGAGCAATCTAAGTTTACGTTTTTGACGTAATAATCGAGTGGTATTGTTACTTCACGATAACGAATTACCCCATCGTTGATTTTTATATTAAGGATACTAAAATGTGTTGGCTCCTTTGAAGACTTAATAGAGTCACCTGCAAATTTTAAGATCACATCCTCAAGATTGATTTTGGTGCCCGACATTATGATTGTTGTTCTTGGCTTGTCGAGTACTATTGAACTGATTTCATAATTCTTTACAAAAAGTTTTCTTACAGAAAAATCAGCGCTCAGTCCATCTGTAGCAAGAAAAATGCTGTCACTCTTGTATTCGTAAATCTTTAGATTATTGAAATGAACATATCCTGTAAACGGATTAACATAAACCCAATCCATTTTAATTTCACGACCAGTATACTTCACATCATATTTTTCAATAAGATATTTTGTTAATGGCGAAATGAAAATAATTATTAATACGGGAATAATTACAAACACGATTCCTAACCAAATAATCCATCTTTTTAATCTGGACTTTTTGCTTTTCAACTTTACGCCAATGCTTTTGATAACCTCTGTCATATAAATTTTACTAAAGTATTTAAATCTTATCGATTAAATTTTATCCATTTTTGAGTGCCACTTAATCGTAGAAAAAATGCCATGTGATCCATTTCTTATGCAGATTCGATTTTGCATAAGAAAGCGTAATAAAAAAGTGTGGATTGTACCCCACAAAAAATGTTTAGGTTAACATTAGGCCTTAAACACCTCTTCAATTAACAACTGTTGCTCCCGATCATGGGCGTGATGAGAACCGGTAGCTACACTTGCACTTTCAGGTCGTGACACCAATTTTAAATAGACGTTTTTGGCAACGCGCATGAGATAAGACCATGCACCCATATTTTCAGGTTCTTCCTGAGCCCAGGTGAATGTTTTTGCCTTATTATATTTCATTTGAATTTGCTGAAATTGTTTTGCTGGGAAAGGATAAAGTTGTTCCATTCGAACTATAGCGATTGAAGCATTATTTTGTTTTTCCTTTTCAGCAATCAATTCATAATATAATTTGCCGGAACAGAAAACTACCTTGGTAATTTTCGAGACATCAGCTGTTTCATCATCAATAATTTCTTTAAAACCTCCTGTTGTGAAATCTATCAATGGAGACACACATTTTGGATGACGCAACAAACTTTTCGGAGTAAGTACAACCAAAGGTTTTCTGAAATCTCTTTTTAATTGACGTCGTAATACATGGAAAAAATTTGCAGGTGTTGTGCAATTAACAACTTGCATATTATCCTCTGCACATAATTGCAAAAAACGCTCTAGTCTTGCACTTGAATGTTCTGCACCTTGTCCTTCATATCCATGTGGAAGCAATAATACAAGGCCCGCCATCTGTTTCCATTTATCTTCTGCACTGCTCATGTACTGGTCAATTATGACTTGAGCGCCATTGGTAAAGTCGCCAAATTGTGCTTCCCAAATTACTAAGGTATTCGGAGACGACAAGGCATATCCATATTCAAAACCAAGTACTGCAAATTCACTTAACAAACTATTGTAAATGTAAAAAGTAGCTTGATCTTCTTTTATTTTATTTAATGGAGAATACTGCTCTTCACTTTCTTCCACAGGAACAACTGCATGTCTATGTGAAAATGTTCCGCGCTCTACATCCTGTCCAGAAAACCAAACCGGAAAACCTTCTTCTACTAAACTTCCATAAGCGAGTAATTCACCCATAGCCCAGTTTATTTTTTCTCCTGACTGAATCATCTTTTTTCGGTCAGCAAATAGTTTTACCGTCTTATCAAAAAACTTTTTTCCTTCAGGAAGTGTGCTTATTTTTTCTCCGATGTCAATCAATTTGTTTTTGTCAACACCGGTGTCAGGCGAAACTTCAAAATCTTTTTTAGTAGCGAAGCGTAATCCTTTCCACGTTCCTTCATGATATTCGGGTGGATGAACGGCAGGAAAAGTTTTTGCTTGCTTTGCAGCGTCTAACTGTTTCTGCAAAACCGCTTTGAATTCAATTTCCATTTCCTTCACAAGGTTGCTTTCAATCTCCCCATGTTCAATTAATTTCTGATTGTAAATTTCGCGAAGGTTGGGATGCGCAGCAATGGCTTTATATAAAATGGGTTGAGTAAATCGTGGTTCATCATTTTCGTTATGTCCGTATTTGCGATAGCCGAGAATGTCAATAAAAACATCACGATGAAATTTCTGACGGAATTCCAGGGCAAGATTGATGGTGTATACTACCGCTTCTACATCATCGCCGTTCACATGAAATACCGGTGAGAGGGTAGTTTTTGCAACATCTGTACAGTAGGTTGAGGAACGAGCATCCAGATAAGTTGTAGTAAATCCAATTTGATTATTCAAAACGAGATGAACAGTGCCGCCTGTTTTAAAGCCCTTTAACTGCGACATTTGAATTACTTCGTATACGACACCCTGCCCAGCAATAGCAGCATCACCATGAATAAGGATTGGAGCAATGGTATCTTCATTTACATTGGTACTGTCGATTCTTGAGCGAACAATTCCTTGCACAACAGGATCTACTGCTTCAAGATGGGAAGGGTTTGGTGCCATACTCAGATGAATTTTCTTTCCGTTAGTAGTGACAGATTCACTTGAATATCCTAAATGATATTTTACATCACCAGCGAAGGATGCATCATCATCATATTCCAGGGATTCAAATTCTGTGAAAATATCATCGTAAGATTTTCCCATGATGTTGGCGAGAACATTTAATCTCCCGCGATGCGCCATGCCAATCACAAATTCTTTAATTCCATGATCCGCACCAAACTCAATGACAGCGTCGAGTGCAGGAATCAATGCTTCAATTCCTGCCAGCGAAAAACTTTTTTGACCAACATATTTAGTGTGGACAAAATTTTCAAATGCAACTGCTTCATTAATTTTTTGCAGAATTCTTTTTTTCTCTTCGATAGAAAATGATCGCGAGTTTGCAGAACGCTCCATCCTTTCTTCCAGCCAGGCAATGATTTCGGGACGACGAATATATTTATATTCAGCACCGACGCTTCCACAATAAGTGGCTTCAAGATGCGCGATAATGGTGGAAAGTTTGGCTTTACCGAGACCAATAATATTTCCAGCTTCAAAGGTCTCATCCAGATAAGAAGCATTGAGTTCAAAATTTTCTAAGGCTAATGTTGGTGTATATTGTCTTCGTTCCCTTACTGGATTTGTTTTGGTGAATAAATGCCCGCGTGTTCTATATCCGTTAATCAAATTAGCTACACGAAACTCCAATTTTACGTCTTGACAATATTCTCCATCCGTATTAATAGAAGTTTTGTTTTTGCTTAGTTGAGCAAATTCTACCCCTTCAAAAAACACTCTCCAGTTATCATCTACACTTTCAGGATTTTCTTTATACAGTTTAAATCGCAATTCGATATCACGATTTTCAACCTCATCTAAATGATTCAAATTATCCAAGTTAATTAAATTAAATACGTTTAAGAATTAAGCGTTCTACTTTACGCAAGTATTTATTTCGTTGTGCTTCATCAATAAATGGAATGGACCAGAGTTGGACAATTTTGCATTTAAAAAGATTGAAACAGAAACTAAGAAACCCCAATAGAAATCGAAATTTTACTGCATTTACGTAAATCGTTTTAACCGGCAGGGCAGGAGCGCCATGTGTTACAATGGTAAGCACATTTTTATCCTTCAGTAGGGGAATCGGAATTCCATATTTACCGAATAATTTCTTGAATCGATATGCGAATCCGGGAATAAAAGTTTTATCAATAAATCCTTCCATCATTGCAGGTGCGCGAAACCAGAAAACTGGAAAAATAAAAATCAAATGTGTTGCCTGACGAATCATTTCTTGATGTTGTAAGGATTCGGCATTAAGTTTGCCTTTCATTTCATCCAACGTAATCACGGGGTTATAATTTTCGTGATACAGGTCCAAAACTGTGAAAGAAGCTTTTGCCTCTTCTAGTGTTTTTACAACTGTATTTTTAATTCCAGCATTAAAACTTTCCGGATTGGGATGCGCGTAAATGATGAGGAAATGTTTCATTAAATGAGGCGGAATTCAAAATGTAAATGTGGTACAAAATTACCCTATTGTACTTTACAAAAAAAAAGAAAGAGTTACATATTTCCCATATAAATGAAAGGACTTGAAACAGTTGGGTTTCAAGTCCTTTTTTGCGGGAACAAAGATAAACAGTTAGAATCAGTTCAAAAAGGATTTGGAAGCGATTTATGAGTTTTATTCAACCTGTTTGGAATCTACTATAGATTCAAAGAAACGGCAATAAGTGTTCGGTTTTGCCAATACTTTGATTCAACTTGTAGGTTTGCCCAAATCAATGGGGACATAAAGGGGTTAAAGGGGATATTTTGCAACCGCTTGTTGCAAAATCCAATGACATTATAAACGCGCCATAGGCGACATAATTCGCGAATTGCGAATTATAATTTAGGAACTATCCTAGAGGTAAAAACTTACCATCAAATATTGACGTGTATTTATCCTTCAAAAAACCTGCATTTTTCTTTTTACGTTGGTCGTTCTCATCCAACTATTTTAAGAAAAGCAAATATGTAATTTGCTCGATAGCATTAAGAGGGTTGCTGATTCCACCACTCCAGAACTTATCCCAAAGTTTTTTGACTTTATTTTTTATGTGCTTTGGTAACATATTTTATGCTGCTAATTTGTTTATAAATGAAATAATTTCTTCAATCTCATTTGGTGAAAAGACTCCACGAATACCGTCAGGATGAATTTGTGTGAATGGTGCATTTATCAAATCTCGTTTTTCTACTTCGCCTTTCTCTAAAAGAAAAGATTGTAAAAGGTTCAGAAAATCTAATTGACGACTATCAAGATAAGTGTGTTCTGTAATAAATCTTTCAAATAATTTGGAAACAGAATCGGGGAATGACTCCAATTTTTCTATTCCTAAAATATGTTTTATGAATTGAATTAATTCTGCTTTGCGATGATTATAAACTTTACGAAGCAAGTCAATCGTAATATGTGGATTGTACGTCGTCAAACTAAATTGAACTTTAGAGCCTGTTTAAATTTATGTTGAAAATAATATTATGGGTAAAATAAATCGATTGAATAAGTTAATTTATTTGTTGTTCACCAAAACTACAAATAATGTATCCAACCGATTTAAGTAATACCCAGTGGCAATTTATAAAAA
>JBBRYH010000051.1:0-27560 GCA_038237845.1 Bacteroidia bacterium
AGAATTATAATGACCGTTTGAAGCTGAATTACATAATGGAAAATGGTGCTTCAGATGAATTAATGAAAGGATTATTATCTGTTGAAAAAGTAAAAACACTCGTCTCTAAGTTTATTGATCTAAATGCAGATAATGTATTTTTTATTTGTGGTCCAGGGGCGATGATGGAAAATGTAAAAGCGGTTTTAGGGGAGTTAAAAATTGACGCGAAGAAAATTCATATTGAATATTTTTCAGCAGTTGCAGAAGCAGTAAAAGCAGCCGAAGAAAGTTCAAATGCTAACGTAATTCAAAGTAAAGTCACTGTTATTTTGGACGATGAAGAAATTGTTTTTGATTTGGCGTCCAATGGAAAAGCAGTTTTAGATATTGCACAGGAAGCCGGAATGGATGTTCCTTTTGCTTGCAAAGGTGGAGTTTGTTGTACTTGTCGTGCGAAATTGATGGAAGGAAAAGTGAAGATGGATCACAATTTTGCATTGTCAGAAGAAGAGTTAGAGCGTGGATATATTCTTACTTGTCAATCGCATCCGATTACGGAGAAAGTGGTGATTTCATTTGATGAACCTTGAGGAATTCCAATTACCAATTACCAATTACAGTATTACCCTTGAAATAATATATTAATTGGTAATTCTATATTGGAATTTTAATGATCTGGTGATTGGATTACTTAAGGGCATCAATGCAGCCAGATTCCTGAACTTCTATTTTAAGAAGACTGTCGTTGGCCACTGAATCGTTATAAGAATCTCCATATTTCATTTTTTGTTTTTCAAAAAAGCAAATGCAAAATTCTTTTGCCTGAATTTTTGAATGTTTGCCTTTCTTTACAATACTTTCTATGCATCCATATAGATTTTCCGCGTCTTTAACTTTTTTCTGGAATGGCAATTTGCAAGAATCAATTAATGGTTTAACATATTGTGAATAAACTCCCGTATCTCCGCTTGCATATCGAGTGTCAAGTTCAGAAAGCTTTTGCCAGCCATATTTTTGCACAAACTTATCATAGAAACAATTAGCAATTTCATATGCAGTAGCAGAATCAAGTGTTGAAAGGGTTGTTGAATGCTGGATTAAACCCTTAATATAATTTGGCCTGAATTCATTCAGATATTTTCTATTATTTTTTGAATTCGCTGTAAAATCGAGAAACTGGTAAATTACATATGAAGCCAAGCCAATCACAAATATTACAAGTACAATATTTTTTTTAAGTTTTTGGTTCATTTATGCAAGTTATTAATTTCTAATTTCCTTAGCAAAGTCATATTTCAAGAGTTTTTCGTCGCCATTTATAACATTTACTCATAATGGCCGCATCTTTCCCCTGAAAACCTTATTTTTGCAATCCTTTAAATTGCCTAATACTTAATACCATGAAAATACTAGTCGGCCTAAGTAATGTACCTGATACAACAGCCAAAATTTCATTCACTGATAATAACACCAAATTCAATAAAGCGGGTGTTCAGTTTATTATCAATCCTTATGATGAATGGTATGCACTTGTGCGCGCACTTGAATTGAAGGAAACCAAAGGTGCTGGAAGTGTAACTGTGATTCATGTTGGTCCACTTGAAAACGAAGCCATGATTCGAAAGGCATTAGCAATTGGTGCTGATGATGCTGTTCGTATTGATGGAGAACCAAGCGATTCTTATTTCGTGGCAGAACAGATTGCTGCTTATGCAAAAGATAAAGGCTACGATTTGATTCTGGTTGGAAAAGAAACAATTGATTTTAATAGTTCAATGGTTGGCGGAATGCTTGCTGAATTTTTGAATTTGCCTTTTGTTTCACTCGCATCTAAATTGGATGTAAACGGCGCTGTGGCCTTAGTAGAATGCGATATAGATGCTGGTACTTCAGTTCTGGAAGTTCAACTTCCTGCAGTTGTTTCTTGTCAGAAAGGAATGGCGGAAGCTAGGATTCCAAATATGAGAGGTATCATGGCGGCAAGAACAAAACCTTTAGTGGTTGTTCCTGTTGCAAATGCTTCCAACATGACTTCCGTTGATAGCTTTACTCCTGTTGAAGGAAGAAAAGCCGTTAAAATGATCGATCCGAATAATATGGATGAATTAGTTGCATTATTACACAACGAAGCAAAAGTCATTTGAGTGATTAGTTATTAGCGATTAGTTATAAGAAAAAAATAATTTATCGCCAATGACTAATAATAAAGTCTAATAACTAATCGCTAATAACAAATCACTTAATATTATGTCAGTACTCGTTTTTACAGAAGCAAGCAAAACAAAAATCCGCAAAAGTTCATTGGAAGCAGTGAATTATGCTGCGCATATTGCTGGTCAACTCGGCACAACAGTTACAGCAGTCATTGACGGCGGAACAGATGCGGCTTTACTTTCTGAACTTGGTAAAGCAGGAGCAAAAAAAGTGTTGACAATTTCTGATGCAAAATTAGTGGATGGAAATCCACGTGCATGGGCGATTGCACTGGATCAGGCTGCAACTGCTGAAGGAGCAACGGTAATTGTGTTTTCGCATGATCTTGTGAGTAAATCTGTAGCGCCACGCTTATCTGTTCGAATGAAAGCTGGTGTGGTTGCCGGTGCAGTTGATTATCCAACTATTGAAGGAGGAAAATTTTCTGTTCGCAAAACAGCATTCTCAGGAAAAGCGACTGCAGTTTATACCATTCATTCAGAGAAAAAAATAATTACACTTCTTCCGAATTCATTTCCTGTTCAATTAGCAGATGGAACTGCTGAAGTAGTATCATTTAAAGCAGATGTTTCTGCTGCAGAAGTAAAAGTGACTGTGAAAGAATTAAAAACCCGCGATACCAGTAAAATTTCACTTCCGGAAGCTGAATTAGTAGTTTCTGCAGGTCGCGGAATGAAGGACGCGAAAAACTGGGGAATCATTGAAGATCTTGCGAATGCATTAGGTGCTGCAACTGCTTGTTCCCGACCAATTGCGGATATGGACTGGCGGCCGCACCATGAACATGTGGGACAAACTGGTATTGCAATTCGCCCGAATCTCTATATCGCTATTGGAATTTCCGGTGCAATTCAACATTTGGCTGGGGTGAATGGAAGCAAAACGATTGTTGTAATTAATACCGATAAAGAAGCTCCTTTCTTTAAGGCAGCTGATTATGGTGTTATTGGGGATGCTTTTGAAGTGGTTCCGAAATTAACAGAAGCCATTAAAAAGTTCAAGGCCGCACACCATTAATTTGATCCTAATTCCTTATCTTTAATAACCTAACACATTAACGCAGTCTCCCGACCGTGAGCAGTGGAATGAAAAAAACAAAACTGGAAATCGTTGGTCTTTCTTATAGTCAGACTCAGTCTGGTGCGTACGCTCTTGTATTGGGCGAGGCGAAAGGGAAACGTCGTTTACCGATTATTATTGGAGGCTTCGAAGCACAAGCTATTGCGATTGAGTTGGAGAAAATGACACCAAGTCGCCCATTGACACATGATCTATTCAAGAGTTTTGCCGAATCTTTTAGCATCGATTTGAAAGAAGTTCTTATTTATAATCTCGTTGAAGGAATTTTCTTTGCAAAATTGATTTGTAGTAATGGTTCAACAGAAGTGGAAATTGATGCAAGAACTTCTGATGCAATTGCATTAGCAGTTCGTTTTGATTGTCCTATTTATACTTTCGAATTTATTCTTTCTCAAGCAGGAATTGTTTTGGATGATGAAAAGCCAGAACAAACTTTAGCAGAAGAAGCCGTTTCAGAAGAAATGGAAAATGAAATTGAAAATGAATTGGTAGCAGAAGCTTCAAATGGTCCTGAGTTGCATCGTAAGTCTGTAAAGGATCTAGAAGATATGCTGAACAAAGCATTAGCCGATGAAAATTACGAGCGAGCTTCTCGTATAAGAGATGAATTGAATAAACGACGTTCTGCATAGGCAGTTGTCAGAATGTTCTCGGCTCCGCTCGAACAATCTACAATCACGAAGCACCTAATAGCAATTACTAATGACCATTATGGGAATCAAAAGCCGCCTTACCTTAATGAACTTCCTCCAATTTTTTGTTTGGGGTTCATGGTTGATTTCTATTGGAGGTTATTTAGGTGGAACCTTGCATTTTACGGGCGCACAAATTGGTGGAGTGTTTTCTACTTTAGGAATTGCTTCCTTGTTTATGCCAACGATCATGGGAATTGTTGCGGATAAATGGGTGAATGCGGAAAGAGTGCTAGGCTTTTGTCATATTGTTGGGGCGGGAATGTTGTTTTATGCGTCAACTGTAACAGATCCAAATTTATTTTTCTGGGTGATGCTTTTGAATTCGATGTTCTATATGCCAACGATTGCGTTGAACAATACTGTTTCTTATATCGCATTAGAACAAAAAGGTTTGGATATAGTAAAAGACTTTCCCCCGATTCGTGTTTGGGGAACAATAGGTTTTGTAGTAGCGATGTGGGTAATTGATATGGCGGGATGGAAATCAACTAACATGCAATTAATTTTCAGTTCCGTTGCTGCATTGGTTTTAGGACTTTATGCTTTTACGATGCCCAAATGTCCTCCAGCAAAATCGGTGGAGAAGAAAAATATTTTACAAACTTTGGGACTCGATGCCTTTGTTCTTTTCAAACAAAGAAAAATGTTCATCTTCTTTTTGTTTGCAATGTTTCTTGGTGCGGCTTTACAAATTACAAATGCATTTGGTGGATCTTTTTTAGATAGTTTCAGTACCACTCATCCTGATTCTTTCGGAGTAAAACATCCAATTCTTTTACTTTCAATTTCCCAAATTTCAGAAACACTATTTATTCTTACCATTCCTTTCTTTCTCAGAAAATTTGGAATTAAGCAGGTGATGCTCATCAGCATATTCGCCTGGGTTTTCCGTTTCGGATTATTTGCAATCGGAGATCCTGGAAGTGGTTTGCCATTATTAGTATTATCAATGATTGTTTATGGAATGGCATTTGATTTTTTCAATATTTCAGGAAGTTTATTTGTAGAAAAAGAATCGCCCTCTAAAATGCGTGCAAGTGCCCAAGGTTTATTTATGTTCATGACTAATGGACTTGGTGCCATGTGCGGAGGTTATGGAGCAGGATTAGTTGTTGATCATTTCACCGTAAACGGAGTAACGGATTGGCGCACTACCTGGTTTGCCTTTGCTGGTTATGCTTTAGTATTGGGATTGATTTTTCCATTCGTGTTTAAATACAAACATGATCCAAATGTGCTGGAGGAGGCGAAGCACTAATTCTAGCAGACTTCGAAACATTTTTCTTTTTTTTTCAAACTTGGTGTCGACGAAGGAGATGTATCGAAGTGTGACAAAAAAAGAAAACCACTCAGTCTGACAAAAATCAAACACTCCCAATCTGTTTCTCAAACTGAAAATCCTCATTTGCCATTTTCCCTGCAATAAAATCATTGAGAAATTGTTCCATTTCAGGTAAGCAATTCCATAATTCATTCATGTCTTCAACGACAAAATAAATATGCTGCACTTCATTGTTATGAAACGGCTGAAGAAAAACATCATCCACCGAAAATTTTCTTAATTCTATATTGTCTGTGAAAACATGTTTACTTTCTCCGAAGGAAGACAGGATTCCTGCTCCATAAATTTTCAGCATTGAATTTTCCATCATCATTCCGAATTCAATGGTAAACCAATACATCCGCTCGAGCAGAAGAATGGCTTTTTCATTATTTAGGTATTTCAATCCTAATGCTGCAAATTGTTTTACAAAGTCTGCGTATTTTTCATTGGCTAATAATGGCAGATGTCCAAAAGTATCATGAAACATATCAGGCTCTTCTAAATAATCGAGTTGATGACGACCACGGAGCCATGTGGAAGAACAGAATCGTTTATCATTTAGTAAATGAAAAAAATCTCCAACCGGAATAATTCCTTTTACTACTTCTATTTTCCAATTAGTAGATTTTTCCAATTCTTTTTCAATCAGAGAAAATTCAGGAACCTGTTTTGAATCGAGTCCGATCTTGGGAATACATTCTAGATAGCTACTCCAAGCTTTGTCTCCTAGATTTATTAATTGCCGTTCGAATAATAAGTTCCAAACTGTGTGATCCTCTTTTGTGTAGTTGTTCCAGTTTTGTTGCATGTAGCTTACGAATTACGAATTTGTATTGATAGTTGCGAATTGTGAATTGATGCGAATGTTTGTTGTTAGTCTGCGTACCGAAGGCAAAAAAAAAAATCGCCCGAACCTTTTACGGATCGGGCGATGGAAATATGCTTGCGCGGTATAACTATCCCTGTCCGTAATGGAAGAATGGATAATAATAGCGCGGTGATTTCATTTTCATGCTGTAAAAGTATGCTTTTTTGGTTTGTCAATTAATAAATCTTTAAAAATGCCGAAAACAGGGCTTTTCAGCGTTTTTGGATGGTTAATAATTAAGGGAAAAGAGAGTAAGGGTAATGTCCTTTTCAGAGGGTGACTTGTGTAATTTTGTGTTCGAAATAGCTATGAAACAATATCACGACCTTATGCGCCACGTCCTCGATCACGGCGCGAAAAAAACAGATCGCACAGGAACAGGAACAGTTAGTGTTTTTGGTTACCAGATGCGTTTTAATTTGCAAGATGGATTTCCGGTTCTTACTACCAAAAAAGTTCATCAGCGTTCTATTATTCACGAATTACTTTGGTTCCTAAAAGGTGAAACTAATATTGCTTACCTCAAAGAAAATGGTGTTTCGATTTGGGATGAATGGGCAGATGAAAATGGAGAACTCGGTCCTGTATATGGATCGCAATGGAGAAGTTGGCCTACTGTTGATGGAAGACATATTGATCAAATTACAAATGTGATTGATCAGATAAAAAAAAATCCGGATTCACGTCGACTGATTGTGAGCGCATGGAATGTGGGAGAAATTGATAAAATGAAATTGCCTCCTTGTCACGCATTTTTTCAGTTTTATGTTACCCCTCCCAACCTCGCCGAAGGGGAGGAGAAAGGAAAACTTTCTTGCATGCTTTACCAACGTAGTGCAGATATTTTTCTTGGTGTTCCATTCAACATTGCTTCTTATGCTTTGTTGACGATGATGGTTGCTCAAGTCTGTAATCTTGAACCTGGTGATTTTGTTCACACACTCGGTGACGCTCATTTGTATTCGAATCATATTGAGCAAGCGAATTTACAGTTGACAAGAGATTTTCGTGCTTTGCCAAAAATGAAAATAAATCCGGAAGTGAAAAATATTTTCGATTTTAAATTCGAAGATTTTACTTTAGAAGGCTATGACCCGCATCCACATATTAAAGCCGCAGTTGCTGTTTAAAAATAGTTTTTTAGGTCGAAGTGATGAATAGTTCGGAGATTTTTAAGAATAATACTACGAACTAAACACTTCGGACTAAAAAACTAAACACTACGAACTAAAAAACTAATTGCTAAATTGAAAATATCCATAATTGTTGCAGCTGCTGAGAATAACGCCATCGGAAAAGACAATCGTCTTATCTGGAGATTACCCGATGATATGAAATTCTTTAAGGAGAAGACGGTTGGGCATTGCATTGTTACCGGAAGAAAAAATTACGAATCCATTCCGGATAAATTTCGACCTCTTCCTGAGCGAACAAATATTGTGGTGACCAGAAGTAAAAATTACGAAGCTCCTGGTGCTGTTGTGGTACATACTTTAAAAGAAGCAATTGCAAAAGGAAAAGAGTTGAATGAAACTGATTTGTGCATTATAGGTGGTGGCGAGATTTATAAAGAATTTATGCATTGCACGGATGTCATCTGGCTCACGCGTGTGCATCACGAATTTGAAGCGCATACTTTTTTTCCTGTTCTTGATTCAACAGTTTGGAAGATTACTTGGCGTGAAGAACATCAGGCCGATGAAAAACACATTTATGCTTTTACCTTTTTGAAATACGAAAGAATCAATCCACTTTCTTAACTTAGTACAAACAAAACCCACATGAAAAAATTAGCTCTCACTTCCTTTGCAGTTCTTGTTGCCTTAATCGGATTTACTGCCATTCTTGTTTGCCTTCCTTGTAATAATGATCGTTGCGGTAGCCATGAAGGTTGCGAAATGAGTGATGGAAAATGTGACGGTGGTAAAGAAAGTTGCCAAAAAGGAAATGAAAAACGCATTGTAAAAAAATGGACAGATGCTGATGGAAAAGTTCATGAAGAAGTAACGGTTACAGTTGGTGATGATGGTGGAGCAATGGGAACTTGTCCAATGGAAATGGGCGATCACAGTGGATGTTGCGGATGTTGCCAAATGAAAAATGGCGGAGGTCATTGTAATATGGGTGAGGGAGGTGATTCAATAAAAGTGGACACAGCGACAGTGAAAGTTAGAGGGAAACTGTAATTGTCGGCATGACAATGAATAGTTCAACCCAAAATCCCGACGTCATTCTCATTGGTGCGGGAATAATGAGCGCTACGCTCGGAGTTTTTCTGAAAGAACTAAATCCGGAAGTTACAATTGAAATTTTTGAACGACTGGATAAAGTTGCAGCTGAAAGTTCCAATGCCTGGAATAATGCAGGGACAGGACATACCGCATTTTGTGAATTAAATTATTCTCCTCAAAAGGAAGATGGAACTATTGACATTTCCAAAGCATTAAAAATTGCCAACTCATTTGAAATTTCTAAAGCCTTCTGGAGTTTTCTAGTGAAGAATAATTACATCGCATCTGGAGATTCATTTATTCATACACTTCCACATATCAGTTTTGTTTGGGGCGAAGAAAATGTTTCTTACATGAAGAAACGTTATGAAGCGATGAAAAAATTTCCACTGTTTTCGGAAATGGAATATTCGGAAGATCCAAAACAATTGATGGAATGGATGCCATTAGTGATGATTGGAAGAAACACAAATGAAAAGCTGGCTGCGACACGAATGAAATGTGGAACCGATATTGACTTCGGTGCTTTGACAAGATCCTTATTTCAGCATTTAGAAAAACAGGATGGAGTAACCGTACATTTGAATTCAGAGGTGGAGGAAATTAAAAAAAACGAAGATGGCAATTGGGAAATCGAAGTAAAAAATAAAAACACAAAGGAAGAAGACAAATTCACAAGCCCTTTTGTTTTTATTGGAGCAGGCGGCGGATCTTTATTATTACTGGAGAAATCAGATATTGAAGAGGCAGAAGGTTATGGTGGTTTTCCAATCGGTGGATTGTTTCTGAAGTGCACCAATGAGGAAATTATTGCAAAGCATCATGCCAAAGTATATGGAAAAGCATCTGTTGGTGCTCCACCCATGTCTGTTCCCCATTTGGATTCAAGAATTATTGATGGAAAAAAAGGTTTGTTATTCGGACCCTTCGCTGGATTTTCCACAAAATTTCTGAAGAAAGGATCTGCATTTGATTTATTCAAATCGATTGAACTTGCGAATATTTATCCGATTCTCTCTGTTGGCATTCATAATATCCCACTAACAAAATATCTTATACAGCAGGTGCGTCAACGTCCATGGGATCGGATGGATGCGTTGCGCGAATATTTTCCAAAAGGAAATGGTGATGATTGGGAATTGGTAACTGCGGGTCAGCGTGTACAAGTCATTAAAAAAGATGATGAGGTAGGAGGTGTGCTTGAATTCGGAACAGAAGTTGTTCATGCTGCAGATGGAAGTATTTGTGCCTTGTTAGGAGCTTCTCCCGGCGCATCCACATCTGTTTCGATTATGCTTGATGTACTGCAGAAATGTTTTAAGAAAGAAATGGAATCTGAAAAGTGGAAATCAAAATTGAAGGAAATGATTCCTGTGTTTGGAAAATCGCTTGTGGAGGATGGAGATTTGTGCATTAAAACCAGAGAAGCGAGTAAGGAAATATTGGGCTTGTGATTTTTTAATTGTCCTACTGAAGAATCGACGAAAGAAATTGAATCGAAGAATGACAATAAAAAAAACGGAAAACATTTCTGCCCCCGTTTTCTACGACCTCATAACTCTGAACTATTATCTTTTAAGCAACTTTCAATTTTTCCAATTTCGCTTTGCTCAGTTTTTCTTTTGCGTATTCTAAAGTAATATTGAAACGTTTTGTTCCAGGCTCAGAAGGCATATCATACATCGCATCGATCATGATGGCTTCGCAGATAGAACGTAATCCTCGGGCGCCGAGTTTGTATTCCATGGCTTTGCTAACAATTGTTGCAAATACATCATCTTCGAAAGTAAGTTTTACGCCATCCATTTCGAACAAACGAACGTATTGTTTGATCAATGCATTCTTAGGTTCTGTCAGTATTAAACGCAAAGTATCTTCATCCAATGGATTCAAATGTGTCAATACTGGAAGACGACCAATCAACTCGGGAATTAATCCGAATGATTTTAAATCCTGCGGTACGATATACTGCAGAAGATTTTCTTTGTCAATCACTGCTTCATCTCCTTTAGGAGCATAACCGATCGTTTGTGTTTTAATACGACGCGCAATTTTCTTGTCGATACCATCAAACGCTCCTCCACAAATGAAAAGAATGTTTTTTGTATTCACCTGAATCATTTTCTGTTCCGGATGTTTACGTCCGCCTTGCGGTGGAACATTCACAACATTGCCTTCAAGCATTTTTAATAAAGCCTGTTGAACTCCTTCTCCTGATACGTCACGTGTGATAGAAGGATTATCGCTCTTACGTGCAATTTTATCGATCTCATCAATAAATACAATTCCACGCTCAGCAGCTGCAGTATCGTAGTCGGCAGCTTGTAACAATCGAACTAAAATACTTTCTACATCCTCTCCCACATAACCAGCTTCTGTTAAAACAGTAGCATCGGCAATACAAAAGGGAACATTCAAAAGTTTTGCGATGGTTCTGGCAAGTAAAGTTTTCCCTGTTCCAGTTTCTCCGACTAGAATAATATTGGATTTATCAATTTCGATTTCCTCAATATTTTTCTTGCTTGGCTTTTGTGCAATACGTTTGTAATGATTGTAAACGGCCACCGACAAAACTTTTTTCGCCTGATCTTGTCCGATTACATATTCATCAAGATGTTTTTTAATTTCCGCTGGCTTAAGCAACGTCAATGCAGAACTTATAGCCTGCGTTTTTTTTGCATCCTGCTCTTCTTTCACAATGCGATAGGCCTGTGCAATGCACTGGTCGCAAATATGTCCTTGAATGCCGGCAATCAAAACAAGAGTGTCTTGCTTATCTCGTCCGCAGAAGGAACAATGAATGTGATTTTCTTTCGCTGCCATTGGGTTTTGGAATGATAAATTTGTAAGGATAAATGATGAATGGAATTAATTTTTCATTCATCATTTATCCCTCATCATTTTTATTTACTTCTCTTTTCAAGAATTTCGTCAATCATACCGTATTCTTTTGCTTCCTGAGCAATCATCCAGTAATCACGATCACTATCTGTCCAAACTTTTTCATAAGTCTGTCCGCTATGTTTCGCGATGATTTCGTACAATTCCTTTTTCAATTTCTGAATTTCACGTGCTGTGATTTCGATATCAGAAGCTTGTCCTTCAGCTCCACCAAGTGGTTGGTGAATCATAACACGAGCATGTTTTAATGCGGTACGTTTTCCTTTTTCTCCTGCGCACATTAAAACTGCACCCATAGAAGCGGCCATACCTGTACAAATTGTTGCAACGTTAGGCTGCACAATTTGCATGGTATCGTAAATTCCTAGACCTGCGTAAACAGATCCACCAGGAGAATTAATATAAATCTGAATGTCTTTTTTTGCATCGACAGATTCTAAAAACAAAAGTTGCGCCTGAATAATATTAGCAACCTGGTCATTGATTCCTGTTCCCATGAAAATAATTCGATCCATCATCAAACGAGAGAAAACGTCCATTTGAGCCACATTCAATGAACGCTCCTCAATGATATATGGAGTCATTGAATTGCGTGGCCCCATTGCTGATACATAATAATCAAGCGTGAGGCTGCTGATGCCTTGATGTTTTGTCGCGTATTTGCGGAATTCGTTGTTGTCAAACATATAGTTGGTTTATGGTTATGCTATTTATTGTTCAATATTCTTGCCAGTTGCTGAGCTATGACAAGATGTCGTTTTGGTGGCAGTGATTATTGTCCGCCTTTGATAAATTCCTCATAAGGAACTTCTTTTTGTGTGAAATTGAATTTCGTACGATACAAAACCATCAATTTCGCTGCATAAAGTTCTTCGAATATTTTTTTCGCTTCTTCTTCTTTTTCAAGAACTCGTTTAGCAGTGCCCGTTAATTCTTCATCTGTCACTTCATCAGGGTTACGACCGTATTTTGCAAAGTTGCCACGAAGAATAGTTTTTACATGTTCTTCCGCCTCTGCTGGAGTTACAGTGATGTTGTTATCACGAATTAATTTATTTTCAATTAACTGCCAACGAAGTTGACGCTGATACATCGGATATTCAGCTTCTACTTGATCCATTGTTACAGGTTTTTCATTTGCATAAACCAACCAACGTTTCAAAAAAGCATCCGGCAGAAAAAAACTTGTTGTTTCTAAAAGTTCATTTGTAATATCATTACGTAAGCGCGCTTCTGAATCACGAACGAACATACTTCCTAATTCTTCAGAAATTTTTGTACGAAATTCCTCAGGTGTATTCACCACTCCCGGTCCGTATATTTTTTCAAATAATTCTGCATTCAATTCAGCAGGAAGAAGACGGTTTATTGACTTAACAGTGAAACGAAATTTATTAGTAAGTCCTTCTGCTTGTTGTTCTTCAATTCCTAATTTTCCCGCAAGATCTTTTGCATTTTCGGAAATTTGTTTTGGCTCAAGATCAAATTTGTCTTCCGCTTTTGCACCTACCAAAACTTTTTGAGTTTCTTTTACAGGTGTATCAAGAAACATGGTGGATGATTTGAAAATTCCACCTGGAACAATTTCTCCTTTTGCATCGAGTTCAACAAAATCGCCATAAATTAAATCGCCATCTGCTGCAATATCAGTTGGAGCAATTTTTCCATAACGACGGGTCATATCAGAAACATAACCTTCGATTAATTTTTCGTCAACTGCAACTTTGTATTCTGTCAATTTAGTTTTGGAAGAAAGATCCAAGGTAAATTGTGGTGCAAGCGCCATGTCGAATTCAAACTCAAAATCTTTTTGATTATCGAAATCCACATTATTATTATCTTCTTTCGGCAAAGGATTTCCTAAAACATCCAATTTATTTTCCTGAATATATTTATATAATGAATCAGAAAGAATACGATTGATTTCATCTGCAAGTGCCGATTTTCCATACATCTTTTTCACCACAGAAGGCGGAACCTTACCTGGACGAAAACCAGGCATTGATGCTTTTTTCTGATAGGACTTAAGCGCTTGCTCTACTTTGTCAGCATAATCAGCTGGTCCGACTTTTACTTTTACTACGGCATTTAGCTCGTCGATGTTTTCCTGAGTAATGTTCATTTTATTTTGAAATTCTGGATTCGGTAAAATTTGTCCGGTTTTACATTTTTATAAGGCTGGACAAAGCCTTTTCTCCTTCATTCTAAGGACCGCAAAGATACGAATTTTCACATGTTTATGTTGTTACTAGAGAACTTGTACTTACCACTTATGGGCCAGAGTTAGCCACTTAAAGGGTATATATGACTCGCTGAGGATTAAATGGATAGGGTCCTTGAGGTAGGCTTACTTTTGCAGTCTGGTAGGACGGTTTTTCCCAAATCGTGAAAATTATGGCAAAAGAGACGTTATTACAATCGATGTGGCTGGGTTATGGTGATGATAGAATTCTGCGAGTTCGAATTCTTGAAGGAGTTACAGTTGATCTTCAACAGGCCAAGTTGATGAACGAAGCAATGCTCAGACTTTCAGACGAAGAAAAATTTCTAGTAATGATCGATGCACGCGCAAGTTATTCTTGGGATAAAGATGCGCAAGAGTTTATTGCATTAAATTCTGATTTTAGAATAGCAACCGCAGTTATTACAAGCAATCCTGTTACGAGATTATTAACCAACAGTTTTGTATTTATTTTTAAACCTGTTTATCCGATAAAAATATTTCTTGAAGAGGAAAAGGCGGTAGAGTGGCTAAAAGAATTTTTGTAAATTTTATTTTTCGAAGTTGCTGCATTCTGAAAAATTAAAATCCTCCTTGTTGCGAATCATCAGATGGGGGAAGTACAGGCTGATTTCCTTTTTTCTTTAATTCCTCATTAGAGCCGAATCTCCATGAAAAAGTAACCATTACAATTCTCGATTCTTTTTTTCTAAATGCATTGAGTTCATAACCTGTGTTGAAGCTGCGCATATTCATCTTTTTCGTGTCAAAAATATCTGCAAGATTCACATTAAGTGTTGCGCGATTCTTGAATAAATCCTGACGTATTCCAATGTCAACTCCTCCGGGCATTTGAAAAGAACCAAGCGGTTGTTTCATGGGCGAACCATAGTTTCCGGATAAAGACAATGAAGTGTTTTTAAGAATTTTGTATGTGCCGCTAACTTTTGCATTCCAACCGTATTGCATGCTTTGTAATCCTGCCTGAATGTTTTCACCGTTAACTTTACTGCTGTTTCCACTTAAATTCATCATCACATTTCCTTTTTTACCAAGAGAAACTCTAAAAATCAAATCAGCTCCGATATTATCAGATGTGCTGAAATTTCTAGGCTTTACAACACCTCTTCCTGTGAGCGTGTCAAAAATTCTTGACATAGAAATCATATTATCAGTGTGACGGTAATAAACGGTTGTGCTAAGGCTATATTGACTCCATGCACGAATGAATTCGCTTTCAATAGAATGAATAAACTCAGGTTCAAGAAAAGGATTTCCTGTTCGAATTGAAATTGAATCACTGTAATCTATAAAAGGGTTTATTTGTTTATTGCTGGGTCGATTTAATCTGCGGCTATAACTGAATCGGAAATTGTATCCTTCTTTTGGCGAATAACGTACTGCTGCACTTGGGAAAAGTGAAAGGTATGATTTTGAAAAATGTAAATCTGTAGATCCTGAGCCTCCTGATAAATTGGTCAATTCTGAGCGAACACCAGCTTGATAATCTACTTTTTTAATGTGAGCAGCAAATTGAAAATAGGCTGCATAAATATTTTCAATAAAAACGAAATGATCACTGAAACGGGAATCGAAAAAATAGGTACTGTCTGAATAATTGTAGGTTTGAGCTTTCTGAAGATTGTTATTATGCCGCAAACCATATTTTAGTCCGGTTTCAATTCGCATTGAATCATTAATAGGATGAACATAATCGGTCTGAATACTTGTTGAAATAAAATCATTTATTCCTGAATTGGTCTGATAGGGTGGATTTTCCCAACCCATAAAATCATTCATAAAACTGCTTTCTGTAGTTTTTTCGTTGGTTGAAAAAATACCTGAAGCAGTTAAGATTTTACCAGTGCCAGCAAATGTTTTTTTGTAGTCACCACTTGCTTCAATTGATTTTGAAATTTCCTTGCTATTAGTATTTCTCTGAAAAGCGGAGAACTGATTTAAATATTTATCGAGAA
The DNA here is from genome assembly GCA_038237845.1 of Bacteroidia bacterium. Taxonomy (GTDB): domain Bacteria; phylum Bacteroidota; class Bacteroidia; order Palsa-965; family Palsa-965. The sequence continues at coordinate 15,493 of JBBRYH010000051.1, forward strand.
AAATATAATTACTACTATCTTCTTTGGTTTCGTTCGTTGCAGTATAGGAACCCGAAAACGAAAGTGTATTATAAGCATTCATAAAAATATCGATGCCAACTTTTCCGTTATGAAAAACTGTTGTTCCTGTTCCTGCTCCTGAAAATCGATAAAAATAATTCGTGTCAACTGTGAAGGTATGTTGTTCCCCTCCGTTTTTTCCCCACTTTTCTTCAGATCGAAAGGTATAATTACCGGTAAGATTTATTTTTCTTGTGCGTTTATTAAAAGTCAAAGCTGCATTGTATTTATTTTGTGTCCCAGCTCCAAGCATTGCAGTTCCTGAATAAGCCTTTCCATTTTCTTTTTTTGTAATAATGTTAATGATGCCTGACATTCCCTGAGCATCATAACGTGTAGAGGGATTGCTTATTACTTCAATTCGATCAATCATACTTGCTGGAATTTGGGACAAAACAGCGTTTTTATCATCACCTGTAAGACCACTTGGTTTTCCATCAATCAGAATAGTTACATTTCAACTTCCGCGCATGCTTACATTTCCATCTATGTCTACTGTTACGGAGGGAATGGTTTGAAGTACATCTGTTGCAGTTCCTCCTGCTGTTGTTGGATTTTTTGCAACTTCATAAACTTTTTTATCTACGCCATTTGTAAAATCAGATTTATCTTCAATAATATCTACCGCCTGCATGGTATGCTTCTCTGCTGAAAGTAAAAGTTTTCCTGCATCAAATCGATTTCCATCTTGGATGGAGAATGCCTTTGAAAAAGTAGTTTCATACCCTATGAAACTGATTCTTAAAAAATAATTTCCATCGGGTAACGTGGTAATGTAAAAGGAACCGGTATTATCGGTTAATCCCCCGCCTTTGGCAAAAGAATCTTTTTGAGTGAGCACAGTAATAACTATAAACTCTAAAGGAACTTTGGTAGTGCTGTCGCATACAATTCCAATAATTGACCCGTTGGAAGAAGTTGCCGGTGACTGGGCAGAAAGATGGAGGTTAGATAATGAGAAAATTATCAGGATGAGAAATACAAACGATTTGGAAAATTGGGAGCAATTCATGTGACAAATAATGTGCGATATGTTTTGCACATTCCGCTGAAGAAAATAAATAAAAAACTGTTTGTTAGTTCAGGCGGAAAGTTGTGATCAATTCAAAACGAGGAATCTGAACTTCAAAATTTCCTCCATCTGCAGAGCGAACAAATAAATACGTTCCATGCATGCTCCCGATTTCAGAATTCAGATTACAAGCCGATTCATATTCGTAAACATCACCTGGTTTTAAAACGGGTTGTTGTCCTACTACACCTTCGCCTTCCACTTCTTGTCCTGTACCTGCAGCATCAAAAATATGCCAATGACGGCGCAATAACTGCACCGTATAATCACTTGTGTTCTCGATACGGATGTGATAGGAAAAATAATATTGGTGTTGTTCAGGTCTCGAATAAAGATCCTGATATTCACTTACAACACTGATTTTAATTCCATGCGTTACACGAGTAGCCATTGTACGCTTATTAGTTATGCAAGTTTAAGTCGGACTTTTGTTAAAAGCAATGAAAACAAGGAAGAGTTTGTTAACAATTGACTGGGTAAATGTCTTGACAATCCTTGATTTCTTAACGGAAAATAAGACGAGTGGGGGAGAACCTCAGATGAGTAGCGAATTCCTAAGGAGGAAATGGTTTTTATAAAAGACTTGCTTCAGTATCAAATAATACAAAAAATCGTTAAAGTTTAGAGTTTGCCTTCTTAGCAGCAACCAACTCATCAATCCATGAACCTTGCCGATGATAATAAACGAGCAATGTATATTCGTTTTCAGTTTCTTGATGCATCCCTTCAACAAAAAAATCGTCAGCCGCTTTATCATTATCTCTCAAAAGAACATATTGATAATTGTAATATCCTTGCTTTAAAAAAATGGTGGCTTCATATCCTTTCAAACTATAATTATATTTCATACGAGTTTCGGGCTGACAACGCCAATTGCAAAAAGCTCCGAAAACATACATGTTTCCTTCTTGTGTAGGTGGATCCCAAGGCAAGAAAAAATGAATCCAGGCATATTCTGCATCTACATCGTCACTTCCTCCATCGGTTGTTTTGATTAAAAATTTTCCATTAATGTCATTGCTTCCTACATATCGTTTGTAGGTTCTTTTTTCATCCGGCATTAGCCAAACATTATACATTGAATTACTATCCTTTTCAATTTTCTGAATTCGTTCACTCTGGTATCGCAAACTTCTAGTGTCAAACCATCTGAATTCACTCCCACCTTTAAAAACATTCCCCTCTTCAAAATCATAAACAGCTTGTTGATCCTTTACAAAACCAGGCTCTAAACCTGTGATTGCATTATCCCATCTTCCGTTCTGTAGCAGTACAGGAAATATTTCTTGATAAGGATTTGAAATATCTGTTGAATTGAAATTAATGGTGAAATCAATTTCCTGTTTGAAGTTTCTATCGGCTACAATTGTTGGCGCATGCACGCTAATATTTACTTCTGCTTTTTCTTCAAAAACCATAAATCGTTTTGTGAAAGCAAGCTTTTCTGGATTATTATTTGTGTAAACTTTCAATAAATAATTTCCTGATTTTGTCAATTTGAGATCTTCGCTGGGAAAGCTGGTCGAATAATGCGTGTAACGTTGAAGTGTAGTTCGCGAAAATCGATAAGTCGAAATTGGATTTTCTGCAAAGCCATCCAAGTATTCTGCGGTTAGCAAATCGGAAGGTTCCCATTTAGCATTACAATGAATGATGCTGTACGAATAAACTTTGTAATCACTATCCAAATCGTCAAAGCTGAGAAATAATTTTTCCTCCGAATTTAATTTAATAATAGCATCAGAAAGTATGGATGGATCTGAACTGAGTTGAACTGTTCGTATATTATTCTTGTAGATATAATCTTCATATCGCAATGTATTATCCGTGAAATACTCTTCCGCAGAATCAGGAAAAATCAGAGGATCTGCAGAAACAAGTCCATTTAATAAAAGGCAAATCAAAAATGTAAAAAGGTTTCGCATGTTGTGGTTATGGTCGGCAACAATTGTGCCTTTTCTAATACTTTTGTTTTTTATTGAGAAAGTATCTTAAAGTTAAGACGCAAGTTACTTTTTAAAGTTGTTTGCAATTTGGAATTATTCCTCTTTTTTATCAATTATAAAGTTTCAAGCAAAATGCAAGCGCTTAAACTTATCGGATATCCGATGGATTTGCCTACAATAAATATACCTTATCAGAGTGGCAATAATTTCCCAGTTGAATTTTCTGTATTTAATATGGTATTGGGGTTTCCCTTGTAATAAATATTTCCGCTTCCATTGATTTCTGTAATAAGTAATCCATTGGTATTGACAGTTATTTTTCCGGTTGTATTGGTATAAACCCAGGAATAATTATTTGAACATGCATCTGTAATTGTAAAACCAGATCCTTTTGAATAAATGATTACCTGATCGCAGGAGCCCGTGAGCGTAATGTCGCCCGCTCCATGCTGATGCGTAAATGTTTTGCATTGTCCACCCATTTGAAAAATAATATCACCGGAACTTTCACTTTGCAAATCAATAGAATCATTTGTGCAGGCATTTGAATTAGTTATTGTTCCGGTCCCTTTTGTTTTTAAGCTAAAAAATTGATTCCTCACATAATGAATATATACATCAATCGGAATATCATAACGGCGAACAAAATTGCATTTATTAATATTGGTTACTTTCAATAATCCACCATCCATTTCTGTGATTATATTTTTAATAAGATGTTTTCCAGCTTGCACAATTATTTTTTGAATGGTGTCTTCCTGAAAAATGAGGTTAACATTGTCTTCAACATAAACACTTGTAATTGTCGGAAATTGCCTTTCTTCTACAACGATATCGCCGGTACCCTTAAAACAATCGCAACCATTTTCTTTCTTACACAACCAATTTGGAAGCGCAAGTAAAATGACGATATAGAGAATTATTTTTTTCATTATTTAAAATCTCCATCCTATTCCATATTCGAAATATTCGGCTCTGGCTAAATGAGTCTTTAAGGAAACATTCAACAATAAATGTTCCCCCAAAAGATAATGAACAGCAAATCGATTATAAACAGGGACGAAATTTTTATACTTAGAATACATATAGACTCCTAATTCAATTGGGAAACTCAAGCGTCCTACAACAAATTCATAAGCAAATTTCCCACCTATCTGAATATTTTCAGTGGCCGAAATAAAAATAGTATCCCTTGCTAATCTAACCTTGTTTGCGTCACTGTACATCAAGTCAATCCCACCACCCCAACGATGTTTTCGCGCTGTCTGGCGCATTGCTGCCGATTGAAGATTCAAAACACCATAGCGATTTCCACCAGGAGGATCAAGATCATTAAATCCCGAAACCAATAAAAGATTAATGTGCCAGTTTCGTTCGGAAAGAATTTTATTTATTTGTACAATTTTCTTGTCAGCTTGTTCATATCCTGTAACTCGTTTGATGTTTTTAAAAATCATATGATGATAGCCAACATTAACCAAAGGTAAATTCAATCCAAGATTTGGAAGTTTGGAAGCCCCATTCGAAAAATGAGTCATGCCCAACCCGAAATCGAGATAATTTTCATCATTTAGTTTCCACATCCCATTAAATCTTATCGACATACACGCATTTACATGCGAACCGATTGCAACATTTTTGTGGTTTTCTAATGCATTAAATGGTTTAGTAATATATCCTATTCCATAGCCAAAACGAAGGTGCATTTTAAACTTCCGATCTTTTTTTCCTAATGGGAAATTGATAAAAGGATAAATTCCGATTGCAGTTCCTAATTGATTCGGATTACCAAGAGGAATAAAATGTAATGCAATTCCAGTCCAAGGATAATGAAAGGGCTGACTGCAGGCTTGTTCTTCCGCACCCGATCTGGAAATATCCAATTCAAAAGCGGTGATATGCTTTTTTACAAGATGGCCCATATTGTAACGGTGAGTCCAAAGAAAACCGTATTGTACACTTCCATTGATAAAAATTTTGGAACAAGAAGGTGCACAAATAGTATCCTGTTGCGCAAAAAGGCTCATGGACAAAAGACAAAAGAAAATGAGTAAGCGGTGTTTCATTTTTGCAGGTAAGACAAATTTAACTCCTAATTTCGGCTTATGAATACTTTGGAACAGAAAAAAGAAGCTTTTGTGCGAATGCTAACCATAATGGATGAGCTTCGCGCGGATTGTCCCTGGGATAAAAAGCAAACACTTGAAAGTCTCCGACATCTAACCATTGAGGAGATGTATGAACTAGGAGATGCAATCCTTGATAAAAATATGGTAGGCATCAAGAAAGAATTAGGTGATGTGCTCCTTCATATCATTTTCTATGCTAAGATTGCCAGCGAAACTGGTGATTTTGATATTGCCGATGTCTTGAATGCTGAATGTGATAAATTGGTTTCTCGTCATCCACATATTTATGGAGATGTTAAAGTAAAAGATGAACAAGAAGTAAAAGAAAATTGGGAGAAAATTAAATTAAAAGAGAAGGACAGTATTACTGCGGATGGATTTCGTTCGGTTTTAAATGGTGTCCCGACTTCACTCCCTGCAGTGGTAAAATCCTGGCGTATTCAGGAAAAGGCTCGGGCAGCTGGGTTCGATTGGGAGAAACCGGAACAGGTGTGGGAGAAAGTGGAGGAGGAATTAGGTGAATTGAAAGAGGAATTAAAAAATAATTCGCCAAAAGAAAAGTTAGAAGATGAATTTGGTGATGTGCTTTTTGCTTTAATTAACTATGCACGTTTTTTAAATGTAAATCCGGAGGATGCATTGGAGCGAACCAACAAAAAATTTATTCGAAGATTTCAATTTTTGGAAAAAGAATCACAGAAAGATGGGAAAAAGATGGAAGATATGTCTTTAGAAGAAATGGATGTTTATTGGAATAGAGCCAAGGAAATGGAAAAAAAATAGAATGAAAAAATCCCAAATCCAAAATGATTCTTTGGAATTTGGGGTTTTGATTTTTATTAATTTTTAATATTAATCTCCAACAACAGTTTTAACAAAAGTTCCAGCTTCATCAAAAATGTAATCTTTTTTGTTCGCTTCAACTTCCCAAGTAATCTTTCCTGAGCCATCTGTGATTTTTGAAACCTCAGAAACTTTTACTCCTGCAACATTTTTATTCATGTATTCCATAACAGGGGCAGGTAATGCAGTTTTAGAAACTTCAACTTCTGTTTCCTGTAAACTTCCACTAGCATCGAATACAGCCGAAGTTTCAACTTCATTTAATTCAAATTCAGCTTCATAATTTGCACCTTCTTTTTCCCATTTTGCATGCTCCGCGCCAGGAAATTTAGTTGTGAATGCAGTTGTAACTGCAGAAGGAACTTGTGCTGATTTCATTTTTTGTGCAGATGCGCTGAAAAATATAAATGCAAGTACTGCGGTAGAAAGAATGGTTTTCATAGTGTGTTTATTTTAGTTTAATCAAATTTAAAACAGGACTCTGTTTTAAATCTGTAGAAAAAAAACTAATCATTATCTTCAGTTTCGCAATCACAACCTTCTTCATTATTATCTTGATGATCTCCATCTTGATTTATTTCATTTTCAAAATTTCCATCATTATCAAAACGAGCGATTGTTTTTTTTCCTGCTTGTTTGAAGCTTGCAACAAATCCAGCATTGTCTTTGTTGAACCAAGTGTCAACAACAGCCCCAGAATATTTTGTATCAAATGATTTAGTGACGCTTGCTGGAACATCTGCTGCATTTACAACCGGGCATGGTTTGTCTTTTTTGTGAAATCCATCCCATTTTTCACAGGAAACAAAAAAGAAAAGTGAACAGCTAAGAATGAGTAGATTTTTCAAAGGTGGAGTTTTTGTTTTTGGATTAATAAGTGATAGAAATTTAACAAAAAATTCTGTAGAGATTCTGAATTAAAAATGAATTTCAAAGGAATGTTGCATGTTTTTGTAAGAATATTGCAATTTCATGCCCGTAGTGTCCACAATTTGCTTTACCAAGGCTAGGCCAAGGCCTGTTGATTCGGAAGAGGTATTCTCCTTATAAAAGCGATCAAAAAGTTTTTCGATGGAGCGAAGTTCAGTTCCGCTATTACAAATAGTCAATTTTGACTTTTCCAGGCCGACAGTGATTTTTCCGCCTTTGAAGTTGTGTCTAATTGCGTTTGTGATCAGATTGGAAATCATAACATCAACTAAAATGGGATGGATTTTCAAAAGTACATCTGCTTGAATGTTTTGTTCAAGTGTAATTTCTTTATGGGCAATCAGTTCATTGTAAAGTTCAAGTTTGCTTAAAAGCAGTTGGCTTATATTTATCTCCTCTTTATTTTCAAACTGTCTGTTTTCAATTTTTGCCAATAAAAGTAAAGTCTGATTTAATTTTGACATTTTTCTAGCGGTTTGCTGAATGATCAAAATAGTTTCACTTTGCTTTTCGCTCAGATTTTTTTCTTGTAATAATAATTCTGCTGAAGTCATAATTAAAGAAAGTGGTGTCTGTAATTCATGAGATGCATTTTCTGTAAATGCTTTTAAATTGTTATAATCAGCAGAAATTTTATTCGTCATTTTTGCTAATGCATCATTCAAGGTTTTAAATTCGACCGTACTTGTTTTGTTAAAATGAAGCGGTTCGTGTTTATCTATTTTATACTTGTTTAGTTCCTCAATAGAATTAAAAAATGGTTTCCATAATCGCTTAGAAACAATTCTATTCATTACTAAGGTTGAAATTAGAAGTACGAGTGTCAATCCAATAAACGAATACAATATCGTTTCAATTAAATCATCAGATTCAAACAAGGCCTTACTTATACTTACCCGATAATTTTTTCCGCCTACAGTTATTGGAAATCGTAAAGTGCGATAAGGAAGTAACTCATCTTCCTTTTTACTATAGATCAAAGTATCACTATAGGATTCTTTCGTTTGATTTATTTGCTGGTTGAAATAAATAATATCTCCGGTCATTATTTCAGAAACAGGAATTCTATTATTTTCTTTAACAAACTGTTCAATCATTTCTTTTTCATCATATATCTTTTCAGTGGCTTCTTCATCAACGATTTTTCGCAAATTGTGATAGAAAATTAGTCCACCTATAAGGAATACCAGTGTCGTACTAAAAAAATAGATAATACTGGTTTTGGCCAATAATTTCATACTGTTCCGAATTTATATCCTGCACCGTAAACAGTTTGGATGTAATCATTTCCGCCGGCCTCAATTAATTTCTTTCTAAGATTCTTAATATGCGAATAAATAAAATCATATGAATCGGACATATCCATATCATCTCCCCATAAATGTTCTGCGATAGATTCTTTTGTAATCACTCGGTTCTTATTGCTGACAAAGAATATTAATAAGTCAAATTCTTTTTTTGTAAGCGTCAATTTTTTCCCCTTTACAACAACTGAAAGTGCTTCTGGGTTAATACTGATTTCTTCAAAAAGTATTTCCTTACTTCCTTCAAAGCTCATACGACGGATCACAGATTTGATGCGTGCGTTTAATTCCGAAAGATGAAAAGGTTTAGTTAAATAATCATCTGCGCCTAGTTCCAAGCCCACAATTTTATCATCCAAGGAATTTTTAGCTGAAATAATAATGATTCCGGCTTTTGATTTTGAAGCTTTTAATTGCTTAACAACATCAAGTCCATTCCCACCTGGCAAAGTAATGTCAACTAGTACGCAATCATAATCATAAATCCCTGCCTTATCTGAGGCCTTTTCAAAATCAGAAGCCGATTCCACCAAATATCCTTCCTGGTGTAGGAATTGTTTGATGGACTTTCTAAGTTCCGGTTCGTCTTCGATTAAGAGGATTTTCATATTGCGAAACTAAGGTAAGAATCTGGAGAGAAATTGGATAATAATGGAGCCGTACGTTTGAAAATAGGTTAAGATCTTGGTAACGGCTTTAAACTCAGAGTTCCTCTTTTTAAAAATCTTTAGGAATCTATAGTAATTAGTTTTATTTTAGTTCAAGCAAACACAATCATTGTATGAATAGTTTACCACATAGGAAGATCCCCTTTTCCTTGAGATTTCGTTATGGATATTACCAGTTCTTTGACCATTTTTTTGGTCGCGAACGATTTTTTCGTTGGACTAAAAATAGCCGAAAAAGATTTTATGCAAAATTGGAAGCCCATTTAAAAAAGGGCGGACCTGGAAAAGAAATTCCTGTTGAACGTGTTGATCAACTTTCTAAAGAAGATTTTATAAATAATTATGTGAAGAAAGGAATTCCTGTAATTATTTCAGGAGCTGCAAAAGAATGGATTGCCTGTACCGATTGGTCCTTGGAATATTTTAAAAATCAACATGGAACAGATAAAATTGTTTTCATGGATCAGACAAATATTGCAAGTGGGTATGAAGAAACAACCCTAGGTGAAGTGATTGATGGAATAAGAAGTGGTTCAGGAAAATATTATAGATTTTATCCTTTGCTTGAAAAACATCCGGAGCATTTAATGGACTTCGATATAAAATATTTAAGAGAAAGAAGACTGAAGAGAAGTTTTGGAGAAGCTTTTCATGTTTTTATAAGTGGAAAAGGTGGATTTACTCCAATTCACAATGCCAGCTCTCCGAATATTTTTGTTCAATGTTATGGTGAAAAAAAATGGGTCATGTATCCTCAGGATTATTTTTGTGTCGTTGATCCGGCTCCCGCACGTAATTTTTATAGAAGTGCACCAGTTAGAAACGGAAAAGATTTTAATTCATTTGAAAAAAATCATCAGGACTATCCTTTGTACCAATGGGTAGATAGTTATACTGTCCATTTAAAAGCGGGAGATATATTTTATAATCCTCCCTACATGTGGCATACTATCCAAAATCCGACGGATAGTATTGGAGTAGGTTACAGATATTTTGCACCCTTGCATGCCTATAAATTATCGCCGCTTTATTATTTTTTGGAACTATTTGCGTTTAATCCACCGATTTGGGTTTCCTATAGAAATTATGCTGATGTAAACCTAATTCATATGGCAGAAACCGGAAAATTGAAAGAATACTTGGAGAAAACCGGTAAGAAGAAAATGGATTCAACAGTCGAAAGTTAAATTCTACACGCTAAATTAATTATCGTTAGAAATTGAATCAGGATATTGCTCCAGTAATAATTTCTCATTTTCTTTTGCCCAATCCTGAAGTAATTTCGATTGTGCGGCATTCAATTTTGCATTACCATGAATCCATAAATAAGTATTCAAGGGCATGTCTCCTTCTTCTAATTGTTCGGTAATTTCATGAAACTTGCGAATTTTTCGTTTGATGCGGTAGGAATTGAATTCAGAAAAATTCACTTCATCTTTTGCTTCATTTACATGACTAGCCAGCCACCAACCAACAGGTTGAACATTGGTATACCAAGGGTAAATGGTATGATTTGAATGGCAATTGTAGCAGGAAACTTCCAGAATTATTTTAACATCGGGAGAAACTGTTGAGAAATGTGTAATGTCATTCGGTGTGTATGCATTTCCGGTATTTCGTTCTGGCCGAATAAATTGAATCACTACCAACAGAATAAATAAGCTGAGCAGAATCTGTTTTTTCTTTGATAGGATTTTTTGGAAGATTTTTTTCATGATGTTACGGTAAGTGGAATTGATAATTTCGTGCTAAAATTACTCAAAATCGGTAATTTTATTAGAATGACTTTGATCATTAAACAAAATTGCAGTGCAATTTATAATTATATTTATGGGTAATGAACTTATTGAAATTCGTAATTATTTTCTTTTTTATTTTATTTGTTCCGACCCTTCTCATTTCACGAGAAGTAAATGGTCATATAGATTCTGTTGCGTTTTATACTAATGGAAATTTGAAATATGTAAAAGAACAATACGAAAGTAGAAAATCAATTTACACTTATCATGAGAACGGACATTTAGCGACAGTTGAAAGTACATTTGATAATCCAACTTATAATTTTCAATCGTATTCGGAATCAGGAATGCTTCTTTTTGATTCTTCCTTCTCTGAAAATTATTACGCATCATCCACACATTATTATCCTGAAGGCTCAAAAAAAAGTTACGAGTCGAAAAAACTAAGGCAACAACGAGACGACTCTCCCATCTTGTCTCAATTCATGACTTGGGATGAAGAAGGTGAATTAAGTTATTTTAAAGAAATTGATATTTCGGGTGAAGTTGTCGCGGATGAATATTATCCTTTAAGAAAATATAAGGGAATAAATTTTCACAAAGCGTATTACCCGAATGGATATTTACGGGAACAAGGATTCTATAAACTTTGTTATAGTGATTCGATTTGCCCAACAAATAAATTCGGAGTTTGGTTTTCGTTTTTTCCGAATGGGGAAATGAAATATGCCGGATTATTTATTGAAAATATTCCCTGGGGTTTGCATTACGAATATGATTCTACCGGAAAACTTTTATCACTCAAATATTTTGTCAAAGGTGAGTTGCAGTTAAATGAACCAGGCGTTTCTATATTGCCGATGGTGAGTCCGAATGGAAAGGATACAATACGTACTTATCAATGGATTCATTTCGTCAATGAAGGATTGTATATAGCAAGTAGTAGTTATGATAATGTAAATAATTATTCTTATTATTTTCACGGAGCAAATCTTGGCAATACCCCGGATCCATCACCAGCAGCAAGTTCAAATCAACGTAGCATGGGCTTTGGATTTCCTCCTGGAAATGTTTGGTGCACATGGAGTTTGTACACTATTCTATTGAACTCAAAAGAAGAAATAACAAATATTTCAGAAGGGATTTCTGAGAATCAATACAAATATGAAAATGGAAAACTCAGCGAATGGTCAAGAACTGCATCAAATATAAAATATACCTATTTCGCAAGTGGCGCTATTTGTAAAATAGAAACCTTTGGACAACAAAGAACTTATTTCATGGGAAATTCTTTTCCGGTGAGATTTCCAATTGACACCACAAAAACATTTAATGGAGCTGAAGAGCCAATTACAATGATAATTTATGGTACTCGGG
>JBBRYH010000052.1:0-24387 GCA_038237845.1 Bacteroidia bacterium
GGCGGCGATTATTACGATTTTATTCAGATCAATGAAAATGAAGTTGCATTTTGTGTTGCGGATGTTTCTGGTAAAGGAGTTCCTGCTGCATTGTTGATGTCAAACTTTCAGGCGAATCTTAGAATTCTTTTACATCACATTCCCAATCTTCCTGATTTAGTTCGTGAATTAAATCATAAAATATCGGTGAGCGCAAAAGGTGAAAAATTTATCACACTTTTTATTGCGAAATATAATACAGTTACCCGCGTGTTACATTACATTAACGCTGGACATAATCCTCCCTTGGTGATTGATGAAGATGGTGCGAATTTATTGACAGTCGGTTGCACAGGTTTAGGAATGTTTGATGAGTTAGTAAGGGTGCGTGAAGGAATTGTAAATGTTGCTCACGGTGCCTTGCTGATGTGTTACACCGATGGCCTAGTTGAAACTACAAATGAAAAAGAAGAAGATTTCGGATTAAAACGCGTTCAACAAATTGCATTGAATAACCGAAAGAAAACGCCTCAGGAATTAAATGCTCTCATCATTGAAGAGGTCAATAAACACAAAGGCGATATGTCCTATATCGATGATATTGCCTTGGTGACTTGCCGATTGTTATAGAGATTCAGATGATCCGAAAAGATTATCCTGGATAAATTTATTGCAACAAAGATTTTTCATCTCCATTCACTTGTCCTTTTTCCGTCTTTTCCTTTTCAAGGTCCCACTTTTTCGGGTACCACAAATCCATCGCGACAAGCATAGCTGCAAATCCCCAGAAAGGAATAGATGCTTTATCTGTGTCTAAAAAATTATTCATCAGTCCATGTACGAAGTAAGTAAGCAATCCGAGAAATACGGAAACCATTACACCGCGATGAGGACCTTTAGGTAATTTGTAATAAAGATTCCAACCTGTATATACAATTGCACCAAAAATTAAAAGGAAAGTAATGGCGCCAATAAATCCTGATTCGCATAAAGGTCCTATATATTCACTATGCGCATTTCCTAAATCACCTGCATTGGTGCTGATAATTGTTTTCTCCTGCGAAAGTTGGAATGGAGCATAAACAAAACTATAAGTTCCAGGTCCCCATCCGAATATTGGACGCTCGGCAAACATTCGGAAAGCAGAATTCCAACGATTGATCCGTTCCAGATTGGAAGCATCAGTGGAAATATTAGAAATAGATTGTAAATGTTTTTCTAAATCATTCGAAGTATCCTGCCGGTTTTGTTCAAGTTTCATTAAAATATCACTCCATGACATTATGAGAAAGACAATTCCTATAAGTATTGCAGAGGCAATAACTCTGAATCGGATTCTGAAAACAAAAACCAAATAAACCAATAACGCTCCTGCAAGACTTACCCATGCTGCCCGAGTATAGGAGAAAATGAGAGCAATGGTAAATGCGCCGAGAAGAATTAATGCGATAACTCGAATGTTATTTGAATATTCTTTGTTGAACACAAATGTAATTAAGGCTGGAAAGAACATTGCCAAGGCAGCACCATATGCAGTATGATCATTATAGAAAGGCGACATTACCCAATGTGCAGCATCTTCACTCCAGGAATACTGCCAGTGCCAATAAAGGGTATAACCAATTACTATAGTCAACGGAAGACTATAGAGCCAGATAAATCTTCTGACGTTTTTAAAATCACGGAACATTTCTACACAGATAAAGTAGAATGGAATTACAAACCAGAGTCGAGAAATAAGAAATTTAAAGGAAACTAATGGCAATTCACTTGTAATGCTCGTAATGAAAATCCATGCCAAATTTAAAAGGATAGCAACAGTGATCGGATGTTTGAGAAAACGTTTTTCGAATTTCTGTTCATGAATAATTCGCAAGACAAAAAGAAATAAAATTCCTGCAAGTATCGGTTCGACTGGTAAACTTAAGCCAAGATGAATTTCATTGCTTGCAAGGTTGATAGAAAGAGGTGTCAGAAAAACAGAAAAAAGAATCAGTTTATCAAGGGCAACTACGGCCAACATTACAACGAGAAGAATGGGAGGTAATAAGTTAAGCCAATAAAATTCATTAATGACGCAAATCGTATTGACAGCCAGAAAAAGAAGGCTGAAACCGTAAACCCAATAGAGGGTTTTCTTATCGGTTTTAATCAGGGAGGACATTTGACTTTTTCTGTTTGCGATCAACAATAACGAAAAGAATAAGTCCAAGAAGTAAGGCGGAAAGTGAAGTTATCAATACAATTAGATAGCGAATTGGATAACATTTTGAATCCGCAGGAAAAGGTTTGGTAATCACATTCGAATAAGTCAGCTGTTTAGTTAAATCACTGATAGCTTTATCATACTCTACTTTAATATCATTGTAGGCTTTTCTCATGCCTTTTAATTGATCGGTAACTGCAATTTGGGCTCCGCCTTTTTCTTCAAGATTACGAAGCATTGAATCCACCTCGGCAATCTTATCTTTTGAAGCGCCGCTGCTTACCAATTTCAAATAACTTTTGGTCGCTTCTTTTGCTTGCGATTGATAATCCAACAAACCATAACGAACTCGCAACAGATTATTGATAGTTTCCAAGGAATCAATTTGTCGGGTCTTTTGGTCGAGTTGATCTTTGAAAATCTGTACAACTTCCTTTGTTTTTTCGCGCTGCAATGAACGTGCTTTGTCATCAACAGCTTGAACCAATCCATTAACTAATGCAGAAGCGGTATCCGGATTCTCATCCGTAATATCAATTTTGATCGACTCGAATTCGGTTTTGCGAATAAGAATGTTCTCATCATAAGTATTGTTGAGTTTGGTTTCTGCTCCGCTAGATTTTGATGATATTCTGTAATGTTCTGCTAAGTTGAATTTTTTTACAACAAGTGTTCGAACATCAGCGGAATGAAAAAGTTGAAGTAATTGTTCCGTTGGAGATTCCATTGAATATGGAATAATATTAACAGGATAAACAATTGCCGTGGACTTGAATTTTGGTTTAATAAATGTTTCCCCTGAAAAAATAAAAGCAAGTAAGACCGCGGAAACCACAATAATCAGCAGATGCATCTTCCTTCGAAGTGCCACCTGAAAAATATCGGAGTTATTCATTGAGGCCATAAGTGATTGTACTATTATTTTGTTTTTTCTAATCGAAACCTTTGCGGTCTCAGAAACTTCAATACTATTTTGTTGGCGTTCCTGTATATCTTCAGGGATAGTGATTAACTTTTTTATTGAATTGAAAGTGCTCTTTGCAATTCCTGATTTTTCTGTAACCTTTGGCTGTCTGCCTTCTTTCAGTCAGCCAGTAATTTCTGGTTTTCTAAGTTTGCTGATGTTGTCAAATAAAATCAATAATAAAACACCCATTACAAGTGAAGCAATTGTGCTTACGGCTACAATTAACCAACGTACTGGATAAGATTTACGTTCAGCAGGGAAAGCACGATTTACAATGAATTTGTAAGTCAATACAGCTTCAGCATCAATTTTTGCCTCTTCATATTTTTTTCTCAATAATCCAAGTTGTTCTCTTGCGATATAAAGATTTTCTCTTACCGACATGTAAGCACTACCATATTTTGCAATGATCTTTAATTGATCACCCAAACGTTTGATTGCACCCGCATCACCTTTTGAAAGGGCTATTGCATACTGTTCACTTGTAACCTCTGATTGAGATTCATAATCATAAATACCAAGCTCATTGATTTTTTGCAAGGAATCTGTCATCAAATCAACTACTGATTTTTTGCGAAGAAATTCATTTTCTACAATGGCAAAAGCTTGGTTGGCACGATCACGTTGCATTCTTGTCTTTGTAGAGTCAAGAAGATCACCGATATCATTTGCAATTAAAGAAGCAATTTTCGGATCTTCATCTAGTACTTCAATTTTTACAGACATAAATTCTGTTCGTTTGAAGCTGATGTTGTCGGAATACATTTCATAAAGTCTTGTATTCTTAAATCGATCATTTGGGTCAATTCGATAATGCTGCATTAATTTATACTTGTCGCAAATTCGTGTTCTGATTTCATCGGAACTTAAAATTTGCAACAATTGTTCTGCCTGTTCTTCTTCACCAAATTGAAGCACATCATTTTTTCCTGACATATCATCTGTCAAGAGTGCTTTCGAAATTGCATTCGATTGCACAGGAAACATGATCACGGTGGATTTATAACGTTCATGAATGAGATAAGTAATTCCTGAAGAAACTACAGCTGCAGCCACAGCAATAATGATAAGTTGCTTTCTCCATCGCCAGAAAAATTCAAAAAGGCTGGTAGAATCAAAATAATTTCCGGTACCGTTTTTCTGGTCCATAAGAGTTTCGCGTATGCTTTAGAAGGACGGTAAAAGTAAGAAAAAACCTGCGCTGAAAGGCAATTTTGTGTTCTAAATTTAGAATTCAAAATTCATGTATGATATTGAAAACCATCAAGTTATCGTGGCGTATTAAAAAATCCAGAATTCAGAACTGAAAATATAGAATTCCTCTACCCGTATTTCATTATTCTGAACATTCCTTTAATGGAGATGAGTCGTATTGCAAACGCCCAAGCTAGAGAAGCCAGCGACATTGCAATGAATCCTAGCACCCATCCCGAACTGGTTTGAGGGCGTAGCAAATAGGTGTGGGTTAAATTTGCCAAAGCCACTACCCCTGCAATGTAAACAAGTAATGTTGTCAGCAAATTGTAATTGATTTTAAACTTAAATATTTTGCGAACGATGAGTACTTGAGCTAATGCAGTAATAATTTGAGTTGACAAACTTGCAATAGCAGTTCCAATGGCATCCATCTTTAGTACTTCAATAAAAATTAGATTGAGGGTGACATTGATCATCATTCCACAAAATGCCATAATATTTAATTCACGAAGATTGCCGTTGGCAGTAAGCAGTGATCCGAAAATATAGGTGGTGGAAATAGCGATGAAACAACTCATCAAAAGTGGAAATACGGTGGTGACGGTTCCCAAATCATTCTTGTCGTAAAGCATACTCATGATTTCAGCTCTGTAAAAAATAGATCCGATAGAAACTACGACGGCCACTGTAATTAATAGCGTAAAGGCAAGTTTGACTAATTGCTCTACCGATTCTTTATATTTTATCATTCGGGAAAACATCGGCAAAAGCAAAATTGAAAATAAGTAGGCAATCATATTTGTTGCATCCAACATACGATAACCTTTTGCATAAACTCCTACTTGTTCTGGACCTGTATGCTCCAACTTTTTTTCCAGTTCTTTACGCTCGGCTAGTTGATTATCATTTGCGATGAGTGCAGGATCTCGCAATTCTTTTAATCGTTCGGTTTGTGCTTTGTCGCCTGATGGTAATAGTCGTTCTAGCATTACCGAATCAATTCTATTATAAAATGTCATTAATAGAACCAAAACGGCGAAAGGATAACTTTTTTTGAGAATCATTAATGAAAAAGGGAGATCCCATTTCATCCTTACCATTTTTGTGTTGCTGACCACTGCGAAAAATGCAATAACAGCTGTTAGGAAATATCCCACTGTTTGAGCATATACAAAGTCCATAATATCCATTCTCCCTGCGAAGAAATGACCCCATAACATCACTGCAACAATTGCAATCATTATTACTCGATCTAAAACAGAAAGTAATGCATCGGTTTTGAAAAAATGTAAGGCTTGCAAATTTGATCTTAGATAAAGGACCATAGAAATCAGGAACTGATTAAATCCTAAAATCAAAAGGAGTTTTGTAAGTCGCGAATCATAACCAATAGCAAGACCGACAACGATTGTTGCTACAATATAAATTGCAGCAAGTATTAATTTTAAAACAAAGAGACCGGAAAAGTGTTTGGCAAGCAGATGATTATTCTGTGCAATATTTTTGTTGTTAAAATTGGTAATTCCGAAATCCAGAAAAATATTTAACAAAAAGGAAAAACTGGCGATGGAATAATATTCTCCATAGGGACCATTTCCTACAGAATTCTGAACATGTGGTTCAATGATCAAAATCCAGAAAGGCTTGATCAGCAGATTGAGGCAAAGTAGAATTAGTAAATTGACAATGAATTTTTTCTGCATGAAAATGCCTTTGAGGATGCGAATTTAAGTAAAACCAGCATATAGGAACATTGAATTTTCGAATACTGCTCCTTCCGTATGATTATTTACCTTTGTACTGTGGTAATAGTTGTTAATACACGTTTATTGGTGCATAATAAACTCGATGGGATCGGTCGGTTTACTTATGAATCGCTAATTCGTATTACCAGAAATCATCCGGAGGTACACTTTGTGTTTCTTTTTGATAGAGATGTTCATGAGGATTTTATTTTTTCCGAAAACATTTCTCCAGTAAAATTAATGCCTCCTGCGCGAAGGCCTTGGCTTTGGAATATATGGTTGAATATTTCGGTTAAAGGAGTGTTGAAAGATTTGAATGCTGATCTTTTTCTTTCTCCGGATGGATACCTCCCTTTAAAAACAAAAACGCCTTGTCTTGCTGTAATTCACGATTTGAATTTTGAACATTATCCGAAAGATTTACCAGCGCGTTATTCAAGATGGTATCGTAATAAATTCCCTTTGTTTGCAAAAAAAGCAATACGTATAGCAACCGTTTCTGAGTTTTCAAAAAAAGACATTTCTGAAAAATATCACATAGCACCTGAGAAAATTGATGTTGTTTATAATGGTGCAGCAGAAGGATTTCATCCTTTAAATGAAGAGCAAATTAAATCAGTGCGTTTGAAACATACCGATGGGGCACCATATTTTTTATTTATTGGCGCATTGCATCCTCGAAAAAATATAGATCGACTGATACGGGCTTTTGGAGAATTCAAAAGAGAAACAAATTCTAAAACAAAACTTTTACTTGCAGGAGGGAATTATTGGAAATATCAATTAATTGATGCGATTGAATCTGTTCCGGATAAAAACGAAATTGTTTTTACAGGACGTTTAGAAGAAGATGAATTGCATCGGGTTACTGCCGCAGCGCTTGCGCTTACTTATGTTCCCTATTTTGAAGGATTCGGAATTCCGCTGACAGAAGCAATGGCATGTGAAGTTCCAATGATCACTTCAAATATTACCGCAATGCCTGAAGTTGCCGGTGATGCTGCTCTTTATGTTGATCCATTTTCTATCGAGAGTATTTCCGCCGCAATGATTTTAATGGATAAGGATGAATCGCTTCGCGAAAATTTAATTGCAAAAGCAAAAATTCAATGTCAAAAATTTTCATGGGATAAAACGGCAGAAGCACTTTGGGAATCGATGATGAAGACGATTAGTGAAGCAGAAAAAAACAAGAATGCTTAAAAATTTTCTCCATAAAGATTTAATTGAAGCGGGCTGTGATGAAGCGGGCAGAGGTTGTTTAGCTGGACCTGTTTTTGCAGCTGCAGTTATTCTTCCTAAAAAATTCAACCATCCTTTATTAAACGATTCTAAACAACTTACCGATAAGCAACGTCGCGATCTTCGTCCGATTATAGAAGAAGAGTCAATCGCCTTCGGAGTTGGAAGTTTAAGTGTCGATGAAATTGATGAGATAAATATTTTATGGGCTTCCTTTGCAGCAATGCATCGTGGAATAAAAAAATTGAAAACTACTCCTGAACATTTGCTGATTGATGGAAATCGTTTCAAACCTTATGATGGTATTCCGCACACTTGCATTATTGGTGGGGATGCGAAAATGAAAAGTATAGCAGCTGCTTCCATTCTTGCAAAAACATATCGCGATGATTATATGGATGCCTTGCATGAAAAATTTCCACATTATCATTGGCTAAACAATAAAGGTTACGGAACACAGAAACACCGGGATGCAATTGTTGAATTCGGAATAACAGAACACCACCGTAAAAGTTTCAGACAGTTCCCTGATCAAATCATGATAAAATTTTAATTTAAATCGATTATATTTACAATTCAAACTAAATCAATTTCACATGAAAAGAAATTACATGTCAAAAATAAAATTTATTGCTCTATTACTATTTGTTGTTTCATTTTCAAATGCTCAATGCATTCTCAATTGTGGAACAGGCGCTGATGGAGCCTATCTAGCAAATACAAATACTACTCTTGTTGGAGGAACATATAATTTCACCTCCTTCACAATTAATAGCGGTCAGATTGTAACCGTCACTGGAACACAACCTTTAATTATAAAATGTACTGGAAACGTATTTATCTCAGGTGCATTGGTTGCAAGTGGTGGAGCTGGCGGAAATGGAGTAACTTTTTCTACATACGGAGTTAGTGGAGTCGGAGTAGCGGGCGGACAAAACGGAAGTGACGGAAATTATTCTAGTTCTGCGGGTCCATTAAATGCAACAAATGGTTATGGACCTGGTGCTGGTGGAATGGGTGCAAACTGGTCTGGTGGTGGTGGTGCCGGTTATGCCGTAAATGGCCAAAGTGCTAGTACAAGTCTTACTGATGGAATTGGCGGAGTTGCATATGGTTCGCCACAAATACCAACTGTTGTTGGTGGTTCTGGTGGTGCAGGTGGTTCAGGAGGTTTTTCTTGTGGTTCCGGTGGCGGTGGTGCTGGTGGTGGATATATTTCAATTACTGCATGTGGTAGTATTACAATAGGAACCGTCGCTTTTATTTTTAGCGATGGAGGTAACGGTGGTTCAGATGGAACAGGAAATTGTGGTGGTGGTGGTGGTGGTTCTGGTGGATCAATAATACTGATGAGTAATTCTACATTTAGTAACATGGGAACTATATCTGCTATTGGTGGTACAGGTGGCGCATCTAATGTTCCAGGTAGCCCCTATTATGGAGTTGGAGGAAACGGCGCACAGGGTAGAGTTTTTGTGCGAGGCACTTCTGTTTCGGGTAGCGGAACTTCTAATCCAGTATTTACAACAGGAGCAAGTTTCAGTGCAAGTGCAGTAACAACTTCCAATGTAACTTGTTTTGGTGGATCAAATGGTTCAGCTTCGGCTACTCCTACTGGAGGTACCGGTCCATATACCTATTCTTGGTCACCAAGTGGGGGAACTGGTTCTTCGGCTACTGGATTAACTGCAGGTTTTTATACAGTTACAGTTACAGAAAGTGGTGGATGTACAACAACAACTACTGCTACTATTACCGAACCGCCCCAATTACAAAGTCTATCAGCAGTGGGTTCAAATCCTACATGTTTCGGCTCTTGTAATGGCATGTTGGTAGGAACAGTTTTCGGAGGAACACCTAGTTATACTTATTTGTGGAACCCTGGTAATGTTACAGGTTCAACTTACTCGGGAGCATGCGCTGGAACTTATACGCTTACGGGAACGGATGCCAATGGTTGTATGACAACTTCTACAGTCACATTAACAGAACCACCACAGTTGCAAAGTATAGCAGCAGTTGGAACGCCTATATCTTGTTTTGGTGTTTGCGATGGTGGCTTAGTAGGAACAGTTTTTGGAGGAACACCTGGCTACGTTTATACTTGGAATCCGGGAAATGTCAACGGGCCAACTTATTCTAATGTTTGCACAGGAACTTATTCATTAACTGGAACGGATGCCAATGGTTGTACAACAACTTCAACAGTTGTAATTACTGAGCCTTCCGCAATTTCAATTTCAATGTCGCATGTTGATGAATCTTCTGCGGCAGCAAACGATGGTACTGCAACTGCAATCGCAAGTGGCGGAACTGGTTCATATAATTATTTGTGGACACCTAGCGGACAAACCACCGCAGTTGCTACAGGTCTTGATGCGGGAACTTATACTTGTACTGTTACTGATGCTAATGGATGTACTTCAACTTCCATAGTGACGATTGGAACTATGACAGAAGTTTCCTCTGCAATAAATTCTGTTTTTGAAATAAATTTATTTCCTAATCCTGCAAATGATCAGTTAATGATTAGTGTAAAATCTCCTGTAAAAGAAAATACGATGTTAGATGTGTATAATGTCTTGGGAGAAAAAATTGATCATGTAGAGTTAGGCTTGATAAATAATTTGAATTATAATTATCTCACTTCGAAACTTGCAAATGGAATTTATTCTTTCAGTGTTACTGCTGGAACAACAGTTGCAACCCAAAAAGTAACCATCGTTCATTAAGCGTTGGAACAAAATTTAAAAAAAAGACCGCTATTATAGCGGTCTTTTTTTTGTTCTGAGTATTATGCTTTAATTGTAATAAATCTTTTTTCTTAACTCGCCAAATAATAAAAAGAGGAAAATATTAAAAGGATTAAAACAAACCTTCCAGCAATTCATCCGCTACAATATTTGGTATTGTCACCTTTAGATTTGGTGTACGTTTCATTTCACGTTCAATTGCAAACATTGCTTCTTTGTTTCTTGCCCAACTTCTTCTTGCGATTCCATTATTTACATCCCAGAATAACATAGAACGTAATCTTCTATCGCAATCAGAACTTCCATCCAACACCATTCCGAATCCTCCATTCATTACTTCGCCCCAGCCTACACCACCGCCATTGTGTAATGA
The DNA here is from genome assembly GCA_038237845.1 of Bacteroidia bacterium. GTDB lineage: Bacteria > Bacteroidota > Bacteroidia > Palsa-965 > Palsa-965. Next base: position 10,463 of record JBBRYH010000052.1, read on the forward strand.
TATCCAAGTAGCTCCACGGAATCCATCTCCGACAAAATTTTGTACAGCCATATCTGCTGTGAATTGTGAACCATCATAAATATTTGAAGTTTCACGATATGGAGAATCCGTTCCTGAAACATCATGATGATCTCTTCCTAACACTACCGGTGCTGAGATTTTTCCATCCTTAATTGCCTTGTTAATTGCTGCAGAAATTTCAATACGAGCTTCTGAATCTGCATATAAAATTCTTGCCTGTGATCCAACAACAAGATTATTTGTCATCGCATCTTTAATCCATGTTATATTATCGCTCAACTGCAATTTAATTTCATCAGGAGCAGATTTATACATTTCCTCCAGTACCTGTAAAGCAATTCGATCTGTAGTTGCAAGATCTTTTGGATCGGCTGAAGTACAAATCCAACGGAAAGGACCAAATCCAAAATCAAAACACATCGGACCAACAATATCTTGGACATAGGATGGATAAATAAAAGTTCCATCTGCTTTTGTAATTGCAGCACCAGCACGTGAAGCCTCAAGTAAAAATGCATTTCCATAATCAAAGAAATACAATCCTCTTTTTGAGAGTTTGTTTATGGCATCGGCATGACGACGTAAAGAATTTCGGACGGCCTCTTTAAATTTCTCAGGCTCTTCGGCCATCATTTTTTTTGAATCTTCAAACGAAATACCAACTGGATAATATCCTCCTGCCCAAGGATTGTGTAATGATGTTTGATCTGTGCCGATATCAATATGCAAATCTTCTATTTCAAATTTCTCCCACAAATCCACAACATTTCCTTGATACGCAAGAGAAATACCAATTTTTGCCTTTGAACATTCCTTTATTCTAACGATTAATTTATTTAGATCATCATATACTTCATCCACCCAGCCTTGTGAATGTCTAGTATGCGTTGCTTTAGGATTTATCTCTGCAATAACTGAAACTAGTCCAGCTATTTTCCCAGCTTTAGGTTGAGCTCCACTCATTCCACCTAGTCCTGCAGAAACAAATATTTTTCCTTTTCTATCCTCTTCGCTTTTTGAAATTTTTCGTGCAGCATTTAAAACAGTAATAGTTGTTCCATGAACAATTCCTTGCGGACCGATATACATAAATGAGCCGGCTGTCATTTGTCCATATTGGGTAACTCCTAAAGCATTGTATTTTTCCCAATCATCCGGTTTAGAATAATTAGGAATCATCATTCCATTGGTAACTACAACACGCGGAGCATCTTTATGCGAAGGGAATAGTCCCATAGGATGACCGGAATACAAAGCAAGTGTTTGCTCTTCAGTCATTGTGGCGAGGTATTTCATAGTGAGCAGATATTGCGCCCAGTTTTGAAATACTGCACCATTTCCTCCATAAGTAATTAACTCATGCGGATGTTGTGCAATTGCATAATCCAGATTGTTGGAGAGCATGTGCATGATTGCACCAGCCTGTACACATTGATATGGAAATTCTGAAATGGGCCTTGCAAATATTTTATAGTCGGGACGAAACCGATACATATAAATTCGGCCATAGGTTTTTAATTCTTCTGCAAATTCTTTTGCTAAAACCGCATGATGTTTTTTGGGGAAATAACGAAGCGCATTTCTTAAGGCAAGTTTTTTATCTGCTACTGATAGAATGTTTTTTCTTTTTGGGGCATGATTCAATGCATTATCATATACCTTAGGTTGTGGCAGCTCGTCTGGAATACCAGTTAAAATATGCGTATGAAATTCTTCTTTTGTCATAACTAAAGTGAAAGTGCAAATATCAATTTTATTTTGTTACGAGGATGTCAATTGGAACGGAAGTTCTCACAAGATTATAACTCCGCTGGCAAATTCATTTTCATCCATTCTTCTGGGGACTGTCCATGCGCATCGACAATAACTTTTTTAGCAATTTTTGTTTGGAGATTTTCAATTGATTTTTCTACCATGGCATGTTCAATGATGTCGTTTTCTGTCATTCCCATTCTTAACATCAGCGACTTGACCTTTTCTCCACCGGCTCGTTGTAAAATGGCATCGTCGAGTGACGAATAGGCAAGTATAGGGAGTGCTATTCCATTTTCTGCAAGTTTTTCAGCCACAAGTACTTCATAGGCATTCAATGGATGACGTTCCGAAAAAACTATTTGTTTTGCTCCTGAATTCCGGAGAGAATTAATTTTCAGAAGACTGCTTCCATTTATAATACGTTCCGCTGGAATGACAAATTCATCCAACGAAGAATCGCCAATATTTTTAAGGAGTTCATTTCTGGTAGAAGGAAAAAAAGTAACTACAATCAATTCCTTGCTAGTGATTCCATTTACAAGTATTCGATTTAGCGCAGGTCGTGACATTAAAACATTGCATCTGAAATAATCTATTTTCTTTTTTCCGAAACCAAACATCGACAATTATTTTTTTAAATTGTTTGGGTTAATATAATTTGGATCAATCCGTCCTGATTTAGGATTGAATTGAAAGGGGCAATGCCTGCATCCGTTCATACAGCAATAACCTCTGCGTAAAAGATATTGTTCTGTAAAAACTACAAAACCTTCCGTTGTTTTATAAAAATCTCCAGGTATAAATCCTTCCGGAAGTGACATAAGTTTTGTTTTTAGTTTACTGATTGAAATGATTAAACTCTTATAGCAATAATTAGAATGTCATCGATTTGATCAACATCCCCTTTCCAATTCCAAAGTGCTGAAACTAGATTTTCATTTTGATCCATCATCGATTGATCAGAATTTGCTAAGATCATTTCCTTAAATCGTTTCGTAGAGAATTTTTTATTCGTTTCATGCCCAAATTGATCGCAAAATCCATCTGAAAAAATATAAATTAGATCATCTTTTTCTAGTGTTAATTCCTGGTCGACAAAAACATTAGTAATGTTTTCAGCATATCCGCCTATCGAGTGTGGGTTTCCTTTTATTTCGGTCAGTATTTTGTTACGGAATAAATATAATGGTCGTAATGCTCCGGCATAAACAAGATGTTTTAGGTCTTTATTAAAACGACACAAAGACATATCCATACCGTCATTGCTGGATCCAATTTTATTTTCTTGTTTTAAAACTTTAATTACTGATTTGTTGAGTTGCGTTAGAATTTCTGCAGGGTCTGTTATTTTTTTATTGAGAACAATTTCATTTAAAAGAGTAGAACCTACCAAAGACATAAAAGCTCCGGGGACACCGTGGCCCGTACAATCTACGACCGCTACAATATAATATTCACTTGTTTCTGCGAACCAATAAAAATCTCCACTGACTATGTCTCGCGGGAGAAAAAATAAAAATGACTGTGGGAAACATTCCGAAATTAATTTTGTGGATGGCAAAATAGATTCCTGAATTCTTTTGGCATAAATGAGACTATCGATATTATCTCTGTTTTTTATTTCAAGTTGCGTCTTGATTTTTTCAACAATATCTTTTTCGGTCTTAAGCTGGAGTGTTTTTTCTGTTACTTTTTCTTCCAGAATTTGCTTTGCTTTTGTTAAGGTGTTAGTTCGGCGTTTAATAATAGAATAGGTGACAAGTACGATAAATGCAAAAAGTAAAATATAGAACCAGACTTTTTTCCAGAACGGGGAAGCAATTGAAAATTCAAATTTTGCTGATTGTTTATTCCAAATTCCGTCAGCATTGCAGCCGATCACTTCAAATGTATATTCACCATCGTCTAACTTTGGAAAATCTACAAATTTTTGTTGTGTAGTTCTCCAAATTGTATCCTGACCTAATAATCGGTATTTGTAAATTACCTTATTTGGATCTGTGAAAGAGATGCTAATGAAATCAATTCGGACAGAATAATTTGCAAATGGTAAGTTGATAATACTTTCCGGGGAATACAGATCTTTATTAATGGTAATAGATACTATGTTGGTAATTGGCTCATTCTTTTGTTGTTTGTCAATATTGAAATTATATCGAATCAAACCTTCATTTCCACCAAACCAAAGGTTACCTGCAAAATCTTTACCAACAGCATTCTGATTAAATCCTGTAAGCAAAAGCCCATCGCTTTTTGTAATAGTAGTAAAAGTTGTATTTTCTGCCTTCTTTACGCTAAATCCATTTCTGTGCCCAATCCAAATATTTCCTGCATTATCACAAATAATAAAATTGCAATAATTTGAAAGTAGTCCTTTGTCTGTCTTGTAATTTGTAAAATTCTTTCCGTCATATTGTACTACACCATCGCCATCCGTACAAATCCAAATCATTCCGGAATTGTCTTGTGTGACCCCATTAATATTAAAGGACCTTAATCCAGGAATTTCGTTGAAGACTGTAAATTTATCACGGTCCATATAGTAAGGTGGCGATGCGTTCGAGCTGAACCAAATCCGTCCTTTATCATCAATAAAAACATTGAGTACATTGTTATGAAGCAATCCTTCCATGGTGGTGAGGTGCGTAATTTTGTCTGTGGAAGGAACATAAAAATAAACTCCATCCGTTGTTGCAATTACAATCGTTCCGAATTTGTCTACAGCAATAGAATTTATGGTTTTCGTTTCGAATGCATGGTTCTTTGAAAAAGGAATAAATATTTTTTTAAGCGGATCAAACGAATACAAACCATTGTTTTCTGTTCCAATCCAAAAAAGGCCTGAGTAATCTTTTACAATTGCATTTACTTTATCATTTACAAATCCAGTACGTTGGTCAAAGAAAATATTCAAAGAATCGTTGGACTTATTTAGAAATGAAAAGCCCTGGTCACTTCCAATCCAAAGATTATCTTGATCATCAATCAAAAAAGAATTTACTGCTTTCTGCTCCAGTCCACTATTTTCTGAGAAGAATGAAAACTTTTCTACCGGAAGTTCTAATAGTCCACCGCCTAAGGTTCCAAACCAAATGTTATTTTCATTGTCTTCGAAAATGGAAAGGATGTATTGATTTTTAAGGCCATTTACTTCTGTAATCTTTGTTACTTCAAAATAATTTTTGTCAGTGTAATTCTGAAAATGAATTTTTCGTAAACCTTCACCATTCGTCCCCACCCAAAGATTATTCTGGTTGTCTACACAAAGAGAAGTAAACATAAAATTGCTTAGCTCGAGTTCCTTATTTATTTTAACGAATGTATAGTAGCAATTATCTGATTTGCGTACACCATATATTCCTTCCCCTACCACAGAAATCCAGAAAGAATTACCAACCTGATCCATTGGGATAATATTTTTAACCATTTTATTTTCAAAACCAACAACAGGACAAATCAATTTTATTTTGTTTGCAATTTCTTTATAGAGGTAAAGTCCGTAGTTGGTTGCCAAGAGTATATTGTTATCCATATCCACAAGCAATGTATTTGCGTTTGTGGCTTCAGAATTAGCTACGTTGGTGCAATTAAAAGCTGTGTCAATTTTATATACGCCTGAGCCTTGTGTTGAAACCCAGATATTTTTGTGACTATCCTCACAAAAGGAAGTTATACGAGACCCTATTTTTTCTGAGGATTTTAATTTGTAGAAGACGCCCTTCTTTTCATAAGATATTCCGTTTTGATAATGACCTATCCATGTTATACCTCGTGAATCTTCATAATGGGTGGAAATAAAATTTTCAGCTAAACTATCATTGGTTGTATATGTCTTAAATTTTGATCCGTCAAACTGACAAAATCCCTCACCAGTTCCTATCTGTAAACTTCCTTTATTGGATTGTGTTATAGAATAAACATACGATTGAGCAAGCCCATTATCATCTGTATAAATTCTAAAGTTGTAGGTTTGAGAAACTCCTTCGTTGGCAAAAAGAAGAATAACAAAACAAATTAAAAGATAATGTAGCGTTTGTTTCATAAAGTATTATTTATCCTCAACTTTTACCCCGATTTTAAATCGGTATTTAGGAACTCCGCCAATCGGACTAGTATAGAATGGCATTGATTCATCATATTGATTGGTAATGTAAACAACGATGTTATTATTCTTTGCTTCGTTTTGTTTTAGGAATTGAATATCCAGCGAAGTATTATGTTCATCTTTCACTATATCATATACGTTCTGAACCCAAGTTGCGTCTCCGGATGATTTTGAAATAACACCTTTTTTTGCAACAGATACCATACGGATAATACCATCATTGTCATAGTCAAACACATTTAATTTTACTGCAACAATATTGGGCGTTACAAAAGGATACAAATGAGAAATAGAGCCTTTGGTATCTGATAAACGAATAGAATATTCATAGGTGAAAGAGTTTCCCCCTTCAATGGCAAGATTCTCGGTTTTGCTCGAGGACATTGCAAGCTGATAAAGATTTCCATCATCGCCGTCAAGACCTTCAATTACAATTTTAAAAACATAACCACCCAAATCATTTGATAATTCTCCTTCTACTGGATTGAAAGGCCCCATCGTAAACCATTTATCGTCGAAGGTAGTTTCACTCTCAAAAGTTTTAGTAAAAATTGAAACGCCACTTTTAAATTTCCCTACAGGATCTTGTTTCCTCGCATCTGGTTCGGAGTAAGCGCCTGCTCCTCCATAAATTGTAAAACGTGTTTTGCTATTCCATCCACCATGTGGCTCGTCATTTTTTCCACCAGTTTCCGGATCAAAAATTTTAAAAAAAACTGGATTCTTTTCATTTTTAGGAACAACAAAGAACATTACCTGAACAAAGTCATCATCCCCCCAACTTTTGCTAGAATTTTGCGCAAAGGTTACTAGGAAAGGAATTTTTTCAACAGCAGCAGGACATAACTGTGTTTTAAGTGGCAACATCAGCAATGTAAAAAGGATGATTAGCGGAATTATTATATATTTTTTCATGCTATGGAATAATGGTCTAATGAAAATGCTCAGGATTTTTTTGTAAAAAAATAATTTTCGATCAGTTGTTCTAATGTATATCGTTCTCCTCGGTATTCTGCTGTAATCCATGCGTCCGAAATTCCTTTTCGTATACACTGTTGACGGAATTCTTCTGCCTCGCTTATGGATTTAAATCTTTTCATTGTAAATCGGGTAATACCATCGGGATATGCTTTGATTACTGCAGCGCCATAAATCGCAAGTTGAGGATATTTGAAATTTTCGGGATGACGGTAGGCTCCGATTTGCACCGTGTAGATTATTTCTTTGTCATAATAATTTCCTGCTGCAGTTAGAAATTTATAATACACTGCTGTGTCTCGCAATGATTTTTTAATAAACCATTGAATATCCAATGGACTGTGATTGTAAGTTGAGTCAATTAATAAATCAGGCAACGATTTTTTTATTTGGTCATAAGGGATATTCACGAAAGCATTTTTCGTGGTGGTATCTGACTTGAATAATTTTGCTTTCAAGTCATTCGCTTCCTTACTATTGTCAAAATGAATCATCACATTATAGGGTCCTACTGTTGAAGTATCAGTAATCGTGCCTTTTAATGAATTTTCCTGTCCAGCAATTAAAGTATCTCTATAATAACTGATTACAACTGCATCTTTGAATCCTTTTGCCCTTGCAGCCCGGTAATAAGAAATAATTTCTGAAATATTTTCTTCGTTTCCAGTTGTATATCTGTAATATCCTTTTTCCTTGTGCTCTTCAATTTTATCCATTCCGGAAAAAACATAAGAAGTTTTCGATAGTTGTTTTTCGGAAGTCCCAAGATTAACTTTGAATGAAACGTCATTACCATCTTTAACATAAAATAAGGAATCTCTTACAGTTGGAACTTCATAAGAAGCCTTGGTTGTATCATTTGCGGCAAGCCAATTCCCACTGCCAACATAAACAGTTTTTTCGGTGCAAAAGGTTTGTAATTGATTTGTTGAATCATTTTGAACAAGTACCCCAAGTTTTACAATGTAACTTCCATTAGAAGCATATTGATGCATAGCACGCATCCCAATATTGAAACTTGAATCGGAAAAAATCCAATAATATTTTAGAATAGTAAAACCGTCCATTTTAGATTTAGAAGCATCTACCAAAAAAGACTCATTACTTCTGACTGTATCACGGCAAGCGATATATAGCTGATCGGGATCTACAGTTGTGAAATCATAGCTGAGCTCATTATAAAATAAATGCCCAGAAGATTTTTCTACAATATTTAATTCAACAACGTAGCTCCCCGAATTTGGAAAACAATGTTTCACTTTTATGCCCCGTTCTTTTGTTCCGTCACCGAATGACCATTCGTAGGTCATGCCAAGCGTGTCTTCTGCTTCCAATGTTGATTCCTCAAAAAAGGAATAGCAAAGATTATGTTTCATTGTAAGGCAATCATCAAAATCTGGAATTGTTTTTTCAAAATAGTAAATGCCGTCATTTTCATTATCTCTATTCGTGGATACATAACCTTTCTCGAATGTTGAGTCAGTCCAAATGCCGAAATCATCAAACTTGCTATTTAAATCTCTAGGAGCAATCTGCACATATAGTTTCCCATTTTCGTTTTTTCTTGCAATATAAATATCCAAGCCACCCAAACCCGACTTTCTTTTGGAAGAGAAAAATAAATTGTCTGAAGCATTTACAAATGGGAAAATTTCATCATCAGCTGTATTGATTTCAGGGCCTAGATTAATTGGTTTGGACCATTCATTATTTTGAAAGGTAGAGCTATACAAATCCATTCCGCCATAGCCGCCAGGCATGTCAGATGCAAAATAAAGTGTTTTATTATCTGGGGAAATTGCAGGATGCAAGTAGGAGTAATCTTCAGTACAAACAGGAAGTATTTTCGGACTGCTCCATTTGTCATTTTCAAAAGTGCAGTAGTAAATTTTTAATTTCTTTTCTATTTCCACTGTCTTAATGAGGTAATCATATTTTTTTTCATTAGTAGAAAAATAAAGACAGCTTCCGGATTTATCAATAGAGACAGGACCATCATTTGTTACGGAATTGACGAGTTGAAATAATTTAGTTTCTTTAAAATGGATGGAATCTGTTTTTGCTGTAGTGTACACATCTGTAAAGTCGTCTCCTTTGAAAATTACACCAAATGTTATTTTTCTATTAGAAACAAAATAGAGTTTGTCCTGAAATAAAAAAGGAGAAAATTCCGAGCGATTGGTATTTACATCTGTTTCTTTCAACGAATATTTATTATAGAATTCAGGATTAATTATGGTGGAGGTGTCCTTTTGTCCTGAGAGAGAACTTGTAATATTGAAAAGCAACAAGAAAATAAAAATTATTCTCATGCTAGAAATAGCGAATGCTTTTAGATTTTACTGTGTAACCAAATAAATAGCGAATCATAATTTCGTGACTTCCGTGAGAATAAGTGCTGAGACGGCTTAATGTGAAATCATAATTATATCCAAGGTTAAATTGTTCATTGATTTTAATGTCAACAAACCCATAAGCAGCATCGCCTGTTCGATATCCTAATCCTATGCCAATAATATCTTTAAGGTAAATTGTAGAGTTAATATCTACTTGAGTCGGAGAATGCTTGATGTATTTCACACAAAGCGAAGGTTTAATTTTGACATTATCCGATAATGTAAATATTGCCCCTCCATAAAACATTGAAGTTGCAAATTCGTTTATTTTAAAATTAAAAAGCGCAGGCGAAGAAACCCCGGCAAAAAATCTCTGATTAGAAAAATAAAGACCGGTGCCGAATTCAGCGGTAGATTTTCTTAGTGCATTGTTTTCAAAAGTAGGATCATCAATTTGGGTTGTTTCTATAGTACCCCAATTATTTTTGACAGTATTTAATCCCGCTTCGATTCCAAAGGCCAAACTACCGTCCCAGATTTTTATCCGGTAGGCATACATCGCATTTATTTGGGATTGTGAAGTAATTCCAAATTTGTCATTCGTAAAGGTAAATCCTACATTCACTTTTTCATTTTTCAATGGAGAGTGAGCCGCGAAACTGAAATTTCGTGGTGCCCCTTTAATCCCAGTCCATTGATTTCTGTAAACAGTTGTCACATTCAAAGCGTTTTGACTTCCCGCATAGGCGGGATTTATCAGTATTCCTGAAAATACATACTGGCTGTAAATTGCACTATGTTGTGCTGCCAGTTTTGTTGCTAGCAAAAATAATCCGATGTAGAGGAGTTTTTTCACCTATTTTTTCCTTTTAATAACAATGAAACCGTTATAACTCTCAGATGCCGATATTTCAAGCAGATAATAGTAGGTATCATCTGATAATTCTTGATTTTCTGAATTTTTTCCCTCAAAGTCATTTTGATATGGATTCCTATCAAAAACTACATTTCCCCATTTGTTGAATATTAATAATTTGGCATTTGGGTATTGTTGTATTCCAGGTATTACCCAGAAATCATTAATTCCGTCATTGTCAGGCGAAAATGCATTTGGAATTGCAAAAGCATTATAAATAACGATGACTGTATCGATTGTTGACGGACAAGTACCATTAGAAATAGTCCACGTAAATACATTCGATCCCGTTGCAAGTCCTGTTACCACAGTATTTGGATCCGTGTTCAAATTAAAAGTTCCTGAACCTGAAACAACATTCCATATTCCACTTCCGATTACAGGAGTATTACCATTCAAATTTGTGCTCGAACTTCCAACTGTTAAATCAATTCCTGCATCGGCCACATCGGGATTTAGATCGGATTGAATTGCTACTGTTGAAATGGAAGGTGAACAAGCTCCATTTGTAATGGTGTATTGGAAAATATTAATTCCTGGACTTAGACCAGTTACACTTGTATTTGACAAACTTGAATCAGCAATAGTTCCTGATCCTGATACTAAAGTCCAAATTCCAACTCCAATAGTAGGAGTCGTTGCACTTAAAACTACAGAATCACTACAAACACTTTGTGGGAATCCCGCAAAAGAAATACTTGGAGTTTGATCTACTGTAATAGTTACGGTATCGCTAGTAGCTCCGCAACTTCCATTACTGATGGTCCAGATAAATGAATTAATTCCTATTGCTAATCCTGAAACGCTTGAATTATTTGCATTTGGATTTGCAAAAGTTCCAGTACCTGCCTGTATGGTCCAAGTTCCCGTTCCAATTAATGCTGGATTTGCAGTAACTATTACTGAGGATATGTTCGAACAAACCGTTTGATCAACTCCCGCAAATGCAATTGTAGGAATAGAATCTACAATAATAATTACAGTATCTGTATTAGAAATGCAAGATCCATTGCTGATCGTCCAAACAAAAGAATTTACACCAATTGCTAATCCAGTAATTGTTGTTGTGTCTGAATTAGGATAAAGAATAGTTCCGCTTCCTGATACAATCGTCCAGTTTCCATTTCCAACCACAGGAATATTTCCCGTTAAGAGAACAGCGTTAATACTTCCACAAATATTCTGATCTGGTCCTGCAAAGGATAAATCCGGAATGGAATCTACAAAAATATTTATGGTATCTGAAGATACACTACATATGCCATTTGTAATACTCCACACAAATGAATTTAATCCGTAATTGAAATTGGTAACAGAGGAATTAAATGCTGTTGGTGAAGTTATAATTCCTGTTCCAAGTGCAACACTCCAATTTCCAATTCCTATGGTTGGAATATTTCCTGATAAATTCACAGTGCTAATATTTCCACAAATTGTTTGATCTATTCCCCCAATGGCAGATGTCGGAATAGAATCAATTATAACATTTACGGTATCTGAAGATGACAAACAGACTCCATTTGAAATGGTCCAAACAAATGAGTTCATTCCCGCGAGCATACCACTGACCGTTGAATTGAATTGTGTTGGAGTATTTATGGTTCCTGTTCCAGCAATTAAAGTCCAAATCCCATTTCCAATAGTTGGGTTATTTCCATTTAGTGTTATGGATGGAACACTTCCGCAAATGTTTTGATCCAATCCTGCGATAGCAATTGTCGGGATTGAATCAACAGAAATTACAACAGTATCAGTAGATGAAGCACAAATTCCATTTGCGATTGTCCAAACAAATATATTTGATCCAATACCTAAATTGGTGACTAAACTGTTATTTTGATTTGGATTAGAAATAATCCCAGCTCCGGAAATTAAATTCCAAATTCCATTACCAATACTTGGAGCATTACCTGCAAGAATAACACTTGAGCTTGTTGTACAAATTGATTGATCGGGACCTGCAATTGAAACAGTTGGAATAGAATCAACATTGATTTGCATGGTATCTGAACTGGAAGGACAAACCCCATTTGAAATTGTCCAAACAAAAATATTTGAACCTGCATTTAATCCATTGACAATTGAACCAGCGGCATTAGGAGAAGCCGGAATTCCTGATCCTGAAAATAATGTCCATAAACCTGTTCCAACTATTGGGGAATTACCTGTAAAAATTGAGCTTGTAGCTGAACAATATAATTGATCTATTCCTGCAGTTGCTGTAGTTGGATTTGCATCACTGTTGATAGTAACTTGATCTGAAGTAGCTGGACACGTACCGTTAGAAATTGCCCATTGGAAAATATTTGCGCCAACTCCAAGCGAAGTGATCGCAGTGGTTTCAGAATTTATATTTGCAATTATTCCACTTCCTGAAACTAAAGTCCATACTCCAGATCCAACCGATGCATTATTGGCTGTCATCAAAGTAGAATCTGCACAGATGGTCTGGTCATTTCCAGCAAATGCAACTGTAGGATTTTGATCCACATAGATTATGACCGTATCTGAACTTGCAAGACAAGAACCATTTGAAATTGTCCATTGAAAAACATTCGCGCCAATACCAAGTCCAGTAACTGCAGAGGTTTCTGAATTAGGAATTGTTGGAATTCCACTTCCTGAAATTAAATTCCATAAACCTGATCCCACTACGGGAGTGTTGGCAAAGAAAGAAGTATTATTAGAACAAATGGTTTGATCTAAACCTGCCGAAGCAACTGTTGGATCTGCATCAACATTGATTATGACTTGATCAGAGGAGGAAGGACAAATACCATTTGATATTCTCCATTGGAAGATATTTGCACCAACACTTAATCCGGTAACAGCAGAAGTTGGAGAAGATGGTGTTATAATACTACCTGTACCGGAAATTAATGTCCAGTTTCCAGTACCAACAGAAGGCATGTTTCCTGTAAAGTTAGTTGCGTTTGTGCAAATTGTTTGATCAAGTCCGGCATCAGAAACTGTCGGAATCGAATCAACAGTGAGTATTACCTGATCAGAAGTTGAAGGACATGTTCCATTTGAAATTGTCCATTGAAAAACATTTGTACCAATGCCTAATCCGGTTACGCCCGAGCTTGCAGAAGTTGGTGACGTTGGAGTTCCTGTCCCGGAAATGATTGTCCATAGGCCTGTACCAATTGCTGGAATATTTCCAGTAAATAAAGTACTTGTTGAGCAAAGTGTTTGATCCGCTCCTGCATTTGCTATTGTAGGATTTGCATCACGCGTAATAATAACCTGATCAGAAGTTGAAGGGCAAGTTCCGTTTGAAATCGTCCATTGAAAAATATTTGGACCTACACCAAGCGAAGTGATGCTTGTATTTGGAAATGACGGAGAAGTAATTGTTCCTGTTCCCGAAACTAAAGTCCAAAGTCCTGTTCCCACAAGTGGCGTATTTCCTGCCATGGTTGCATTAGTAGCACAAACAATCTGATCTGCATTTGCATTGGCTATTGTAGGATTTGCATCTTGAGTAATTACTACTTGATCAAATGAAGGCGGACATGTTCCATTCGAAATTGTCCATTGGAAAATATTTGCACCAACACCTAAACCTGTAATGGTTGTATTTGAAGACGACGGTGTAGTAATCGTTCCAATTCCCGAAACTAAAGTCCAAAGACCTGTTCCGACTACCGGATTATTTCCAAGTAAAGAAGTATTAGGTGAACAAATTGTTTGATCTGCGCCTGCATTTGCAATTGTAGGATTTGCATCACGCGTAATAATAACCTGATCAGAGGTAGAAGGGCATGTTCCGTTTGAAATCGTCCATTGGAAAACATTCGGACCTACACCA
>JBBRYH010000053.1:0-24255 GCA_038237845.1 Bacteroidia bacterium
CGCAGATCAAACGGATCAAACGGATTTATTTACAGGATTAATCTTTTGTGCTGTTCCAATCCTTTTTGTCTTTTTTATCTGCGGCATTTTTTACTTTTTAAATCCTATTTGCCGCAGATCAAACGGATCAAACGGATTTATTTACAGGATTAATCTTTTGTGCTGTTCCAATCCTTTTTGTCTTTTTTATCTGCGGCATTTTTTTTACTTTTTAAATCCTATTTGCCGCAGATCAAACGGATCAAATGGATTTATTTGCAGGATTAATCTTTTGTGCTAATGCAATTCGTTTGAAGGTAAGGGAGGCTTCACCAAAATTAATTAGTAATCCAACAGGACATTTAGAAACGGCCAAATAATTAATTACTTGCGCATAATGAGTTTCTAGAACACCTTGTTGTGCTTTAATTTCAAGAACAATGTTTTTATTAATAACAAAATCTGCAATAAAATATTGGTTTAACCAAACACCTTTGTATTTAATGTCATAGTGCTTTTCACGCTCAAATGAGATGTCCTGCCATAAAAATTCCTTTTCTAGTGCTTCCTTATAAACCATTTCCTTAAATCCTTGCCCAAGGGTTCGATGTACATCCATGCAAATGCCAATTATTTTTCCTGATGTCTCTTTGTACAGAAACTTTTCTTTACTGAATTCATCCATTATAAATACTTCTAATTTTAATCCTAATTGTCCTTTTTATCTTAACAAAATATTCCAAATTCTTCAACTCAATCTATAAAATTTTCCTGGCAAGGATTTGACGATGCCGGAAAATTCGAGAGTTAATAATAGCGAAGAAACTTTTCCCATTCCAAAACCACAAGAAGAACAAATTTCATCGATATAAACATTTCCATGTTCACGAAGGGCCAAAACAATCTTTTCTTCATCGGGATTAGTTGGAAGAATCATTTCCTTTTGAAATACTTTTTTCCCCTTTTTATTTTCATCGTCCCAACCTAATGCTTTCAGAATATCATTGGCGTTTTCGGATAATGCCGCTTTATTTGTTTTAATTAATTTCAGACATCCTGCAGAGGCTGCATCGCCAACTCTTCCGGGAAATGCAAATACATCTCGGTTATAGTTGATCGCAAATTCAGCAGTAATCATTGAACCACCACTTGCTCCTGATTCAATTACAATGGTTGCGTCACATAGACCTGCAACAATTCTATTTCGCATGGGAAAATTTTCTTTGTCGGGTGTTGTTTCACTTGGAAAATCAGTAAGCAAACCACCTTGTTCCAACATTTTTTTTGCAATAGATTTATGCGCAGCGGGATAAATAAGATCAAGTCCATGTGCCAACACACCAACCGTTTCAATTCCATTTTCTAATGCAGCGCGATGCGCAGTAATATCGACACCATAAGCAAGACCACTCACAATAAGTATATTTTTATCAGAAAAGTCATGCACTAATTTTTCTGTTAACCCTTCTCCATAAGGCGTGATTTTCCGTGTTCCTACAATACTCACAATACGTTGCTGTTCTAAATTGCAGTTTCCTTTGAAGAATAAAACGGCCGGACTATCATAACATTGTTTTAAACGTGTTGGATAATTTTTATCTAGATAGAAAAGCACTTGAATGTTGTTCTTCTCTGTAAATTTTAATTCTTTTTCGGCTTGAATTAAGGCACTTTTATTCCGCACTGCCCCGGCAGTTACTTCACCGATATGTGGTATTTTTAACAAATGGCTTTTCTTTTGTCGGAATACTTCACCGGCACTTCCACAATGAGAAACTAACCTTTTTGCAGATACGGGCCCAATCCCCGGCAGGAGGCATAGAGCGACCTGGTAAACTCTTTCATCGAAACTCATATTGAACCTTCAAACCTTCTTATTATATTGCTAAACAATTAAAACCCAAAAAATCGATATTTTCCTAACGTGCCTTAAATAATTCTTCGCAAAAATATAAAAGTATGTCATCAAATAAATTTTTGTTTGCTTTCCTTGGCTTCTTTTTCTTCACGATTCAATCTTTATCCGCTCAGCAAGCATTTGTAAACGGCTCTGTGCGTGATAGTGCAAGCGGTGAAGCTTTGATTGGTGTAGTTGTGCGATTTCAAGGTGGTGGTGCAGTTACAGATTTGTCCGGAAATTATAATCTCACGGTACCAGCTGGTGAAATCAAATTAAAATTTAATTATTCAGGTTATACTTCTGATTCTATTGTTTTACATACAGAAGCAAATAAAACAACACGATTGGATATTCGTTTGATTAGTGAATCAAAACAATTGGATCTTGTCGTTGTTTCTGCAGGGAAATATGAGCAGAATATTGGTGAAGTGCCAGTTTCCATTGAAGTTCTAAAACCAAAATTGATTGAAAATAAATGCACTGCCAATATGGAAACGATCATGGATCAGGTTCCAGGCGTTAGCATGACAGATGGACAAGCAAATATTCGTGGTGGAAGTGGTTATAGTTTTGGTGCAGGTTCTAGAGTGTTAATGGTGGTAGATGATATGCCTATGCTTTCTGGTGATGCGAATGATGTGAAATGGAATTATCTTCCTGTAGAAAATGTTTCACAAGTAGAAGTAATGAAGGGAGCATCATCTACGCTTTTCGGTTCTTCAGCATTGAATGGAGTGATTCACATGCGAACTGCCTATCCAACAGATAAACCACATACGACGTTTACAATGTTCACCGGATTTTATGATGAACCAAAACGCGGGGAATTAACTTGGTGGCATAATGCAAATCCAACTTTCAGTGGAATTAATTTTGGTCATACACGACAAATTGGCAATTGGGATTTAGTAGTTGGAGGTCATTTGTTTAATGATGATGGTTATCGATATTTAGAAACTGAACAACGTCAACGACTCAATGTCAATGTACGTTATCGCTTCAAAAAAGTGTCAGGATTATCTGCCGGCGTAAATGTAAATAGTATGCGTACCACTGGTGGACTTTTTCTTTTATGGTATGATGATAATCATGCATACATTCCAAAGGATAGCACTATTCAGAATTATAAAAATTACAGAATGAATATTGACCCTTTTATTACTTATTATTCTCCCAAAGGTCATCGTCATTCGTTGCATACACGCTATTTCAGAACTGATAATAATAACGATACAAAACAAGGAGCAAAAGCAGATTTCTATTATGCAGAATATCAATATCAATTCAAATTCAAAAACAAAGTAACACTTACATCAGGAATTGTTACCAATGCGACAGTCGTAAAATCCGCTTTGTATGCAGATCATAAAACTCGGAACGTGGCTTCCTATGTTCAAGTTGACAAAAAATTCTTCGATCGTTTATTTATTACTTTAGGAGTTAGAGGAGAATATTTTAATGACGATTCTCTCAAAACAGAATACCACATGAAGTTAAAAGGAGGTGATACTTTGTTGTCGTTGCCATTCCGTCCCGTCATGCGTGCTGGTATTACTTATCAAGCTGGTGAAGGAACTTTTTTCAGAATTTCTTATGGACAAGGTTATCGTTTCCCTGCGATTGCAGAAAAATATATTCGTACTTCAGCAGCAGGTCTTGAAATTTATCCGAACAGAGATTTGCAACCTGAATCTGGTCAATCGGCGGAGATCGGTGTAAAGCAAGGAATTCACATGGGAAAAAATTGGAAAGGTTATGCTGACCTTTCTATTTTCTGGATGCAATATTCTAACATGATGGAATTCACTTTTGGTGCTTATGGAAATCCATGGATTGATCCCTTGTTCGGTTTAGGATTTAAATCTATTAATATTGGTAGTACAAGAATTCGCGGTCTTGACTTTTCTGTTATGGGCCAAGGAAAGGTTGGTCAAGTCGATATTATGTTGCTTGCAGGTTATACCTATATGGATCCTCAATCATTGCGTTGGAATCCGGCAAAAGATACTTTGTTTCAAACGTCAACTGAAAATATTTTGAAATATCGTTATCGTCATATCGCGAAATTTGACTGTGAAGCTGGCTATAAGAAATTTTCATTTGGAACGAGTATGCGTTACAATTCTTATATGGAAAATATCGATAAGTTTTTTGAACAGGCACTTCCAGGCATCAAGGCTTATCGTGATCGTTTTCATACAGGTGATATTGTATTTGACACACGTATAATGTATCAGGTAACGGATCATGCGAAAGTGGCATTGATTACAAACAATGTTTTTAATCGAGAATACACTTCACGTCCTGCGGATGTTCAAGCACCAAGAAATTTTGTGTTTCAGGTGACGTTGAAGTTTTAGTTTGTAGATTATGCTTCAGTTATAGAAGCAACAAACTGCTCAATAGAAATAGCATCTTCAATTTTAAAATCACCGATTCGAGTTCTTCTTAAGGCACCAAGATAAGCTCCGGAATTTAATTCCTTCCCGAAATCTCTTGCTAATGAACGAATGTAAGTTCCTTTGCTACATGAAATGCGAAATCCTACCTGAATACATTTTGAAGTTTCTTCAAAAGGAGTTGAAAAGACAATTCGCTCAACAGATGTAATTTCAAATTCACGCACTTCTACTTTTCTTGTAGGCAGAATTGTTTCATCTCCTTTACGTGCTAATTTGTAAGCCCGTTTTCCATCGACTTTGATTGCCGAAAAGAGCGGAGGTGATTGGTCAATTTCTCCGGTTAGTTTTTTTGCAGTAGCAAATAACATCTCATCTGTAATGTGAGCAACAGGAAAAACTTCATTTACTTCCTGTTCCAAATCGGAAGATGGAGTGGAGGCACCAACAACAAAAGTTCCTGTATATTCTTTTTCCTGCGCCTGAAATTCGTCAATTCGTTTTGTGAATTTACCAGTGCAGATAATTAGTAATCCAGTTGCTAATGGATCTAATGTACCCGCATGCCCGACTTTTAATTTCTGCTGAAGTTTTTGTTTGAGTTGCCAGCGGATTTTGTTCACCGCATCGAATGAAGTCCACTTGAGAGGTTTATCAATCAATAAAACTTTTCCGCTTACAAATTCTGATTGTGGAAGTTCGGGATTCAAAATACAGTGATCGGATGAACAAAATAATGAATGAGAATAACTGTAAGTCCTAATATGATTCTGTAATAACCCCAAATCTTAAATCCATATTTTTTTACAATGTCGATAAATCCTTTAATAGCAAAAAGTGCTACTACGAATGCTACAATATTTCCAACTGCTAACATGGAAATTTGATCATGAGAAAATCCACCGTTGGTTTTATAAAATTTAAATAATTTATAACCTGTTGCAGCAAACATGGTTGGTACCGCAAGGAAAAAGGAAAATTCTGCAGCAAGATCACGAGTCAATTTTTGTTGCATTCCGCCGATTATTGTTGCGCCACTTCTGCTGAAACCAGGAAGTAGTATGGCAAGTGATTGCCAACACCCGATCATAAAAGCTTTGGGAATGCTGATATTTCGTTCTTCGGAAATTACAGGAGCTTTAAATAATCTGTCAATGAATAAAAATAAAATTCCTCCTCCAAGTAATGAACCTGCAATGAAAATAGGATTTCCCAATTTTTCATCGATGAAGTCATTAAGCAATTTGCCAAGGATTAAAGCAGGAATTACTGCAATGGCCAACTTAATGTAAAAGTTGAAATCTCTAAAATTCAAAAACTTTTTACGGAACAGTACAACTACAGCCAGAATTGCACCCAACTGAATTGCAACGGTAAAAGTTTTTACAAACGCATCAGATGCGATTCCCATTACTGAAGAAGTGAGAATCATATGTCCCGTTGAGGAAACGGGAAGAAATTCGGTAAAACCTTCAATGATCGAAAGTAAAATGGCCTGAATATAATTCATGTGGGGAAGTTGGAACGCTAAAAGTCTGAAATCAAATGTTGAATAAATGACTTTCTACATTTGACTTTAGACTTTCGACTTAATGAAAAGTTACTCTTGTGTTTTTGGTTTACGCATAATGCCATAAAGCACAATGCCGAATCCAATTAACAATGTTATTGGAGCAACGGTGATTCTACGAGTGCTGAAGATTTCAGGATTATATTTATCCGGGGTTTCAGCTCCACCGCCAACCATCAATAAATATCCGATGACAAGCACAACAACTCCTGCAAGAATAATCATGTAGTTGTCTTTTCCGAATGCAAATGTTCCAGTTGTTGCTGCTGTTTTTTCTTCTTTTTTAGCAGCTGGTTTAATTTCAATTTTCTTAGCCATGATAATTATTGTTTAATAAATTAATTCGCATATAAAGCATCTGTACCCTGACGAAGGAATTTCCTTACCGCCAATGCCGTGCTTATCCAGGTGATGATAATTCCTAAAATGATCTGCAATGCACAAAGTATAGCAAGCGTTTGAACATCCGCAACTTTTATCAAATCAAGATCGCGGAAGTTTTTATCCAGCACTAACACAATTCCGGTGGTAATGACAATTGCAATGATTGCTCCGATTATTCCATTGATAATTCCTTTGGTTACAAATGGTCTTCTAATAAATAATTGTGTTGCACCAACCAAATTCATGGTCCGAATAAGAAAACGTTGTGAGTAAATGCTGAGTCGAATGGTGTTGAATATTAATCCAACAGCAATAAATAATAAAGCACCACTGAAAATTAAAATCACCAGACTAATTGACCCCATACGCTCATTTACTGCACTCACCATATCTTTCTGGTAATACACATCTTTAATTCTGGAATCGTTTCTCAAATCCTGTTCAATCCATTTTATACTATCAGAATTTGCATAGTCTGCTTTGAGATAAATTTCAATGGAGGGCTGTAAAGGATTAAATCCAAGAGTTCGAACAAAATCTTCACCGAGATCTTTTTGTAAAGTTTTTGCGGCATCTTCTTTTGACACAAACTCAGTGCTTCTGCGCCAAGGTTCTGCATCAATTGATTTTTGAAGAGCAAGAACATCTACATCCTTAGAATCCTGATCCAAAAAAGCAGTGATTTTGATGTTCTCCTTTACATAATTGGAGACGTCTCTAGCCTTCAAAACCAATACGCCCAACAATCCCAACATCACAAGCACGAGTGAAACACTCACGACAATGGTGACGGATGAAGTACGAAATCGGCGACGAACGGAAACTTCTGTCATATTCGGAGGCGAAAATACGTAAAAAAGGGACGGGGCACGAGGGCTTTGGGAAGGGGTTATGGGTTAAATGTTGTGAATAAAAATCCGTTTTTAACTCAAATTTGCCTGATTCGTACTGTCAAATGACAAAAAATGGATGGTATTCCTCCGACATCCCTTGTCCACTTTTATGTAAATTCGCTCACTGATAAAAACCCAATGGAATATAAATTCACAGAGATCGAGAAGAAGTGGCAGAAAGTATGGAAAGACCAACATACTTATGGTGTTGAAAATCATAGCGACCGTCCTAAATATTATGTGTTAGACATGTTTCCTTATCCTAGTGGAGCTGGATTGCACGTTGGTCATCCCCTAGGATATATTGCTTCCGATATTGTTGCTCGCTATAAGCGTCTTGCTGGGTTTAATGTGTTGCATCCAATGGGATTTGATTCTTTCGGATTACCGGCGGAGCAATATGCAATTCAAACTGGTCAACATCCTGAAAAAACCACAAAAGAAAATATTGCGCGATATATTGATCAAATGAATAAGATCGGTTTCTCTTTTGATTGGGAAAGAGAAGTACGAACAAGTGATCCTTCTTATTACAAATGGACACAATGGATTTTTCTACAGATTTTCAAATCTTGGTACAATAACAAAACAAAAAAGGCAGAATCAATTGATACGTTAATTGCAATTTTTGAAAAGGACGGTTTTTCTACTTCGCTCGAACAAACGGCAGGTGTTGAAACAGAATTAAAAAATTTCTCAGCAGAACAGTGGAAGAATTTTTCGGAAAAAGAAAAGTCAGATGTGCTTATGAATTTCCGTTTAGCGTATCTCGGTGAAGCATGGGTGAATTGGTGTCCTGCAATGGGAACCGTATTGGCGAATGACGAAGTAAAAGATGGTGTTTCTGAACGTGGAGGATATCCTGTAGAAAGAAAACGTATGCCACAATGGAGTATGCGCATTACTTCCTACGCAGATCGTTTACTGAATGATTTAAATGATCTCGATTGGACAGAGTCCATGAAAGAAGCGCAACGAAATTGGATTGGTCGCAGTCAGGGAACAAGCCTCTCGTTTAAAATTTCTCCACCCGTAAGTTCGAGCGAAGTCGAGAAAAGGGTGATTGAGGTTTTTACTACACGACCTGATACTATTTTCGGAGTAACATTTGTGACGCTTGCTCCCGAACATGAATTGGTTTCATTAATTACAACTGCTGAAAATAAAAGTGCTGTTGATGCTTACGTGACTGCTGCAAAAAGCAGAAGTGAACGAGAGCGAATGGCGGATGTGAAAAAAATTACTGGACAATTCACAGGTGCTTTCGTAATTCATCCTTTCACCAATGAAAAAATTCCTGTGTGGATCGGCGATTATGTACTTGCCGGTTATGGGACAGGAGCCGTTATGGCCGTTCCTGCACACGATTCTCGCGATTATGCATTTGCAAAACATTTTCAATTGCCGATTAAAGAAGTGGTGAGTGGTGGCAATATTGAAAATGAAAGTTACGATGCGAAAGAAGGAAAATGCATCAACTCTGATTTCTTGAATGGACTTGAGGTAAAAGTTGCTGTGAAAAAAGCAATCGCTGAAATTGAAAAACTTGGTATCGGAAAAGGAAAAATAAATTACCGTTTGCGCGATGCTGCTTTCGGAAGACAACGTTATTGGGGAGAACCGATTCCGATTTATTATAAAGATGGAATTCCCGTTGCAGTTGATGAGTCTGATTTGCCATTAGTTCTTCCTCAAGTAGATAAATTTTTGCCAACAGAAAGTGGAGAACCACCGTTGGCGAGGGCGAAGGATTGGGTTTACCAACCTCAACCCCGACCCTTCTCCGAAGTAGAAGGGAGAAATGGCTACGCCATTGATGAAGATGAGGCAACAGAGGATGTTTTTTTTGCAGAAATGTTGTATCCTTATCAGACAGCAAATAAAGAATTATGGGCAAAGCTCAAAAATCTTTCTCGTGATAATCGGAAGACTCCTACGGAAGCTGAAAATATTCTTTGGCAGGAATTGCGAAATAAAAAAACAGGATTTAAAATCAGAAGGCAACATGCTATAGATGTTTTCATTGCTGATTTTATTTGTATCAGAAAAAAAGTAGTGATTGAAGTTGATGGAGAATATCACAATGATCCGGAACAAAAAGCATATGATGAACAACGCACTTTTGTTTTAAATGAATTGGGTTTTGATGTCATCCGTTTTTTTAATAATGAAGTAATAAACAACACAGCCAATGTTGTTGAGCAAATTAAAAAATATTTAGTGGGAAAAAACATTTCTGTTTCCGCCCCTTTGGGGCAAGCCGCAGGCGGGGCAGAAACAGAGAAATACCCCCTAGAAACCACCACCATGCCTGGCTGGGCTGGAAGCTCTTGGTATTATCTCCGTTACATGGATCCAAAAAACGAGAAAGAACTCGTTTCGAAGGAAGCTGTGAATTATTGGAAGAGTGTGGATTTATATATTGGCGGAACAGAACATGCAACAGGACATTTGTTGTACGTTCGTTTTTGGACAAAATTTCTGCATGACATTGGTGTAATTCCAATTAATGAACCTGCACAGAAGTTGATTAATCAGGGAATGATTCAGGGAAGGAGCAATTTTGTTTATCGGGTGAAAGGAGAAAACAAATATGTTTCTTCAGGATTAAAAGATAAGTATGATACAACTCGACTTCATGTTGATGTGAATATTGTTGTAAATGATGAATTAAATATTCCTGTGTTTAAAGCAGCAAAAAATAGTGCACATGAAAATGCCATTGATGCTGAATTTTTACTTGAGAACGGAAAATATATTTGCGATTCAGAAGTCGAAAAAATGTCCAAGTCAAAATTCAACGTTGTTTCACCCGACGATATTTGCGATCAATACGGCGCCGACACACTTCGTCTCTACGAAATGTTTCTTGGGCCGCTTGAACAACACAAACCTTGGAATACAAATGGCATCACGGGCGTTCACGGTTTCTTAAAACGTTTCTGGAGATTGTTTTTTGATGAATCTGGAAACAGTCGTGTTTCAAAAGATTCTCCAACTGAAGCAGAATTAAAATGTGTGAATCGATCACTGAAAAAAATCAAAGAAGATATTGATCGTTATTCTTTCAACACTTGCGTGAGTCAATTTATGATTGCAGTGAATGAATTAACGGATTTGAAATGTTACAAACAAGAAATTCTTTCGTCGATGGTGATAGCGCTTTCTCCTTTTGCTCCACACATTTCAGAAGAACTATGGGAGATTTTAGGAAATAAAGAAAGTGTAACGAAAGCTACATTCCCAATCATCAACGAAAAATATTTAACCGATGACGATTTTTCTTATCCGGTACAGATCAATGGAAAATTGCGTTTTAATTTTTTAGCACCAGTAAAATTTACTCCTGCTGAAGTTGAACAAGCAATTCTTGCCAGTGAAGAAGCACAAAAATATCTCGAAGGAAAAACACCGAAGAAAGTAATTGTGGTTCCAAAAAGGATTGTGAATATTGTTGTTTGAGGTGAGCCCGGCGACAAGTGATAAATGATTTTTAACCTATCAAATGTCACCTGTGACGTGTGACTTTTTTCCCTACCTTAGTTAGATGAACCCCCGTTCCTTTTTCACAGCAATTATTATTGCTTTTACTTTTTCTTCCTTCGCTCAAGGGCCTTGGACACAAAAAGCGAATATGGGTGGCAATGCCCGTCATCGTCCGTTCACTTTTTCCATTGGTAATCGTGGCTATTTAGGTTGTGGTTGGAATGGAGTGACGATGTATCAAGATGTTTGGGAATATGATCCGGGATCTGATACTTGGATACAAAAAGCAGATTATCCTTCGGGCCCGCGTTTAAGTGCTTTTGGTTTTGCGATAGGAAACAAAGGATATGTGGGTTGTGGATTAGATCAATCTCTTTATGTGCAAGGTGATTTTTACGAATATAATCCCGCAACAAATGCATGGACTGCAAAAGCACCTTGGATTGGTACTCCAATTTTTGGTGGAAGTTCTGCAGTGGTAAATAATATGGGTTATGTCGTTTGTGGTGATGATTGGGATCTAGGATATTTCCGACACCAAGAAATGTATAAATACAATCCGGCTGCAAATTTATGGACCTATGAAACTAATTTTCCTTCCGATGGAAGAAGAGATCCTTGCGCCTTTGTAATCAATAATAAAATTTATGTGGGGACAGGAAGTGATAATACGTACACGGATGTTGGTGATTGGTGGGAATACAATCCTTCAAATGGTGTTTGGACTCCCAAAGCAAATTTCGGTGGAACACCTCGTTCACAAGCAGTCGCATTTGGTGTTGCAGGAAAAGGATATTTAGGAACTGGAGGTCAGTTAGACGTTCAAGATATCTTTGAATATAATGCAACAACAAATACTTGGACAGAAGTAAACTCATTCCCAGGACAGGGACGCGAAAATTCTTCGAGCTTTGTAATTGGAAATATTGCCTATCTCGCATGTGGAACAAGTGGAACCAATTACAAAGATCTGTGGGAATTTAATCCTCAAAATATCGTAGACGTAAATCAAATACATGCTCAGACAATAAGTTGTTCATTGTTCCCGAATCCTGTGCATGCAGCAACTCATTTAAGACTGAAAGGTGTTAATGCAGATACAAAAAAAGAGTTTTCACTTTTTTCGATCGATGGTAAATTAATTTATGCTGAAAAATTTATTGGAAATGAATTGGAAATAAATACAACCACACTTGAATCTGGAAATTATATTTATCAGATTAAATTTGAAAGTGGAGATTTAGCCAACGGAAAGATGCTGGTCCAATAAACGCACTATTCCTATTGCATTACATTGAATAAATGTGATAATTATACTTTTAACTACTTTTGGGCCTTAATAAACATTCAAATTGCACTTTAAATAGTGGGTTTGGCATACCCTTTGGATGTTTCTTAATCAAACGCTATAATACCATGAAACGCCTAATTTCTTTTATCGCTTTTACCTGTTTGATTCCTGCTTTTGGGATAGGACAAACTCCTGAAACCCCATCTTATCGGAAGTCGAATAATACTGCTTTTAAGAGAGGTGAGGAACTGGTTTATCGTATCCATTATGGTGCAGTAAATGCTGGAGTTGCTATTATGTCTGTAGATAATGCTGCAAAGCTTATTAATGATCGACCAACGCTCCATGTTATTGGAGTTGGTACTTCCAAGGGAGCTTTCGATTGGGTTTTTAAAGTCCGTGATCGTTATGAATCTTATGTCGATGAAATGGCTTTAATGCCGTGGTTATTCATTCGTCGTGTAGATGAAGGTGGTTATAAAATCAATCAGACACAATCCTATGATCACATGGGAGGCAAAGTAAATTCAAATGGTAAGTCGGTTGTAGTTCCGAAATATGTGCAGGATATGCTGTCCTCTTTTTATTATGCGCGTACTATTGATTTTAGCAAAGCAAAAAAGGGAGAGATTTATTCTATGCAAACCTTTATTGATGATGAAATCTGGGAATTGAAAATAAAATATCTAGGTAAAGAAGTTGTCAATTCTGATTTAGGAAAAATAAATTGTTTGAAATTCTGTCCGGTGGTTCAGAAGGGTCGTGTATTCAAAAAAGAGGAAGATCTTACACTTTGGATCAGCGACGACGCAAATCATGTCCCTGTACGTGCACAAGGAGAAATTTTAGTTGGTTCGATAAAAATGGATTTAATAAAAGTAACAGGTCTTGTAGCTAATTTAAATCTGGTTAAATAAGAAGTTCCGAGATTCTATTCGTAAAATATTGAGAAATGACCAATTGGAAATCTTCCTTTTGGGCATTTCTCGTTTACTGATAATTGTCATTTTTAACTATAAAAGGTAATTACGTACTTTGTCGTCAATTAAATAACTGCTATGAGCGACTTCAAACCGGAAATTCTCGAAACTCTTAAGAAGATAAACGAAAAATATAGTGCACAAGGACAAGATGCTAATTCGTTTCTCAAAGGATTCAGTCATATCAAACCTGTTACCTATTGGGATTATATCGGTTTAGAAACCTTGTTGTCTTTACAACGTCCAAGAACAGAATTTCCTGATGAACCGATTTTTATAATGTATCACCAAGTAACAGAATTGTTACTGAAATTAATTGTACATGAATTAGATCAGGTAGTAAATGGCGAAAACATTTCTGCTGCTTTTTTTCAATCAAAAATTGAACGTGTCAATCGATATGCTGGTGTATTAACACAATCATTCAGCGTAATGCGTGAAGGAATGGATTATGAGCAGTATAATGAATTCCGATTGGCTCTTTCACCTGCAAGTGGTTTGCAATCGAATCAATTCAGAGTAGTAGAAATTATGTGTACTGACTTGGCGAATCTGGTGAACGCAAGAGTGAAAGGTAAAATTTCTGAAGCTGATGGAACGGATGCTTTATTCAAACAACTTTATTGGAAAGATGCTGGAACAGATCATAAGTCTGGAAAAATTACCCAAACACTGCAAATGTTTATTGATAAATACGAAGCAGATTTAAAAGGATTGTCAGAGAAAATGAAGTCAAAAAACCTACTTCAGAAATTTCTTTCACTAAAAACATCTGATGTTGGATATGCTGATTTGAAAAATGCTATCCGAGATTTTGATCATACTTACAATGTGGTATGGCCTTTAGCACACTTAAAAACTGCAGAATATTATCTTGCTTCCAAAGGAGAACCTAAACCGGCAACTGGTGGAAGCGATTGGCAGAAATACCTTCATCCTTCTTACCAGAGACGTATTTTCTTCCCAGCGTTATGGACGGAAGAGGAATTGAAGAATTGGGGAAATTTTTAGAGAATTCACGATATTTTTCTTTTTAAAAGACTTCATCTTTTTGTAAACTTGGAGGTTGTCATTTGTTACATTTGTGGTATGTGAAAATGAGCAACCTAATTGATTCCGGGTGGTCTTATTGAAGTACACCGCCAAAATGAATTTTAGAATCTCCTATATCCTATTTGTAATTTTTTTATTTCCGATTTTCGGGAATTCAGCAACCTTAAGCGGTCGAATGACTGGTAGTGACGGAAATGGACTTTCGTACGCAGCCATTTATGTAAAAGGAACTTCGCAAGGAACTACTTCAAATGACCAGGGTTATTACACACTCGATCTAGCTCCCGCAAATTACACACTCATATTTTCTGCTATGGGTTATGCACAACGAACCCTTCAAGTGGATCTTTCAGGTGGAAATAAATCAATGGATATTATTTTAAATCCAACCTCCATTCAATTAGCAGAAGCTGTTATTAATGATGGTGAAGATCCTGCTTACGCAGTAATTCGTCATGCACAGAAAAAAAGAAAATATTTTCTCGAACAGGTGAATGCATATTCCTGTGATGTATATATCAAAGGTCTTCAACGAATAACAGAACATCCTGAAAAAATAATGGGAATTGAAGTGAGCGTTGATGATCTAGGAATTATTGATTCAACTGCAGGCATTGTTTATTTGTCAGAATCGGTTTCTAAATATAATTACAAGCGAACAGATCATGTAAAAGAAGAAATGATTTCTTCGAAAGTTAGTGGAGACAATCAAGCCTTCTCTTACAATCGTGCTTCTGACATGATGTTTAATTTTTATGAAAATATTCTTGAGATAGAAGACTTAAGCGAACGAGGTTTTGTTTCACCCATTGCTAATGATGCAATGTTATTTTATAGATATAAAATGATCGGTACAATTATGGAAAACGATTCTATGATTGACAAAATTGAAGTTATCCCAAGAAGAAAATCTGATCCTTGTTTCCGCGGATATATTTACATCATGGAAAATTCGTGGCGGATTCATTCCACTGAATTATATCTCACAAAAGATGCGCAGATAGATTTTGTAGACACCTTACAAATCAACCAGACTTTTGTTCCGGTAGAAAAAGATGTTTGGTTGGTATTCATGAATAAATTTTCTTTCGATTTCGGATTTATGGGATTAAAGGGAAATGGATATTTCGTTGGTGTGAATAGGAATTTTATACTAGATCCTGATTTTCCTAAAAAGTTTTTTGACAATGAAGAAATGCATGTGAATGATGATGCGAATTTGAAAGACTCGCTTTATTGGGGCGATGCACGACCAATTCCATTGACAGGCGAAGAAATAACAGATTATCATATGCGGGATAGTGTAATGAAAGCGCATAGTACTAAGGAGTACATGGATTCCACCGATCACGCAAAGAATAAATTAAAAATTACAGACTTACTTTTCAGCGGATATTATTATCAGAAAAGTTTTAATCATTTTGGAGTCGGACTCACTCCTATGGTTGGGGTTTTTAATTATAATACAGTGCAAGGATTGCGCACAGGATTAGATCTTGATATAAATAAGAGTTGGGAGAACAAAAAATTTCTGAATGTAAATCCCGCCTGTTCTTATGGATTCGCCAATAAAAAATTTTATGCAGATGTGGAAATCAACTATTACTATAAACCTGTTCGTTTCTCCAGACTATCAGTTGAAGGCGGAACAACAACTGCCCAATTTAGTAATCGCGATCCTGTTCCGGTTTTTATAAATTCTATTTATACGCTGATTGAAAAACAAAATTACCTTAAACTTTACGAAAAAAAATATGCCAGTGTAGATTGGCATACTGAAATTGTAAATGGTGTGATGTTGAACGGTGATGTGGAGTATGCACAGCGAACGCCTTTGATGAATTCCTCTGCGTATTTTTGGGGGCCATACCCTGAGCGACATTTTACTTCCAACAATCCAATGGATCCTCATAATTACATTGATGCTGGATTCGTACAACACAAATCATTGGATTTGAATATTCAATTAACGGTTAGAATAAAACAGAAATATTACACTCGTCCGAATCAGAAAATTATTCTTGGCTCAAAATATCCAACGCTAGGATTGCAATATCGTAGAGGAACAAAAGGTGTTTTCGGAAGTTCCACCGATTATGATTTTGTAAAAGCAAGTATGCGAGATGAAATTAAACTCGGACTCATTGGTAAACTATCTTATTATGTTGCAGGCGGAAAATATGTTCGCGTCGGCAATCTTCCTTTTATGGATTATTACCATTTCCTCGGTAATCAAACTATTTGGTCTGCGTTTCCTGCCCAAAGTTATCAGTTGCTGGATTATTACAAATACAGTACGAACGATTGGTTTTTTGAAGCACATGCTGAACATCATTTCGGAGGATTTATTTTTAATAAAATTCCATTTGTCAGAAGATTGAAACTTACTGAAGTAGTAGGAGTAAATTATCTTGTCACGGATAAAGTCCCTTCCTATTATGAATTTTATTTTGGTGCTGATAAACTCGGATTGATTCGTGTAGATTTTGCCTTCGCCTATTTACAAAATGCAAAAGTAAGTGCAGGATTACGAATCGGAGTGCGACTACAATAAAAAAATAGAAAATATAATAGATACATAAATCAATTGCCGTATGAAAAAATCGTTTCTCTTTCTATTGATGGTTCTCCTTTCAGGAAAAGCATTTTCATTCGTTTATCAGAGTTTTGATAAAACATTAGCAAATGGATTAAAGGTTATTGTTACTGAAAAACCTGGAAACGGTTTTGCTGAAATAGAAGTATGGTACCGGGTTGGTAGCAAAGATGAAGGTCCTGGTATTCGTGGAATGGCGCATATGTTCGAGCACATGATGTTTCGCGGAACAAAAAATGTTTCCGGTGAACAACTGCTAGAGAAAATGGATAGTGTTGGCGCCAATTGGAATGCATATACCACTTATGATAGAACTGTTTATCACGAATATCTTCCTGCAGAAGCAATGGAAATGGCTATCATGTTGGAAGCAGATCGAATGGCGAATTTGCAAGTGACACAAGAAATTTTAAATACAGAACGACAAGTTGTGGGAGAAGAATATCGTAATGGAATGAGCAATTGGTATCAGAAATTGGTGCAGGACAGATATGAATTGTTGTATCCAGACAATCATCCTTATCAATTTGATGTGATAGGTCACTTAGATGAAATTACAAATTTCACGGCACCACAGTGTATGCAATTTTATGATAAATATTATAGTCCGAATAATGCTTTCGTGGTAATTGTGGGTGATGTGAATCATGAAGAGATGTTTAAGTTGGCAGAAAAATATTTCGGAGCAGTAACAAAACAACTTCCAGCATCTGTTGCAGGAGCTTCGCCTAAAATTTTGGGAACGCATGTAAAGGCAACTGAAATGGAACTTAACTTTCCTTTGCAGGATTATTGTTATTCATTTCCGCAACCTTCTGTGGCGGATAAAGATTTTTTCGCTTATGATATGTTGATATCACTTTTTTTTACCGATGATAATTCTATTTTGAATGAGCGACTCGTAAAAAAAGAACACAGTGTTTATGCGGTGCTTCAAGCAAATGAAACTTGGAGTTTGTTTCCTTCGCGAACCCAATTCGATGTTTTTATGGGCCCACAACCGGGGAATGTAAAAGTGAAAAAAGCTATTCGCGAAGAAATGGATAATGTTATTGCAAACGGTTTGCCACAGGGGAAAATGGACGATTATCTGGCGAATACAGAAGCTGATGAAATCATGAGTGCGTATACTGCTGAAGGAATTGCTGCGGAAGTTGGGAGTGCTGAATATTATTTACATGACTATCATCGGATGGAAACGATGTTGGATAATTACAAAGCTGTTACGCAAGATGATATTAAACGCGTGGCAGCACTTTATTTTTCTGCCGACAATATTGATGTAATTAATATCAAACCTTCTTTCTAAAAGTTCAGAAACCATTTCTCAAAAATAGAGATCATGAAAAATATTCTTTCGCTTCGTATACTATTTGTGCCAGCTTTTCTTCTGTTAATTTCGGCAGCAACTACTCCACGTAATCCATTTCCAGATGTAGAGAAATACAAATTACCAAATGGACTGACCGTAATTTTTGCCGACTATGGCCAACTTCCAGTGACGTCACTTTCTTTTTTTATAAATGTTGGAAAGAAAAGTGAAACTCCGGGACAGCAAGGGCTTTCTTCACTTACAGCAAATTCCCTTACGTTGGGGACTGATAAATATACCCGAATGGATATGGACAGAGAGCTTTATCGAATCGGTGGAAATATTAGTTCTTCGTCCAATAAAAATTTCACCCTTGTTGGAGGAGAATTTTTAAATAAAAACATTGAAAGTGGGATGGAGATAATGTCATCTGTGTTGTTGCACCCATCTTTTCCACAAGCCGATATTACAGAAGAAAAGAATTTTGAGTTGTCGCAAAATAAACCGTCGAAAATGGACATCGGTGGATTGGCTGATATGTATGGAGATTATTTCACGTATGGTGGTGCGCACCCATTGGGGAGACATTATTTTGAAACGCAATACCAAAAACTTTCAGTTGTACAAATTAAAGAGTTTTACAGTTTTAATTACACACCTGGCAATACAATTCTTGTAGTAACTGGAAAACCGGATCGCAGTCCTGTGAAAGGGTTAATAGAATTATATTTTGGAAAATGGACTGCTGCATTCGGAGAAGTGAATGGAAGTGCCTATGATATTCCTGCTATCAAAACCAAGGAGTATGCATTTGTACAAAAAGACGGAGCGATGCAGGCTTGTATTGAATGGTATAAAAAAGCTCCTGCTGCTGGAAGCAAAGATATTCCTGCTTTCTTATTGGCTAATCAGGTTTTCTCAGATCATTTGGGAAATGAGATACGTGAAAAACGTGGTTATACTTATGGAATTTACAGCACATTCAGTGAAGCGCAGAATGACGGAATATTCCGTGCAAAAACTCAAGTAAGAAATGATGTGATGTTTGCAACGATTGAAGCGTATGATAAAGTGTTGAATGAATTTTATACAACGGGTGCGACAGAAAAAGAATTAAAAAAATTCAAAACGATGTTGCGTGCGGATGTGATGAGCATGGAAGAACCTTCTTCTTTTGCAATGTTGATCAATCCATGGGTTTATCGTGATTATGCAAAACGTAAAACTTATCTGGAGGAATTGGATGCTGTGGATATTCCTGCATTGAATAAAATGATCAAGAAATATTTTACGCCTGATTCTTATAAGGTGATGATTGCTGGTGATGCAGGTGCACTTGGAGAGCAACTTGGAAAGATTAAAAATCTTCAAAAGTTTGATTTGAAAGTGATAGAGACAGCTCAGTAGTTTTTTGATGAGCGAATAAGGGATTTTGTTTTCTGCTTTGTTAGAATAGAGAATGCTCCAAAATAGCCCGGATAGTAGTGAGTTCCAACAATTCTGTTGGGACGAATGGATAGCCGGTGAAATGCAATTAATTGAGTTTTAGTAACGCTCAAAAGCCTTAGAAATCAAGCAAATACGTTTATTTCTATCTTTGCTGTAACTATAAGACCAAGCCAACCGTCTTATGAGTAACCTGACCAAAAATGACCGTTCAAGAATTCAATCGCTGCGTCGATTTATATGCTGATAGTCTGTACCGTTTCATTCTAAAGAATGTGAAGGATAAAGACAAGGCGCATGATATTGTGCAGGACACGTATGAAAAAATGTGGATGAAAGTTTCGGATACTGAAGCGAAGAATGCAAAATCATACATGTTTACGACAGGATACAGAACGATGATTGATTATCTACGAAAAGATAAACGTCAGGGTTCAATGGATGAAGCACCGATGATTGCATTATCACACAACAAGCAATATTCGGATTTGAAAGAGATTTTAAATGAAGCATTAAATAAATTACCGGAGATTCAAAAATCAGTTGTATTGTTGAGAGATTATGAAGGATACAACTATCAGGAGATCGGTGAAATTTGCGGATTGACAGAAGCGCAGGTGAAAGTTTATATTTTCCGTGCAAGAACATTTTTGAAAAATTATATAGGAAGTATTGAAAAAGTAGTGTAGCCATTTTGCCCCACCTAAATCCTCCCCTTTGGGGAGGACTTTGAAAAGGGTTCTCGGCTACGCTCGAACTGACAAATGAAAAAATAGTGAGATAGGCTCTTGGCTACGCTCTAAATGATGGAAAGAAAATGATTAGTAAATATATGCGCGCTGCTGTTCCCCCTCGGGGGTTAGGGGGCGCGGGACAAAGGAATAAATAGTGTTAAAGGGTTCTCGGCTACGTTCGAACTGATAGAAAGAAAATGATTAGTAAATATATGCGCGCTGCTGTTCCCCCTCGGGGGTTAGGGGGCGCGGGACAAAGGAATTAAAAAATGACATCTCGACTGCGCTCGATGTTTCAAAGGAATTAAAAAATGACATCTCGACTGGGCTCGATGTTTCAAAGGAATTAAAAATGACAATAGATAAAAACAACTGTGAAGCTTATTTCCTCGATTATTACGAGGGAAATCTTTCGAAAGAAGGGGTGGAGGAGATGTTTGCTTTTTTGGTTCTAAATCCGGAGATGCGTGAGGTGTTTGATTCGTATGATGAAGTTTCTTTTTCTCCTGACAAACAGATTTCTTTTGAAGGAAAGTCGGATTTGAAAAAATCGGATGTGATGGTAGATGGAATTAATGAAAACAATTATGAGGAATATTTTGTTTCTGAAGTAGAAAGAATTCTTTCTGCTGAGGAGAAAATTGCATTAGGTTCTTTTCTAACCCTACATCCTGAGAAAGCAGAAGAGTTGGAAATGTTGAAACTTGCTATTCTTGTTCCCGATGAATCAATTGTATTCGAACAAAAGGCATCATTACACAAATCTATTCTTGTATCTGCAGAGAATTTTGAAGAGATGGCAATTGCTTCTGTGGAAGGTTTGTTGAATGATGAAGAAGAAAAAGTTTTGGCTGTATCAATTACTGCAAGTGTTGAACAACAAAAATCATTTGCGTTATATCAGCAAACAAAGTTAACTGCCGATACAAACATTGTATTTGAAGATAAGGCTTCATTGAAACGTAGAGCCGGAGCTTTCTGGTGGACTCCAAATGTTCAGTTTGCAGCGGCTGCAGCTGTGATTTTATTTATAGGAATATTATTCTGGAATTATTCTGGGAATTCAACTCCTGATAAAAACACATTTGCATTGATTGATTCAACTCCAAAAAATAAAATTCAGAATAGTACGCCAAAAAATCAACTTGCAAATACTTCGGTCGCAGATACTTCTTCGACTGCACAAGTAAATTCACATCCACATCATAAAGCTCTAGCGAATGTTGTTTATATGCCTGCGCCTGTAAAAGAAAATGTTGCCAAAGACAAAATGATTGCCATTGTGGGTGCTAGAAAAAACTTAAGCTTGAAAAGTTCCAAGGTAAATCCAGGTGTAGATTTTTCTGACACTTATTATTCTTATACCGATTTTAGTCCGTCTCCTCAAGCACCTGTTGCTTCTAATGCCATCTCTGTGCGCCAGGCTGCTATGCGTTGGATGAAAAGGAAATTGGATGGTGGTACTGAAGCACAAACAACCAGTGAAGAAACATATACTGCAAAGGCAAATTCAACTGCAAAGAATGGAAATGTAAGTGCCTTTGATTTAACAAGTAGTGCAGTAGCGGCTTTGGGGAATGCAACTGGTGCGAATATTCGCCTGGGTCAGGAATCAGAAGGAACTGTATTGACTTTGGGCAAATATGACTTCGTTTTAAGTAAAAACAACTAGCATTTCTTTGTTAGTGCATTCCACGCTTCGCTTTTAACATTTCCCAACAAATCCTTTTTAAGTCAGGGAATCCGTAAATTTATATGCTGCGTATATAACGGAAACTAACACAAATGAAGATGTTTATTCAATCCGCTCTTTTTCTGGTGATGTTGTCAGGTTGTGCAGCTCCTGATACTCTACCGAGTACTAAATCATTAGCTGCTGATTCTTCAAAAAATACAATTATGGATACCACGAAAATAGTTAAGACCAATGCGGAATGGGAGAAACAACTTACTCCTGAACAATACCGAATTTTACGTGAGAAAGGAACTGAACGTGCTTTTACAGGTGAATATTGGGATAATCACGCTACAGGAATTTATAAATGCGCAGCATGTGGAACGGTGCTTTTCGCTTCAGATGAAAAATTTGATAGTGGTTGTGGTTGGCCAAGTTTCAAAATGCCTTTTGATTCGGCAACTTGCGATTATCATGTAGATAATACTTATGGAATGAAACGAACCGAAGTTACTTGCCATAAATGTGGGGGACATTTAGGTCACGTTTTTGATGATGGTCCGCCACCAACCGGACAACGTTATTGCATCAATTCAGGTTCGCTGATATTTGAAGAGAAGAAATAAATATTATTTACCTTTTTTCTTTTCATTTCCATGATTTTCAGGCCCTTTTTGTTGAGGATTGGAAGCATGTGCTGGATTGTGTGGGTTGTTAGGATTCTTATACCAACCTTTGTGTTTGCCATTATCGTGTTTTGGATTGACAAGAACAAGACAAGAAGCAGCAGAGAATAAAATAGTAAAAGTGAGGAGTAGGGATAGGGCAGTTTTCATAGTGCAATATTGCTTGTTTCGATTGCACATTCATTACATGAACAAAACTATTTGTTGCAAATTCCCCACTTTTAATTTTTATTTAAATTGGATTTCTACTTGGATGACTCTTGTAGTATTCAATTTTAGATAAAAAAAGTTCAGCCATTTTCCCCGCTCTTGATTTTGCTTCTCGTGCTTTTTCCCCTGTAAAATTTTCATCTACCGTTTCATTGAACAATTGAATCCAACGATCAAAATGTTCTTTGGATACAGGTAATTCAGCATGCGGAGGAAACGGACTTCCGAAATAGGTATGTTCTTCCAATAAAATGGTTTGCCAAAAACGATACATCTTTTCCAAATGGATAGGCCATCGATCTGCAATAATACCATTGAAAATCCCACCTAGCTTTGGATCAATTTTTATTTTGTCGTAGAAAGAGTCTACAAGTATTTTTATTTCTTCTAAGGAGGCAATTTCTTTAGTCGACATGAATTTTATTTTGTTGACTTTTCGCTAGCAGCCCATGCATCCATTTTTCTTTCGAGCACATCCAATGGCATAACACCATCGCGCAACAATTCATCGTGGAAATCTGAAATTTTAAATGCTTCACCATTCTCAGTTTCATATTTTTTTCTCAGCTCACGAATTTTCAATGCGCCGATTTTATAAGATAAGGCTTGTCCCGGTATTGCCATGTAACGTTCTATTTCTGCCGTAGCACCTTCGGTAGAAATTGCTTCGTGATCCATCATATATTTTATAGCTTCTTCTCTTGTCATTTTTCCAGTATGCATGGCAACGTCAACTACCAAACGAACGGCGCGATGCATTTCATCACCCAACGCACCCATATACTGATATGGATCTATGTAACAACCCAATTCTTTTCCGAGACTTTCACAATACAATGCCCAACCTTCACCATAAGCTCCGTACCAAAGGAAACGTCTGAACATTGGAAGACTTTCATTCTCCTGTTGTAAAGACATTTGGTAATGATGACCTGGAATTGCTTCGTGTAGGAATAAACTTTCCATTCCACTGGTGATATTAAATGTGGTCGCATCAATAATCGGCACATAAAAAATTCCGGGACGAGAACCATCTGCACTTCCCTGATTGTATTCTGCACTTGAGCTTGCCGCACGGAAGGCTTCCGTCTGGCGAATTTCAAATTTTGTTTTTGGCGTACGTCCGAACATGGTTTTTAATTTCGGATCAATTTTAGTTTGAATATTTCTGAAAGCATTTAATACATCTTGAGGAGTTTTATACGGCATCATTTTAGGATCAGATTTCAAAAATTCAAAAAATGATTTCAGATCACCGGTATAGTTTACACTTGCTTTTGTTTTTTCCATCTCGCCTGAAATGCGTTCTACTTCCGATAAACCGGTTTGATAAATCTCATCAGGAGTTTTTGAGGTGGTAGTCCAGAACCGAATCATGTATTTATAATATACTTCTCCATCGGGCAAAGCATTAACTCCCGTTGTTGTTCTAGCTTTCGGTAAATATTCGTCTTTTAGAAATGTTCCTAGTTTTTGATAGGCCGGTAAAATATCATCTTTGATTAAAGCTGTATAAGCTGTTGTTAATCTTTCTTTGTCAGCAGCAGAAAAATCAGACGGGAATTTATTAATTGGCCCATAGAAAAGACTTTTTGAAACTTCTGTTTGCATGGCACTCATCTGTGGCAACATTTTTTCTACGAGAACTTTCGGTAAAACAA
>JBBRYH010000054.1:0-23065 GCA_038237845.1 Bacteroidia bacterium
ATGTATCGCTAACCTGAAAAAATGTTACGATTCAAAAGGAAAAGAAATGGTTTCCACTTTTGAGAAAGGTGCAATTCTCGCGATGATTGATGATGCATGGAAAGAACATTTGCGTGAAATGGATGATTTGAAAACATCT
Source organism: Bacteroidia bacterium (assembly GCA_038237845.1). Taxonomy (GTDB): domain Bacteria; phylum Bacteroidota; class Bacteroidia; order Palsa-965; family Palsa-965. Next base: position 140 of record JBBRYH010000054.1, read on the forward strand.
GTTCAAAATGCTGTGTACGAACAAAAAGATCCGTTATTGATTTACAAATTCGAATCATTTGATTTGTTCAAACGAATGGTGGATGAAACAAATCGTGAATTAGTTTCTTTTTTATTCAAAGCGAATCTTCCGAATAATGATGGAAATCAGATTCAGGAATCTCGCCAAAGAAGAGTTGCTCCTCAACCGAAATTACAAACAACCCGACAGGAAGTTGGTGGTGGTGGAGAACAACAACAGCAAATTAATTCACCAGGCGCACCGCCTATGCCACAACAGGAAAAAATACAACAGGTAGTTCGTCTTGATCCGAAGATTGGAAGAAACGATCCTTGTCCTTGTGGAAGCGGGAAGAAGTACAAGGCTTGCCACGGAAAGTAGAAAAAAGGAATAATGAATGCAGTATGATGAATGCGGAAGTAAATTCTACATTCATCATTTCATTTTATGGAAATATGATTATTGTAATTAAACAATAATAACTTGAACCTCAAATCAACCGCTATGAAAAACAAAACAACAATTTCCTCACTCCTTATTGCATTTCTATTTTTTTCATTTTCTGCTCATGCACAAAAATGCATTTCAGGTGATTGTAAAAATGGACAAGGGTCTGCAAAATATAGTGATGGTGGTAAATATGAAGGTGAATGGAAAAATAATATGAAAGAAGGACAAGGAACCTACACTTGGGCAGATGGCGCTGTTTATGTAGGACCCTTTGTTCATGATTCACTCAACGGTCATGGAATTTCTACTAGCTCAACAGATACTAAATATGATGGTCAATTTTCTGCTAATATGAAAAACGGGCAGGGAACTGAGACTTTTTCAAATGGCGATACGTATGTAGGCGAATGGAAAAATAATTTAAAAAATGGCATGGGAACATTTACTTGGATTTCCGGCGAATCGTATGTTGGTGAATGGGTCGATGGAAAAAAAACCGGTCACGGAACTTTCAATTATTCCAATGGCGGTATTTATGTCGGCGAATGGAAGGATAATAAAAAAGAGGGGCAAGGCACTCAAACCGCTAAAAATGGCGACAACTATACTGCTGAATATAAGGATGGCAAGAAAGGTGGCCAGGGAACTTTCACTTATGCAAATGGGGATAAGTATGTGGGTGAATATAAAGATGGTAAAAGAAATGGTCAAGGTACTTTCACTGCTGCAAATGGTGAGATTAAAAAAGGCGAGTGGAAAGATGATGAGTTTGTTAAATAAGTTCAACTATAAAGCGGAGTGAACTCCTGAAAATAAAAGACGGGAGCTGAAATAGTTCCCGTCTTTTTATGATAAATTCTCTTGCTGAAACCCTACTTCACTTCTTTCCCATTCAAATAATTTACTTTCCGCTTCACGCTGCCTTCAGGATTATATTCTATCCATTCGCCTTCCTTTAAATTATCCTTGTAAGTTCCTTCCTCCACTTTTGACAAATCATTGTATTTTTTGTCTTGTACCATTTTTCCATAAATCACCCATTTCCCTTGTCGATTTCCTTTTGCATCGATAAAATTTAATTCAGATGAGAAATTTTCAGGATTTTTTTTGACTGTGTCTTGTTTTTTTGAAGTGTCAGAAATAAGAGAATCGTCCTTTGCTTTTTGTTCATTAGAACATGAAACAATTGACAACATTGTAAACAAACAAATTATTCTTAAAGATATTTTCATTTGATTTTATTAATTGATGAAAAAGCGAGAACAAAATGTTCCCATCTTTTCAATTCGAAAATTTTTAATTTCCAATAGTTAGAAACTCCTATTGCAATTCGATCTTTCTAACCTGAATACCATTTGCCGTTTTTACCTGCAACAAATATATTCCCCTCGGCAAGGAAGCAGTATTGATATTCACTTTCGAAATGCCGGAGGATTGATTTGCATTCGAAGTATAAAGTGTTTGCCCCAACATATTCACCAAACTCATTTCAACTTCCTCCGAAGTATTCAATTGTAATTCAACTGTAATAAATGTATTTGCAGGATTCGGATAAACAGAAATTCCTGTTATTCCATTTGCGGAAAATATTCCAAGACAATCATCCACAATTACATTTGCGGGAATAGTTGCTGTGCATGAAGTAGTATCAGTATAAGTATATACGAGCGTATGAGTTCCTATTCCAGCAACTGCAGGATCAAAAATTCCAGCTGTTACTCCTGGTCCAGAATATGTTCCTCCTGCTGGCAAGCCGCCACTTAAAGTTACAGGTCCGTCAGCAACACAAACAGTATCAAAACCAACTGTAGAAAAAGTAACAATCAATGATCCAATTGTTGCAACCACAGGAATTCTTACACTTGAACAATTTGGCTGAGACATCGTCCAATTATAGAGATAATAATAATAACCCGGTCCTGCAGATGAACCTGTGATCGTCGCAACACCTGAAAGGTTGTAGGGATAACTCGGTCCAGAATTATTTCTGTAAAGATTCATTTGTGTTCCTCCAATGCGATAGGAACCTGGTGTGAGTGGAATATTTAATGTTATCGTTTGAACTCCTGCTGCAGGAATATTTAAAGGATAGGTATTGATTACCGTACCTGTACTAGTATAAAGAATAATGTTTCGTGTTCCAGCTCCACCGGCATTTACGTCGGCAGAAATAAGCGTAGTATTTGCCAGAACAGTAAACTCAAGATATTGTGTGGAAGTATTGTTGTGTTGTCCACCTGTTCCAAAATTATACGATACAGGTCCAACATTTCCCGGAGCTTGTATAATTTGATTTTCTAAATAATAAGTTGTGGTTGTATTTAAAACAGGCGTAACAAATGGAGATCCTGTAGCAAGTGGTGTTCCACCAATAGGATTTGCAAACCATGTCACTATTCCACTACCCGATCCTGTAAGATTTAATACACCCGATGCACAACTACTTGCTCCAACTCCAGTAGGTGCTGCTGGTGGATTAATCGTTATTAATGAACTTTGTGAAATGGAATCTGAACCACAAGTACTATTTACAGCAACAGCTACAGAATAAGTTCCTGCATTTGTATACGTATGTGAAGGATTGAAAGTAGTGCTTGTCGTTGCATCACCGAAATACCAAGTTGCATTCGTAACGTTTGTACTTGTATTTGTAAAATTTACAGTAAGAGGAAGTGTACAGGATACTGAAACATCGGAAGTAAAAGATGCAGTAACTGTTCCATTAAAATCACCGCCAACACCAACTGCAAACCAAGCTTTAGTTGTTGCAATTACTTCAGGTGAACATGCTCCATATAAATCCTGCGCTGCTTGAATCGTATACATTCTTGCTGCTGCATAATCTGTATTGGGTGTCATGTAAACAGTTAATGCACGAAACTCTATTAGCTGTGCTTCATCTACAGTTATTCCTGTAACATTATAAGCATCTCCATTATCATTCGTGCCGCTGCCACCTTGACTCAATAAATAAAACCAGAAAATCTGAGGACCATCATTATTATGTGGCTCTCCAAAATTATCCCAATTAGTTCCTAGATAAGTATCGGGTTGCGGACCCGGATATGCTGATAAATTTGGATTGGACATATTACGAAAACCAAGTCCGTTGGTACTGATATCTGCACCCATAATCCATGACCATTGTGAAGGACGCGCAAATCTTTCGATAGCTTTTCCGAAAATATCACTGTTACCTTCATTCAATGCATCTGCCTCTCCTCCACTTAAACCTGCAGTTCGTTCTGTTAATCCATGTGCAATTTCATGGCCGCAAACATCGAGACCAGTCATATTTGTAAATCCTTGAGAAACATCTCCATCTCCATAAGTCATTACAGTTCCATCCCAAAATGCATTTACAAAATTTACATCGTAGTGAACATAACTGAGCAAGGCATAACCTGCATTGTCGATACTGTTTCTTCCACAAATATTCATCAGAAAATCATAAGTCATTTCTGCGCCCCAATGTGCATCTGTCGCAGAACGATCCGATGCAGGTAAATTCCATGTGCTGCTATTATTGGTAAAATCAGTATTGGTTTGAGTAGTTGTTTGATTACAATTATAAGTTTCAATTCCATTTCCTCTACCAGTTTCCCTCAATCGATAATTACCCGCTGAAAAATTATCAGATGTCATCGTTACATTTCCACTGTATACCGTAGTTGCAGTACCTACAACATCGCTAGTGTGAATTCTTTGTTGCTCCGCAATTACTTCACCGGTGTTTGCATCTACAAAAACATAGGTACGGGATAAGGGTTGGACAGCATAAATATCAAATTTCCAAGCTAGACGAAAAGATGCTGCTGAATAATCAGTTCCTGATTTATGAACTGTAACAAGTGTGCCCGAAGGATAAAAAGTAAAATCAGGATCGTTTTTGGCAATACGCATTTGTGCTTCTTCATTTTTATTTTCCCATTTATATTTTGTTGCATTGATTTTTAACAGCGCTTTATTTAATGCATTCGATTCGGTAAGTGTTGGATTCAAAGAAGCATTTACTTCACGATAAAAATCACCGTTGAATGAAATTACATTTCCGTTCTGGATATGCGCAATGATCTGAGATCCTTCTAGAGGATAATTACCGATATATTGTCTGAAGCGGATATTTGTTGTACCCACTTTATCAATTTGTCTATCGTATGAAACAAATTTAATAGCAGGATCCAATTTAAAAGTGGACTGAAACCAGGGAATAAATTGATCCTCTGAAATTATTTTTCCTTGATTAATTTTTACAAAATTCGGCAGGCCAGTAAATTTACTGTGCCCGATTACCTTAGCCCCATCTATAGATTCAAAATGGGTGGATTGAGCGAATGAATAACTGAATGCAGAAACAAAAACTGCCGAAAGGATAAGTCTAATTTTTTTCATGGTAAGGATCAAATGATTTTTTTATTTGCGAAAAACGGAAATCAATTCAGATTCCCGCTTTCCAAAAGTCAAAAGTTGTTGCAATTTGTTTATTGTAATTCTACCTTTTTCACCTGCATACCAGATGAAGTTTTTACCTGAAGAAGATAAATTCCTCTTGGAGACGATTGTGTATTAATATTTAGAATTGTTTTTCCTGAAGCTTGCAATGAATTGGACGTGTAAACAATTTGTCCGAGCATATTAATCAAATTCACTTCAACCATCTGTGGGGCACCAATAGAAATTTCAACACTCATATTATCAGATGCAGGATTTGGATAAACCAAAATTTGTGCTGCTGCATCAGGTGCATGAATTCCAGTTGTACAAACATCTACAAATACATTGGAAGAACTTGAACCCGTACAATTATTTACATCGGTATAAGTATAAACTATTGTTTGAAGTCCGGCACCCGCAAGTGTTGGATTGAAAATGCCACTACTAACTCCGGGACCTGAATAAGTTCCTCCTGCAGGTGAACCACCTGACAAAGTAAAGGCAGGATCATTCACACAAACGGTATCATAAGGAGCAGTTACTAATGAAACGTTTGCAGGTCCGATTGTACAAACAACTGGCGTACGCCCACTAGTACATGCTTGTAGATTTATTGTCCAGTTATACAAATAATAATAAAATCCAGATCCTGCTGAAGAACCAGTAATATCAATCACTCCAGCTAAAGAATAAGGATAGTTAGCTCCGGAATTATTTCTGTATAAATTCATAGAAGTTCCACCCAAGCGATAGGATCCCGGCGTCAATGGAATATTTAATGTGACAGTTTGTATTCCTGTTGCAGGAACATTTACTGTATACTGGCTCAATTGAACACCTGCATTATCCCATAAGGTAAAAGTTTTATTTCCGGAAGAGCCTGCATTTACAATTCCAGTTGCCAATGTACAATTCTGGTAGACCGTAAATTCTTCGTATTGCGTGGAAGTATTATTGTGTTGACCACCGGTTCCAAAAGTATTAGTTGGAGGCCCTACATTTCCCGGAGCTTGGGCAACTTGGTTATCGACGTAATAGGTTGTTGTATTGTTTAACAACGGCGTAGTATAGGAATTCCCTGTAGCAATTGGACTTCCACCTGTTGGAGCAGTATACCAATTCAAATTTCCAGAACCTGTTGCATTCAATGTAAATGCTGTGGGCGTACAATTCACTACATCAGATGATGTTGGAACTGCAGGTGGATTAATATTGATAAAGGCGTTTTGAGTAATTGAATTTGTTCCACAAGCTGAGCTTGAAGTTACGCTAACATTATAGGTTCCAGCAGCTGTATAAACGTGAGTTGGAGAATAGACGTTGCTGGTTGTTGCATCACCAAAATTCCAAACTGCAGTATTCGCATTTGAACTTGTATTCGTAAAATTAATAGTGGCTGGCACACTGCAGGATGATAAAACGTCTGCTGTAAAATTAGCCGTTACAGTTCCTGAGAATGCAGCGCCTACTCCACAAGCATACCATGCATTGGTAGTTGCAATATGTTCGGGAGAACAACCGCCATATAAATCAACTGCCGACTGAATATCTGCTACGCGACAATCCATGTATTGAGAAGTACTCACTAGATAAACGGAATGACCTCTATAACAAATATCCGAAGCAGGACCTACACCTAATCCAGTCACATTATAAGTGTTCCCAATATCATTTGTTCCAGCTTCACCCATACATTCAATATAAAACCAATGGTTCCTTACACCACTGTTTGTATGAACTCCTCCATTATCACCGGTTCCCGTATACCAGTTAGTTCCGAGATAAGTATCAGGATCTCCATATTGATTAGGGTTCTGCATGTTCCGTAATGCAGTTCCAACTGCTTGCGTAATTTCTTCACCAATCAGAAAATTAGCAGTCGAAGGTTTTGCATAAAACTCAATAGCAGTTCCCATAATATCAGAATACGATTCATTCATTGCACCTGATTCATTTTGATAATTAAGATTACATGTGTATTGCGTTACACCATGTGAAAATTCGTGTCCACAAACATCAATTGAAACCAGCGGATTAAACATAGTATTTCCATCGCCATATTGCATTGAAGTGCCATCCCAAAAAGCATTGTCTAAACCTGAATCGTAATGAACATAAGAAACCATCAGAATTCCTGCATTATCCAAACCATTTCTTCCATGCATCAAAGAATAATAATCATAAGTTTCTTCAGCACCCCAATGTGCATCATAAGCAGCATTGTCGCCATTCGCTGTGCTCGTCCAAGTTGCGCTTGTATTTGTAAAATCTGTTGCTCCACCTGTGTTTGTAGAATTGTGACAATTCCAAGTTTGAATTCCCTGACCACGAGCTGCTTCTCTTAAGCGATAATTTCCTGCGCTATAATTATCACTGGTGAAACTTCGTGTACCACTATACATTGTTGTTCCAGTTGATGGAACATCTGCATCATGAATTTCTTCAAGTGTAGAAACTACAATTCCTGTTTGAGCATCTACATAAATATATTTTCTGGAAACAGGTTGTGCAGCATAAACATCAAACTTCCAAGCCAGATGTAAATCCTTTTTGAAAATATCATTGTGAGCACATACAATTACTAATTCACCTTTCGGGAACCAGCTTGCATTTACGTCGTTCTTAATTATTTTGAGGTGCGCCTCCTCTTCAGGAACCTGCCACTTGTAAAGTTGAGCTCCTGTAAATTGCATTGCATCTTGTAAAGCATTTGCCTCAGTAATGGCAGGGATTGTATTTAAAGTTATTCCATCAAGCCACATTCCATTTACACTTTCAACACGACCATTACTTTCATGAACAAGATATTCTCCAGATTCAACTTTCACACCTGCGTAAGTCTGATTATAACGATAATGTGTAAATCCAAGTGCATCTTTATCTGCTTGTTTTAATTTCCAACCATCCGCCAATTGAATTTTTAAGGGGCTACGTAAAGTTTCGAAAATATTTGCAGCAGCAATATTGACATCATTTTGAAAAATAATAAAGGATGGAACGTTGGACTGCTTATTTATCAATACCGTTTTACTTCCAGGACAAATAGCAGAAGCTTCAGCGCCATGAAATTCCTGACCTGCCGCAAGTCCGAAAGATTGAGCATAAGTGAAGCCAGATAATGACACACAGGCCACAGACAAAAAGAGTCGAAGATTTTTCATGAAAATAATTTAGTTAGCAGTTTTTTGAAAATGCTTCCTTACGGGGTGCGTAAAGCATACCCTAAATAGGGCTATCCAATGTAGAAATTCCACATGGTAATTCAAACTATTTTTGTCTGAAAATGGTCAGGAAGGCTTTTTTATTTACAACCGCACTTAGAACCATCCAATGGTGGATAAACCTGAAGGATTCTCACGGTCGAATCTTTGAGATTTGTAGAAAAATAAAACTCCAATTGTTGCCCTTTCACTTTCAACTTCACATCGTATTCTTTATTGGGTTCCTTATCTGTTTGTGATTTCGAAAAATCTACATCGCCATCAACCGTTGCTTTACGAATATCATCCATAGAAATTCCTGCACAATTTAATTTGCAGGTGAGCGAAGAATCTGCATCCAGTGTTTTAGAAAGTCCGATAAATTTCATGACTCTGCTTCCTGGAAGCCATCCACTTAAATCCCTACTACCATGACGGAAAAACATCATGTAACAAATAAATATTCCGATTCCAAAACCAATCAGATACAACTTAATTCGTCTTCCCCAAGTCATTTTTTAGTTCGGAGTTTGTAGTTTATAGTATGAATAAAAGTTCTGAGTAAAATAAATAGATGAGGATAATATTTGCTTCAAATTTGTCTCCTAACTAATGACTAAGAACTAATAATTAAATTATAATGCTGATAAAAATAAATCAATGTCTGTTGATGGTAAATTGAAGGAGTCGCCTAAGTACTTATTGGTAAGAATTCCGTTATACAAATAGACTCCATGACGCACTCCGCTATTCACACGAAGCATATTTTGTAAACCACCTTCTTCTCCAACGTTCAATAAAATCGGAGCGAAAATTGTGCTTAATGCATAAGAAGCTGTTCTTGAAACACGCGAGGCAATATTTGGTACGCAATAATGAATAACGCCATGCTTTCTGAAAACAGGTTGTGTATGATTCGTCACTTTAGAAGTTTCAAAACAACCGCCTTGATCAATACTTACATCAATAATTACGGCGCCGACTTTCATTTCGCTTACCATATCTTCATTTACAACACACGGAGTTCTACCTCCACTTGTTCGTAAAGCGCCAATGGCAACATCAGCAGTTTTCAAATGTTTACCAATAACTTTCGGTTGAATAATAGAAGTAAAAATTCGAACACCTAATGAGGATTGTAATCGACGTAAACGATAAACAGAATTGTCAAATACTTTAACTGTTGCGCCTAATCCAAGAGCAGCACGTGCTGCATATTCTCCAACTGTTCCAGCACCAATAATCACAACTTCTGTTGGAGAAACGCCGGAAATTCCACCAAGAATAGAGCCCTGTCCATTATTTACATTAGAAAGATATTCCGCTGCAATAAGAATAGAAGTTCCGCCAGCAATTTCTCCCATCGAACGAATTACCGGATACACTCCATCCTCATCACGAATCCATTCGAAAGCAAGGGCCGTAATTTTTTTATCAATTAACTTCTTAATAAAATTTTCGGGCTGAGCAGTCAATTGCAAAGTAGAAAGCAATGTTTGTTTATGCTGCATCAACTCAATTTCCTCCAGTGAAGGCGGCGCAACTTTTAGAATAATATCTGCATCCTTATAAAGTTCAGAAGCGGAATAAACAATCTGAGCACCCGCTTCGGAATAATCATTGTCTTGAAAATTTGCATTTTTTCCTGCGTCAGTTTCAATGATCACTCGGTGTCCATGATTGATTAACAATCCAACATCATCTGGAACCAAAGAAACACGGTTTTCCTGAAAAGAAATTTCTTTTGGAATGCCAATATTGAGATGTCCTTTTTTACGTGCAACCTCAAGCATTTCTTCTTGAGGCATCATTGCGCCTTTAGTGAGCGACTCTAGCACGTCGCGTGAAGTTTTCATCATAATCTGGGAAAGTGTGTGTTACTTTCTTACGGAGAACAGTCCTTAAAGATACGGAAAAAAGAAGGGGGAGTAAAGAATATCCAATTTCCAATGTAGAAAATCAAGTATAAAACTCAATTTCCTATTCCACCGAAATGATTCTTCCTCCTTGCTCATCCACAATCCTCACATGAATTGTCCCTTCTGGATAAATCGCTCCAGCCCGCTCCGGCCATTCCACAAAACAATAATTTCCACTATAGAGATATTCTTCCATACCAATATCAAGCGCTTCCTCAACCGATTTTAGTCGATAAAGATCGAAATGATAAACGGTATTTCCTTTTGCATCATGATATTCATTTACAAGTGAAAAAGACGGACTAGACATCGCATCTTTCACACCAAGTTGAGTACACAAAGCTTTGATGAATGTTGTTTTCCCTGCCCCTAGTTCGCCATGGAAAGCAAAAATACGAGAAGAAGAAAAATCAAAGAGAAATTCTTTAGCAGTAATCGTAAGATCTGAAAGCGTATGAAGAATGTATTTTTTCATCTACAATCTGCTCATCTGAAATTTGAAATCATTTAGCGCTAAGTACAATATATGGAATAATCATTTCCTCCAATGAAACACCTCCATGTTGAAAGGTATTTCTATAATAAGTCACGTAATGATTAAAATTATTCGGATAAGCGAAAAATAAATCCTGCTTCGCAAAAACATAAGCACTACTTACATTATTCTTCGGTAAATAAACATCTGCAGGATTACGAACTTCAAAAACATCCTTCTTTACATAATCAAGACTTTTACCTTGCTTGTATCTCAGATTTGTATTGACATTTCTATCGCCCACAACTTTTGTCGGTTCTGTAACTTTTATTGTTCCATGATCTGTTGTAATTATCATGCGACATTTTTTCTCTGCAATCTGTTTGATAATATCCTGCAAAGGCGAGTGCTCAAACCAGGAAAGTGTCAAGGAGCGATAAGCAGCTTCATCATCTGCTAGCTCACGAATCACTTCCATTTCTGTTCGCGCATGAGAAAGCATATCTACAAAATTGTAAACAATGACGTTGAGTTTGTTATTCATCAGATTAGAAAAATTCTCAGAGAGTTTTTTCCCAGCTGCATGATTGGTAATTTTATTGTAGGAGAATTTCACATCCTTGTTCATACGCTTTAAATTGGCCGCAAGGAATTCTTCTTCGTGCATATTTTTTCCACCTTCATCATCATCATTTTTCCAAAGTGTAGGAAACTTTTTTTCAATTTCAGATGGCATTAAACCCGCGAACAATGCATTACGCGCATATTGCGTTGCCGTGGGAAGAATTGCACAGAACACTTCTTCTTTTTCCACCTTAAAATATTGGCTTAAGAAAGGCTGCAACATTTTCCATTGATCATATCGTAAATTATCGATCAATAGAAAAAATACAGTTCCTTCCTTTTCTAATTCAGGCGACAATTTATTTTTCAACAGCGTATGCGAAAGAGTGGGCGGATTTTTATCTTTCCCATTCAACCAATCAATATAATTTCGTTCCACAAATTTCCCCCAAGCCACATTTGCCTCCTGCTTTTGCATGGCAAGAATTTCATGCATACTTTCATCTTGCGTCTTCTGCAATTCCAATTCCCAGAAAATAAGTTTTTTATAAACTTCGGTCCACTCTTCCCAACTCAACTTGTCACTCAACGTCATTCCGATATTTCTGAAATCCTGCTGATATCCGGTTGTGGTTTTATGACTTTCCAGTTTTTTCTTATCAAGAATTTTTTTCAACGACAATAAAATCTGATTCGGATTTACAGGCTTTATTAGATAATCTGCAATCTTAGAACCGATCGCATCTTCCATGAGGTTTTCCTCCTCACTCTTGGTAATCATAATCACGGGAATATCATTCTTCTGATTTTTGATTCGTGTTAACGTTTCAAGTCCAGAAAGACCTGGCATATTTTCATCCAGAAAAACAATATCAAAATCCTGCTTCGAAATCATTTCAATTGCATCATTCCCACTCGTCGCAGTCGAAACTTCATATCCCTTTTCTTTCAAAAAAAGAATATGTGGCTTCAACAAATCAATTTCATCATCCGCCCAAAGTATTTGAATTTTGTCCATTTATTTTAAGTTTCTATTGGAGATTAATAACGTTTTAATATTTTAAATATTGTTTTTCACTCAGAAGAAGAACTGAAGACTCCTCATTTATCAATTGGTCTCCTTAAAGGAATAAACCATCTTCTCTATATCTTTTTTGTTCGAGTCAAACTTAGCTTCATCCGACCAAATCAACATCTGATAAAAATATTTGTTCGTTTCTATACATGTTAATTTGTAAATCTTTTTTACGCCGAGCATTGTTTCTTTTATCTCCGTCTGAGAAGCTTTGTTTCCATTTATTGTCAAGGGATTATTTACGTAAATACCATCTTTATCCTGTGCACGTGTTGCAATCTTCATATAGGTTTCGAGATCATAATCTAATCCGAAAGAAATAATTTTCGCTTTTGATTCGTCAATAACGAGAATATGCAATCCACGATTTGGATCTTCATATTGCAGTGACATTTCAGGTAAGGTGTCATTAAAATGTGCTGGAACAAATCCCATCGGCAAATCAACAGAATACCGTGCACCATTGGAGGAAGTAACTGAAGCATTGACCATTTTATGACCGTGCAACAACCAAAAAAACGCCACTGTTCCAATTAACAATAGAGAAATAATAATGATCAGAATTTTTCTGCGCTTCTTCATAATTCCTAAGCCCTGAAATTACGAAAACCCTGCACACAAAAACAGCCCCACCCTGAAGTGAAGCCGTTTAATTCATAAAAAGTGTTGTTTCAGAAGAGAAGTGCCTTATAAACTTATGCAACTTGCTATAACGTTCCTCGTTTCTCCTGCTCTCTTTCAATCGATTCGAATAACGCTTTGAAATTTCCTGCTCCGAAACCTTTTGCTCCCATTCTCTGAATAATTTCGAAGAATAAAGTCGGACGGTCTTCTACAGGTTTGGTGAAAATCTGAAGCAAGTATCCTTCTTCATCCGCATCTACTAAAATGGCAAGTTTCTCGAGCACGGAAATGTCTTCGTGCATCATTTCCATGTGTTTTCCTAATCGCTTTGGAACATCTTCATAATACGCATGTGGTGGTGCGCTAAGAAATTCAATTCCACGTTTACGAAGCTCAGTTACAGTCGTAATTATATCATCAGTGGCAATGGCAATGTGTTGCACCCCTGCTCCTTCGTAAAAGTCAATGTATTCCTCAATCTGCGATTTCTTTTTTCCCTTTGCAGGTTCATTGATTGGAAATTTAATTCTTCCATTTCCATTCGACATTACTTTCGACATCAAGGCCGAATATTCTGTTGTAATTTGTTTATCATCGAACGTTAGGAAATTTACAAATCCCATTACATCTTCATACCATTTCACCGTATTATTCATTTCTCCCCAGCCCACATTTCCAACCATATGATCAATGAATTTCAATCCTGTTTTTGTAGGATTATAATCGCTCGTCCACTTTTGATAACCAGGAAGGAAAATACCTTTGTAATTTTTACGCTCTACAAAAATGTGAAGCGTTTCACCATAAGTATAAATTCCAGAACGAACTACTTCACCGAATTCGTCTTTTTCAACAGTCGGTTCCATAAATGGTTTTGCACCACGCTTCGTAGTTTCTTCAAATGATTTCGTTGCATCATCCACCCAAAGCGCAATCACCTTTACACCATCACCGTGCTTTTTAATATGTTCTGCTATTGGAGAATCACTATGCAAAGGTGTGGTTAAGACCAAACGGATTTTATCCTGCGCCAATACATACGACGCACGATCTTTAACACCAGTTTCTAAACCTGCATAAGCAAGCGACTGAAATCCAAATGCAGTTTTATAATAATGTGCGGCTTGTTTTGCATTGCCCACATAAAATTCAACGTAATCTGTTCCTAAAAGTGGAAGAAAATCCTGTGCTCCTTCGAATATTTTTTCTAATCCGTATTCTACGTTTTTTACTTCTTTAGCCATTGTATAATGAGTTTTTGAAAATTTATTTTTCAATAATAGGATTCAAATTTACGACATTTTCCTGCGAGTTTATTTGACCCTACTGGCAACTAACAACCTACATTTTTATTCCACCCAACTCTTATAATACTTACCATCATCAATTCCCATTGCCGCTTCAGTTAGTTGCAACGGACGAAAGGTATCAATCATTACCGCTAATTCCTGTGTTTCTTTGTGACCAATGCTTCTTTCCATTGCGCCCGGTGCAGGTCCATGCGGAACTCCTTTAGGATGTAATGTGATGTGACCTTGTTCGATATTATTACGCGACATAAAATCTCCATCCACATAATACAACACCTCGTCAGAATCAACATTACTATGATTGTAAGGAGCAGGAATAGAAAGTGGATGATAATCGTACATACGCGGAACGAATGAACAAACTACAAAAGCCGACGTTTCAAAAGTCTGGTGAACTGGTGGCGGCATATGCACACGCCCTGTTATTGGTTCGAAATTGTGAATGGAAAATCCCCAAGGAAAATTGTATCCATCCCAACCCACCACATCAAATGGATGTGTGGCATAAACAATATCATGCAACATATTTTCTTTCTTCACTTTGATCAGAAAATCTCCCTTTTCATCATGTGTTTCTAATTCTGTTGGCAATTTAAAATCACGTTCGCAAAATGGTGAATGTTCCAGCAATTGTCCTGATGAACTTTTGTAACGGGCCGGTGTATAAAAAGGTGCATGACTTTCTACGTAGAAAATTTTATTGTCGGAAGTTTCAAATTCAATCTGATAAATTGTTCCTCTCGGGATAATAAGGTAATCGCCATATTCAAAATTAATATTTCCCATAAACGTGCGCAGTTTTCCTTTTCCCTTGTGAATGAAAAGCATTTCGTCGGCATCCGCATTCTTATAAAAATATTCCGTCAGACTTTTTCTAGGTGCTGCAAGTCCGATTACACAATCGCTGTTCACCATCAAAGCCGTTCTGCTCTCGAGAAAATCATCCGCAGGCTTCAATTGAAAACCTTGCAACAAAAGTGGTTTAATATTTTTCGCCACCGCAATTTTTGGAGAAACGTCAACCGATTTCAGAATTTCTTTAATCTGTGTCGGGCGATGAACATGATACGACAGCGCAGAATGACTGTTGAATCCTTCCATTCCGATCAGTTGTTCGTAATAAAATTTCCCTTCCGGACTTTTGAAAATGATGTGACGTTTAGAAGGAATTTTTCCGAGTGAATGATAAATGGGCATAACAGTTTATTTAGGAGTTCAAAGCTAATGGAAATGCTTTAGGAGAGAAATGACAATTGTCAATGAAAAGAGAAAAAGGAAAGTAGGGAATTGAGTTAAAGGACGACTAATACCAATTATATATAAATTATAACATATCCGCTATCGGAAGTAGCAATTATGCAATTAGCAACATCATCACCGCTACCGCCAAAGGTTTTTTGGAAAGTAATTTGAGGAAATACCTGTGATGAAAATAGAAGAAATATGGAAAGAATTTTTTTTATTTACTGAATAATGAGTTTACCGGATGACATTTTATTTTCCGAAACTACTTTAAAGAAATATATTCCTTTTGCTTCGCTTTGTAAATCAATTTCAAAATTTGTGGTTCGAGGTTCGAGACTGTAAATAACATTACCGAGTAAATCGAAAATTTCAATTTGTGAAATTTCCGTAGAGCATTCAATAGTGAAAATTCCCGAAGATGGATTTGGAAAAATATTAATACTTGCAATAGAAGCAGATGAATTATTTATTCCTGTTGGTGAACTCCATTTTGCAATATTATTAACAGGTGTACTACCTGCCATTGTAAAAAATCCCCCTACATATAATTCATTATTAAAAACGGTTAAAGCGGTAACAAAATTTCCATTCACTCCTCCGCCAACTGCTGACCAATTTGTTCCATCCCATTTTGCAATATAATTTGCAGGGGTCCCGCCGGCTGTTGTAAAAAGACCGCCGGCATATAATTCACCATTGTAAACACATAAGTCCCAAACTCCATAATTCAGTCCCAGCCCGACATTTGTCCAGTTGGTACCGTTCCACTTTGCAATATAATTTGCCATAGTGTTGTTTCCAGCATTTACAAATCCTCCTCCTATGTATAGCGTGTCATTATAAAAGGCCATTGCGTTGGGAGGTGCGTACACGTTTGTTCCAAGAGGCATCCAATTAGTGCCATCCCATTTTGCAATACAGGTGTCCACATTACCACCTGCAATTGTAAAATATCCGCTCACATATAATTCCCCATTGTATTCTATCATATTCATTACTTCATTATTAAAAAGACCTGGAGTTGACCAAGAGGAACCGTTCCATTTCATAAAATAATTAGGGTAATATGCTCCAACATATAATTCACCGTTATATTCTTTCAGGGCATTAACATTATCGCTCAAACCGCCGCCTGTTTCGGACCAATTCGTTCCATTCCATTGAGCAATATGATTAGCCGGATTCCCTCCTGCAACTGTAAATTCACCCCCTGCAAATATTTGTCCGTTATACCCTTCCAATGTTCTCACAATACCTATAGCGTTCATTCCATTGCCAAGACCATTCCAATTCGTACCATTCCATTCAGCTGAATAATTTGCTGTATTACCTCCTGCAATTGTGAATTGCCCACCGGCATACATGAGATTATTAATTGTATCTGTGTACAAAACATCTATGTAACCGTTGGTTCCGGTCCCTACGGCAGTCCAGGTTTGCGCTGGTGCATAATTGGCAAACATTAGAAATAGAAAACTATAATTGAAAATATTTTTCATTTTCATTTTTTTAAAATTAAAGCCTGTTATTCGTTCGAAAACAGGCTTTCGGTTTTATCTGATAATTATAATCTTATCAGTACTTCTAATCTCGTTGTTTACGATGTATTTATAAAAGTAAACTCCATTTTTCAATGCGGCTTCGCTTATGTTTAGTGAATTCGTTCCGTTCTCCAAAATATAAGAACTTAATAATCGCCCTGTCATGTCGTATAATTTAAATTCGCCCATTTCGTTATCAGCAAGTTTGTATTCAAATGTCATATTCCCATTATTGGGATTAGGAAATAATTTGCAAAACGGATCAGGAGAAAACGCATTATTTTCAGGCGTAATTCTCAGGTTATTGCTTAGGATTATTGGTTCTGCCACACGAGGAAATTTTTCTCCAAAAACTAATTTTAAAATGGATTGTGAATTTATTGCCATAGGCAAATCAGATTGTGCTTCGTTCCTTATTAGTTGTTCCTGAAAAGGTGTCATTGTAAAATAACTACCGGGTTGTAATTGCATACGCATAACAAATTGATGAAAGTCGCAGAAATCTCTCAATACAGGTACTTTGGGATCGGAGAGCGAAATGTTTGCCAAACTATCGGCGGCAACACGGATGGAAGTAATATGCAGTAACGCTGTAGCGGTATCACCTTTTTTAATATTCAATGGAACTAAAGCGCAAATTGCTTCCAGAGAACCTTCCTGATTTAAAAAGGCAATTGCATTATTAACCAAATTAGAGTCAAGATACTGGCGTGTTACTTCATTAATCATAACAACCTTGTCGGTTGTCATTGACGCTATTTCTGCTTCCAGTAAAGTGCGTTCAGAAACTCCGGTTTGTGCATTATTAATTTGATTGCGAATACCATTTGGAATAGAAATTGAATTTAGCGCAGCCATCACAGCAGGTGAAACCGGTGAATTAGGAATAATGATGTCTTTTAATATTCCCGGAGGAAGCGAATGATTAATTGCAGCAATCAAAACTCTGTCGGAGAGGTAGGGTGATTTTGCAAGCAAAGCATTTTTAATTTGGTTGGGAGTTCCGGTCGAAATAATAGTGCTGAGATTTTGACTGTTGCCGGCAATCAATGGTTGCTGTGCTGATGCGATTTGATTTTTTATTTGTTGTATTGATGCTTGCCAGCAATTGGGGTCACAACCTGTTAATGTTGATAAACACTGATTTGTTGAGGTGGCTACACAAGGAAATGCAAACACTTCAGGAAATGTAACGAAAGTAGGAGTAGTGCCATTCTCTGCACTATAAATTAAACTCGCGGGCAATGAGCTATAATGAAAAATTTGCTCTACACCTATAGCCGAGGAAGAAAAAGTGTTTTTGGCAGGTAGTGCATTGGGAGTACAACTTCCTTGCGAGCCTAAATTACCAGATGTAATCGCCCAGTCGAAAAACGTTGGCGTAAATGAGGGTCCGGAATAACTATTGCAATCAATATTTGTAAATATATTATATGCTTCCGCCTGATTGCCGTCAACGATATTGTTAAAGGTATTCCTATAAATGCTTCCTCCACCGGGAGTAGCGTTGCGAGTAAGAACTCCTAAAGTTCCACCCGATGAATTCAACCCTGTTGTATTAAACGTATTTTCTTCAATTTTATAACCCCAGGCCGAAGTTGAATAAATACCAAAGTTAGCATCTCCATCCCCAATGAAATTACCATCCGAAAGTGGAATATCAAAAATATTATTGGTAATGCTTGTTAAGGTTGTTGCATTAAGTACAATGCCGTAAGCGTTGTTTTTAAAGTAACATCCTTTAATATTTACCAAACCAATTCCTGTTGATGTGTTTGCATCAATACCCCGATTAAGACCCTCAAAAACATTTCTTGCACCTGCACAATTGCCATTTTGGTCAACGATATCACATTTGCGGTCAACAATAAAATTTGCATCCCAACTTACAATGCCATTTCCTCTGAGTGCAAGCGCATTCGGAGAAGGATAAGAAACGGTACTCTTGAACGTATTGCCGTGAAATTTCAATCCATTGTATTCCCATATTGAAACAAAGGAATTATTTCCGGTACGAATTCCAGGACTATTTGGATTATTTATATTTGGAATAATAAAATCGGGATCAACTAATGGAGCATCATTTGTAAAATTACATCCCGTAAAAAAACTGGAAGTGTTGTTTGGATTGGCAATGGAATATGTATATGGTGTAAAATGTGAGCTTCTCGCACAGTTTAAAAAAGTACAATTTGTTGCCCGAATTATTCCTCCGCCCATTTGCACGGGATAATCTACTGTTGAGTGTCCATTTTGATTCCAGACTACATCGTTCAACAAAACACCCATCAGTGCATTTTCAATTTTTGCGCTGGTCATTATTAACAAACCCTGATTGGTAGATGGAAGCTGACTTGCATTCGGATTTCCTTCTACTCTTATTCCCTGCCACATATATTCACTTCCGCAGGCGTTGATTCCTTTTAGTGTTGCACCAATTATGGTAACCTTTCCGCCGGGTAATATTACAATGCCCGATGCTTTTGCGACAGTATTGGTAGCCAGTTGGTCGAAGTCGTAAAGTTGACGTGTATCGGCAAATCGTAAAATTGTATTCGTCCCAGAAATGGTTAGGCTACCCCCCGCTTGCACATAAATTACGCCCTTATAAGATTGGGAAGAAGAAATTGTTTGTTGACCATTAATAAAAATATCATTTGCAATACCAAATGGAACGTTTGTCTGGCAGTCGCTGTATAGTTTAATAGCTAAATAATCCTCATCGTCAATTTCATTATTTCCTGCAATAATATATCCACCATCGTTTGCTAAATCCAATCCGAAGGGACAATTTACAGAACCGTCCCCTTGTACATTTCTCGTCCATTTCACATTCCCATTTGTGCCGTCAATTTTTGTCAGATTACTTTGAACAAGAGCAGGATTTGTGGCATCCGCTCCAAGAATCACATAGTCGGTTCCGTCAAAAACAAAAGGTGTAAAAAAGTCTATGCCTGTATAATGCGCAACATTAACTGCAATTCCAGTTGGAATTCCATTGAGATCAAGTTCAAAAAGAGCTCCATCTATATCAAGATAGGATTGATCGAGATAATTATATGGAGAACATAATCCAGAACTTGGAGGGAAGCAAAATCCCTGATAATCGAACCAAGCTAATATTGCAAGATTCCCTCCATTTCCTTTTTGTTCTATTGAAAAACCATGTTCGTTGTTAGTTTCAGTTGAAGTAAAACAAGTCGAACAAAGCGTTGCATCCGGTCCGTTATCTATATATCCAGTCAAAGTTGTTTCTGCGTAATTATTTTGCCAAATCACATTTCCTCCTAAGTCTGTTTTTACAACATAAACATCATCGTCAGTTCCATTATTGATATATCCAGTAAAAACAAATTCTGTTGGATTACCAAGAACATCATAAATTACTCTGGCGTTTCTTGCACTAGAAGTATTGTTACCGTATGTCTTGTATCCGGTGGAATTAAAAGAAAGGTCAAGATTTCCATTCACATCAAGTTTTATTAACATTGCACGTGGTGCTGCCAATGTTGCAGTAGTGCCGATAATATATCCAGTAACAACATAGGAAGCATCCCTGATTTCTCTAATCGAAGAATAAATCAATCCTACCTCTGTTCCAATATTCAAAGAATTAAAATAAATCGGACCCACAAGTACTACACCAGTTCGCTTATCTACCTTAAAAAACTGCAGATCGTTTTCGCCAATACCAAGAATAACATAGCCATCCGATACTTCTACCTCGTCAACGAAATAATCATGGTCAGCAGAGTTGCCATCATCGAAAATCTGATCCCACACCACATTACCATGCGCATCTAATTTCACTAATGCCACTTCACTGTTATTTATTGCAGGAGAATTTATTTCAGTGTAGCCACAACCAAGGTAACCTCCATCACTTGTACTCATTATATTGTAGAGCCAATCTTCACCGGTAACAGGCAAAACATTGGACTTATCGGAAAATTGCCAATGCTTGGCAGGAGGGTTGTTTTGTGCAAAAAAGTCGACGATTAGCAACAAAAAAAACGTAGTCAAAAAGACCTTTAGTGAAATTAGCGATGATTTCATGAATTTGGATTTGGGGTTAGTGTGTTATTTGTATGAAATATACACCATTCCTACCTGAATGTCAAATTATATCCTTCGCTCGTTGACAATAGCATTGGATTTGACCGAAAACAAACATCGGAGAAAATACATACAAATTCACCGTTTAATCAGGACTAAGAAGCAGAGATTTTATTGTATGTTTTTCTCTTCCCCCAACACAGGTCTCAACCTCGAATGATATCTCGAAATTGCCACAAAAGGTTTCCCTTCATTTCTCAGTTTCACTTTTTCTTCTTCCGGCAAATTTTTCCAATCCACACATCGCTTTGAACAACAACCTTCCATTTTTGTTCCGCAGTTATCGCATTGCAGAAAAAGCAAATTACATTCCAGGTTCGCACAATTCACATGATCATCGCACTTCGCTCCGCATTGGTGACAATTGGAAATAATATCTTCTGTAATCCGTTCCCCTAAGCGCTCATCAAACACAAAATTTTTACCAATAAATTTCGATTCAATTCCATCCTGTTTTATTTCTCTCGCATACTCAATAATACCGCCATACAATTGATTCACATCTTTAAAACCGTGATGCTTTAAATACGAACTTGCTTTTTCACAACGGATTCCACCCGTGCAATACATCAGAATTTTTTTGCCTTCATTCCCCTTCAATTGTTCTACCACCATCGGCAATTCTTCTTTAAACGTATCCGCTTTCGGAAGAATTGCATTTTCAAAATGTCCTACTTCACTCTCATAATGATTGCGCATGTCCACTACAATCACGCCTGGAGTTTCCATCGCCTGATTAAATTCCAATGCGCTCAGATGATTTCCGACATTCGTAACATCATACACATCATCTGGCAATCCGTCTGCCACAATTCTTTTTCTCACTTTTATTGTAAGCCATGCAAAAGATTTTCCACTTGCGCCCTCTTCTTCGGTGTCATCTTCCACTGCAATTTTAAAAGGCACGTTTTTAAATTCAGGATGCTGAAAAAGCTTATTCCGGAAACTTTCAAAATAGTGTTCCGGAACGCTCAACTGCGCATTGATTCCTTCTCTCGCTAAATAAATTCTTCCGAATACAGAAAACTCATTCCATTCTCGCCATAAAATATTTCGCATCTTATCTGCATCATTCAAAATCACATAGCGATAAAAAGAAAGTGTAATCCGTTTAAAAGGCTCCTTCGCCAAACACTGACGCATTTCACCCCTGTTAACCCGATTATATAGAATGGACATGAAGCAAAGATAAGGCCTGCAATCAATTTATAGATGACGAAAATCAGTCAGAAAATTTTGGAATAAACAATTATTTTTTTTTCATTTCTCTTGTCCCTTTTTTACCTGCCTCTCTTTTATAACTTTACACCTTCTTCTCTAAAATAAAATCAATGGGCAAAATTTTAGTAATCGGATCC
Organism: Bacteroidia bacterium; assembly: GCA_038237845.1. Taxonomy (GTDB): domain Bacteria; phylum Bacteroidota; class Bacteroidia; order Palsa-965; family Palsa-965. The sequence goes on from JBBRYH010000054.1 coordinate 22,451, forward strand.
TCCGGGCAAATTGGAACAGAACTTGTGATGGAATTGCGAAAGCGAAACGGCAGTGATAATGTTGTTGCCTCAGACCTTAAAGATGCAGCCAAGGAAGTGATGGAAAGCGGTCCGTTTGAAACACTTGATGCATTGGACAAAACCAAATTGCACGAGTTGATAAAAAAGCATTCCATTACTCAGGTTTATCTCTTAGCAGCCATGCTTTCCGCAACTGCAGAACAGTATCCTATGTTCGCTTGGAAACTGAACATGGAGAGTCTTTTTAATGTGTTGGAATTAGCGAGAGAAGGGCACATTAAAAAAATATACTGGCCAAGTTCAATTGCTGTTTTTGGACTCACCACTCCGCGACAAAATACACCTCAGTTTACCGTTGTTGAACCGACAACAATTTATGGCATCAGTAAGCAAGCAGGAGAAAGATGGTGCGAATGGTATTTCAGAAAACATGGCGTAGATACCAGAAGTCTTCGCTACCCTGGATTAATTGGATGGAAAGCAGCACCGGGTGGAGGAACAACAGATTACGCCGTACATATTTTTCATGAAGCTTTAAAAAACAAGTCATATGAATGTTTCTTGGCAGAAAATACTGAATTGCCAATGATGTAC